>JBEKNW010000029.1:0-29827 GCA_049522435.1 Xanthobacteraceae bacterium
ACGGCGACGCAGGAATTCGTGGTCCCGAGATCGATACCGATGACCTTGGCCATGGTGTTAATCCTCTCTTTGCCGGCAGGTCGGGCAGGCCCAAAAGGCACCCCTCGTCCGACCCCCTCATAGCCTCACCATCGCCCGGCGCCATTTCCAGGCGATTTACCTTGGCTCATATAGGAGGGCGTGATCGGGCCGCAAGACAGGAGCGCCGGAGCAAAGGGACGGCAAATTGCCGGGTATTGCTAACAATCGGATGAAGGCGTGCGCATGAACTTACAGACGAACTTTGCCGGGCTTCGCCTCTGCCCCGGATATCTTGACCGCGACGGACAGGCCCAGTTGCTCGCCGCGGTGCGCACGATTTCCGCGGCGGCGCCGCCTTTCACGCCGCGCATGCCGAAGTCGGGACGGCCATTTACGGTGCGCATGTCGAACTGCGGGCCGCTCGGATGGGTATCGGATCAGAGCGGGTACCGGTATCAGCCGACGCACCCCGACACTGGACGGCCCTGGCCACCGATACCCGCGACGCTCATCGCAATATGGAACGAGCTTGCCCGATATCGGGACCCGCCGGAGGCCTGTCTCATCAACTTCTACGGCCCGACCGCGAAAATGGGTCTGCATCAGGATCGCGACGAGGAGGATTTCGATGCGCCGGTGATCTCGATTTCGCTTGGCGATTCCTGCCTGTTCCGCGTCGGCGGGTTAAAGCGCGGCGAGCCCACCCGCACCTTCCGCCTCAGCTCGGGCGACGTGCTCGTTCTCGGTGGAGCGGCCCGGCTTGCGTTCCATGGCGTCGATCGGATCTATCCGGGCACATCAAGCTTGCTCCCGGAAGGAGGACGGATCAATCTGACATTGCGTCGGGTCACGCGCAGCGCGGTCGAAAAGTCGCGACCCCGGCAGGCAGCAGAGGCCCTGCAAAATGAGTAATAGCAACTTCAGTTTTGTCAGAGCTTCCGCCGGTTTTGCCGCCGTGTTCGCGCTTATGGTCCTGGCGATGCCGGCGCGGGCGGCCGACCCGATTTTCCCGCCCGGGTCCCGCATCGGGCTTGTCCCGCCTGTCGGCATGGTGGCGAGCGATACGTTTGCTGGTTTCTCGGACCCGAACAAGGATGCCGCGATCCTCATCACCACGTTGCCGGCCGCAGCCTATTCCCGGATCGAGAAGACGCTGGATACCGATGCGCTGAGAAAGCAAGGCGTCAGCTTGGACAAACGCGAGCCGATGCAGCTCAGCGTGGGCAAGGGCTTTCTCCTCACCGGCCGGCAAGTCGCCGACAAGGCGCGTTACCGCAAGTGGCTCTTGGTGGCGGCAGCAGGCGATCTCACCGCGCTGGTCACCGTCCAAGTCCCGGAGCAGGACGACGCTTATCCGGATCGCGTCGTGCGCGCGGCGCTCGCGACGCTGTCGGTGCGCCCGACAGTGCCGCAGGAGGAGGAACTCAGCCTCTTACCGTTCGCGGTCGGTGAGCTTGCCGGATTCCACGTCGACGGCGTCCTCCGGGGCCGTGTGCTCGTCTTGAGCGACTCGCAGAGCGAGGGCCTCAAGGATTCCTCCAAGGACCCATTCGAAGGAAGCCTCAACGCGCGTTTGCTGGTCGCCGCCGTGCCAGGCGGTCCCACGGAACCGGACGACCGGGCGAACTTCGCCCGGTCGTCTTTCAACGAGATCGCGGGGATCAGGAACGTCCACGTCACGATGTCCGAGCCGTTGCGCATCGGCGGTCAGCCGGGATACCAGACCATGGCGGAAGCCAGGGACGCGCACACTGGGACCGATGTGATGGTGGTGCAGTGGCTGCGCTTCGGCAGCGGCGGTTTCCTGCAAATGATCGGCGTCGCGCGCGCCGATACCTGGACGCGCGTCCTTGCCCGCCTGCGCACGGTCCGCGACAGCATCGAACCAAAGTAACCCTCGGGCGTGCCTCAGGAATCTTCCACCACCGAAGTGGTGTTGTCGTTGGCGGTCCGCGGAATGGGCCCGGACTGAATGGGCGCGGATTTGGGTCCCCCCTTCGACACCCCAACCATCGCCGGCCGCAGCACGCGCTCGCCGATCATGTAGCCGGGCTGTACCACCTCCACGATGCTGCCCGCCGGCACCGAGGGGTCGGGCACTTCGAATATGGCCTGATGGACGTTGGGATCGAATTTCTCGCCCCGCGGCGTGAACTGGCGCACGCCGTTCTTTTCCAGCGCTTTCAGGAGTTCGCGCTCCGTCAGCTCGACGCCGTCGATGAGCGCCTTCACGCCGGGCTCAGCGCTGGCGCGCAGCCCCGGCGACACCGCATCGAGCGCGCGCCGCATATTGTCCGCCACGACGAGCATGTCGCGCGCAAACGTAGCGACGCCATAAAGGCGGGCATCGGTGACTTCCCGCTCAGTGCGCTTGCGCAGATTTTCCATCTCGGCAAGCGTGCGCAGGAGCTTGTCCTTGAGCTCCGCTGCAAGCACCGCCTGATCGGCCTGTTCGGCCGCTGCCGCGGCTGGCTGATTGGTTGAGGAGGCAGCCTCCGGCGGGTCCGCTGCGTCCTCGGCACGAGCGGTCTGTTCCGTCATGTCCATACCCATCATCTAGAGCATGATCCCGAAAAGTGGGAGCCGGTTTTCGGAAAAGATCATGCTCAAATCTAGTGCCCGGCATATCAGGGTTCAGGCGGCAAAAATCAAGCGTGGGGGAGACGGAGGTCGGAGGTCAGATATCGGAGGTCAGAGGTCAGAATAACGAATTTCCGTCATCCGACCTCTGACATCCGTCATCCGACATCCGTCAGCCCCCGAGCAGCTTGCTTACGACCTTGGCCGTATAATCCACCATGGGGATGATGCGGGCATAGTTCAGCCGGGTCGGGCCGATCACGCCAAGCACGCCGACAATGTGGCCGGAGGCATCGTGATAGGGCGCAACGATCGTGGAGGAGCCCGAAAGCGAGAACAGCTTGTTCTCCGAACCGATGAAGATGCGCACGCCTTCGGCCTGCTCGGCCCGGCCCAGCAAATCGATCACTTCGCGCCGGGTCTCGAGGTCATCGAACAATAAGCGCACGCGTTCCAAATCGGCGAGCGCCTTGAGGTCTTCGAGCAGATGCGCCTGGCCGCGCACGATCAGCTTGCGTTCGTCGCTTTCGCCGCCGGACCAGCTGGCAAGACCGGCGGCAATGATCTTCTGCGTCAGCTGATCGAGTTCGGCCTGGCCTTCTTTCAGCCTCTGCTCGATTTCGGCCCTGACCTCGGCGAGGGTGCGGCCGCGGATGCGCGCGTTGAGGAAATTGCCGGCCTCGATCAGCGCCGAAGTCGGCAGGCCGACCGGGATATTGAGGACCCGGTTTTCGACTTGGCCGTCCTCGGTAACGAGGACTACGAGGGCGCGTTCGGGCTCGAGCCGCACGAATTCGATGTGCTTGAGCCGCTGGTTCGACTTCGCGGTAAGCACGACGCCCGCGGCGCGGCTGAGCCCGGAGAGCAGGCCGGACGCTTCCGTCAGCGCCGCTTCGAGCGACTTCGACTGGCCCGAGCCCGCGACCTGCGCCTCGATTGCCTTGCGGTCGTGCTCGGTGAGGTCGCCGATCTGCATCAGGGCATCGACGAAGAACCGCAGCCCCGTCTCGGTCGGCAGCCGCCCGGCGGAGGTGTGCGGCGCGTAGACGAGCCCGAGCTGTTCGAGATCCGACATGACGTTGCGCACCGACGCCGGCGACAACGTCATGGGCAGGATACGCGAGAGGTTGCGCGAGCCGACCGGCTCGCCGGTCGCGAGATAGCTCTCGACGATCAGGCGAAAAATCTCGCGCGAACGCTCGTTGAGCTGAGCAAGGCTCAGTTGGCTCGCGGCAAGCGGAAGGTCATGGCTGGCCAAGGTTAGCTCCCTACGCTCCTGCAAGACTTGTCCACTTGGACCCCGTCTTTCAAGCTTTAAGCCTATCGGCAAGACGCGGCCGGAAGCAATCGGAGCCTCTTCGCGGATGCCCGGAACGTCTGTGCCCTTGTCGGTCCCTCCTCTCGCCCCTACAAGACTCGGCCGATCAGCTTGCGCGGCGTGGCGCCGCCCCGAGGGAGAGACCCATGCGGCCGAGCCGCCGACAGCCCGACGAATTGCGCCCGGTCTCGCTCGAGCGCGGCGTGGTGAAATTCGCGGAAGGCTCGTGTTTCGTTCGCTTCGGAGATACCCACGTGCTGGTCACGGCGACGCTCGAGGACCGGTTGCCGCCCTGGCTCAAGGGGCAGGCGCGGGGCTGGATCACGGCCGAATACGGCATGCTTCCGCGCGCCACGCTCGAACGCACGCGCCGCGAAGCGTCCGCAGGGAAGCAGAATGGACGCACGGTCGAAATCCAACGTTTGATCGGGCGCAGTCTGCGCTCGGTCGTCAATCTCAGGGCGCTGGGTGAGCGCCAGATCACCATCGACTGCGACGTCATCCAGGCCGATGGGGGAACCCGCACCGCCTCCATTACCGGCGCCTGGATCGCGCTCTACGATTGCCTCGCCTGGATGAAGGCGCGTTCGATGGTCGAGCAGGAGGTTTTGCGCGACCACATCGCGGCGATCTCCTGCGGCGTGTGTTCGGGCGTAGCGGTGCTCGACCTCGATTACGCGGAAGATTCGCAGGCCGAGACCGACGCCAATTTCGTCCTCACCGGCTCCGGCAATATCGTCGAGGTGCAGGCGACCGCGGAAAAAATACCGTTCTCGGAGGAGCAGCTCACCACTTTGCTCGCACTCGCGCGCAAGGGCGTGGCCAAGCTCATCGACTTGCAGAAGATGGCATGTATGTGAGGACGGATGACGAATGACGGACGACAGATGGTTGACGCTGAACCGCCGAGAATCCACCGCAAAATCCGTCATCCGTCATCCGACCTCTGTCGTCTGGTCATCGCCACGCACAATCCCGGCAAGCTTGCCGAGATGCGCGAGCTCCTTGCACCCTACGGCATTGACGCCACATCGGTGGGCGAATTGGGACTCAAGGAGCCGGATGAGACTGGCATGACGTTCCACGACAACGCGCGCATCAAGGCGGAAGCAGCGGCAAAGGCGACCGGCTTGCCCGCCTTTGCCGACGATTCCGGCCTCGTGGTCGATGCGCTCGACGGTGCGCCGGGCATCCATTCGGCGCGCTGGGCCGGGCCCGAGCGGAATTTTGCCCGGGCTATGGAGACGACTGAGGAAAAACTGCGCCAGCGCGGCGCGACGACGCCGGAGCGCCGCAAGGCGCATTTCGTCTCCGCGCTTTGCGTCGCCTGGCCGGACGGTCATGTGGAGGAATTCGAGGGCCGCGTCACCGGCACGCTGGTTTGGCCGCCGCGGGGTGGTCAGGGCTTCGGCTACGATCCCATGTTCCTGCCGGACGGCCACGCGCGCACGTTCGGCGAAATGCCGCGCGAAGAAAAGCATGGGTTGCCGCCGCGTGGAAAAGGGCTTTCCCATCGCGCCCGTGCCTTCCTCAAGCTCGCGGAGGCGTGCCTTGGCCAGCAGTGACAACCCTTCTCCTCCCCCGCAAGCGGGGGAGGGAGAAGAAAGTGCGCCGGCTTTCGGCGTCTACGTGCACTGGCCGTTCTGCCTGTCGAAATGCCCCTATTGCGACTTCAACAGCCACGTCCGCCACGCCGGCATCGACGAGGCGCGCTTCGCGAGCGCGTTCTCTGCCGAGATCGCTGCAATGGCCGCGCGCGTGCCGGGCCGTACCGTTTCCACGATCTTCTTCGGCGGCGGCACGCCCTCGCTGATGCAGCCGGCGACGATCGCTGCCGTGCTCGATGCGATCGCGCGGCATTGGAGCGTCGCGCCTGACGCCGAGGTCACGCTCGAAGCCAATCCGACCAGCGTCGAAGCCGCGCGCTTCCGCGGCTACCGCGCAGCCGGCATCAACCGCGTGTCGCTCGGCGTGCAGGCGCTCGACGATCGCGCGCTCGCCGAGCTCGGGCGCCTGCATTCGGCGCGCGAGGCGCTCGATGCCGTCGCCGTCGCGCGTGCCGTTTTCGACCGCTACTCGTTCGATCTCATCTATGCGCGGCCGCGGCAGACGCCGCGGGACTGGGCGCGCGAACTCACGCATGCGCTTACCGAGGCCGGGGAGCATCTCTCGCTCTATCAGCTGACCATCGAGGCGGAGACCCCGTTCGCTGCGCTCCATGCGGCCGGCAAGCTTAAAATTCCCGACGAGGATACCGCGCGCGCCCTTTACGACACGACGCAGGAGATCTGCGCGGCGCACGGCCTGCCGGCCTATGAGATTTCCAACCATGCGCGCCCCGGCGGCGAAAGCCGCCACAATCTCATCTACTGGCGCGCGCACGAATATGGAGGCGTCGGACCGGGCGCCCATGGTCGACTAAACATTGGCCGGCTCGACATCGACGGCTCCCGGCATGCCCTCGCCACCGAAAAACGTCCGGAAGCGTGGCTCACGCGCGTCGAAAGGGACGGGCATGGCCTCGTCACCGACGACGTGCTCACGCGCGAGGAAATGGCCGACGAGTTCCTGCTCATGGGGCTGCGGCTTGCCGAAGGCATCGATCCGTTGCGTTACGCCGCGCTGGCCGGCCGAACGCTCGATCCGGCGCGGATCGCGGCGTTGCGCGAACACGGCCTCATCGAGACGACCGCCGCCGGTCGCCTTCGCGTCAGCATGCCCGGTTTTCCCGTGCTCGACGCGGTCGTGGCCGATTTGGCGGCGTGAAATAGGTCTATTTTTGTTTGAGCATAATCTCTTCTGAAAACCGGTTTCCACTTTTCGGGATCATGCGCTAAATTCCCGAGGCGCCGAAGCTCTTCGGCGCCGGCGAAATGACCTGCGCTCCCGACGGCGCGACCCGCATCACCGCGAGTCCGCGTTCGTTGGTGCCGTCGGGGCGGAAGCGGAACAGCCCATCGATGCCGGAAAAACCCGACGGGTTGGTCAAGACCTCTGCAGAGAATCGCTGTGGCCCTTGCGTCTTCACCAGCGCGGCAATGAGCGCAACCGCGTCATAGGCAAGAGTTGCGGTGCGCACCGGCTCCTGCTTGTAGCGGGCGCGGTAGCGTGCAGCAAAGTTGCGGTAGCCCGCTGAATCCGGCGCCGCGTACCATCCGCCATCGAGGACCGGCGCGGAAAAGATGCGCGGATCGTCCCACAGCCCGGTGCCGAAAAGCTGGATTTTCTTGGTATTGACGCCGTTGGCGACCAGCGCCTGGACCACGTCCGGCACGGCATCGCCGCTGTCCGGGATGAAGAGAGCGTCGGCGCGGCCCGCCGCCTGGGCGACGTTCTTGACCGGTGCCGCCATGGCCGCTTTGTCATGGGGATAGCGCTCGAGCGCGACAATCTGGCCGCCGCGACGCGCGACATCCTGCTTGAACGCCGCCTCGACCACCGTCCCATAGGGATTGTCGGGAATAAGCGCCGCATAAGAGCGCTTCCCGGTAGACGCGGCATATTGCACGATGCGCGCGACATCCGACTCCGGCAGAAAGCTGAGGAGATAGACGCCGCGCGACGCGACATTGGCATCGGTCGAGAAGGCGATGACCGGAATGTTGCGCGTACGCGCCACCTGCCCGACGATGCTGACCGATTGTGCGAACAGCGGCCCGAGGATGATCTCGGCACCCTCGTCGAGCGCCTGCTGTGCGCCCAGCCGTGCCGCCTCGGCGGTGCCGCCATCATCCTTCACCAAGAGCTGGATATTCGGTGAGTTGAATTCCGATAGCGCCATTTCCGCGGCGTTGCGCATCGCCTGGCCGGCGAGACCGGCATTGCCGCTGGCCGACAAGGGCAGAATGAGAGCAACCTTGACCTGGCCGGTTCCGAGTGTTGTTCCCGGCGCCGGCGGCTGTGCGTTCTGCGGCTGCGGATTGGAGGAGAAAGACGGCATCGAGGAGAAAAAGCTGGAATTCCCCGAACAGCCTGCCAGCAGGGCGCCTGCCGCAGCCATCAGGCCCGCTAGCGAGCGGCGCCGTGTTGGCATGGCGGCCGACCCCTGAACCGACAATTCCGCGGACAATGCGGTTCTCCTCACGGCGGCCTAAGCGGCTGCCATAGGGCAACGCTAATCTGTCATTCTGGCGGCGAATGGTTAACTAAATGAAAAGGATAAGGAATTTGCCACGGCATGACGGCCAAGCAGAGCGGCGCTAGGGTAGTGAGATGAGCAATGCGCCTGCGAGCCCGCCCGGCCGAGAGGATCGCGCACAGCGGCGCTACGTCCTTGGCGGCCATCCCATCGACGTCGAGAGGATCGCACCTGGACTGCATATCGTAGCGACCCCCATCGGCAATCTCGGCGACATCACCTTGCGCGCGCTGGCGACGCTGGCAGGCGCCGACCTGATCGCCTGCGAGGATACGCGCGTGACGCGTAAGCTGCTCGACCGCTACGCCATCGCAACCCCGCTCACACCCTACCACGACCACAATGCGGCGGCGGCGCGCCCTAAGCTCCTGCGCCGGCTCGCCGAAGGTGCCGCAATCGCACTCGTATCGGATGCCGGCACCCCGCTCGTGTCGGATCCCGGATTCAAGCTTGTGCGTGCCGCCCAGGAAGGCGGGCATATGGTCACCACGCTGCCGGGCGCCTCGGCACCGCTCGCGGCACTGACCGTCGCCGGCTTGCCGACCGATCAATTCTTCTTCGCCGGCTTCCTGCCGCCGAAACAAGCCGCGCGGCGCGCCCGCATTGCCGAGCTCGCCCGCATCCCGTCGACCCTGGTGCTGTTCGAGACCGGGCCGCGGATCGCAGCGACGCTCGCCGACCTCGCGGCCGGGCTCGGCGGCCGCGAAGCAGCCTTATGCCGCGAGCTCACCAAGATGCATGAGGAAATCCGGCGCGGCGACCTGGCGACGCTGGCGCAAAGCTGTGCTGCGGACGAAGTTCGCGGCGAAATCGTTCTCGTCATCGCGCCCCCACAAGGGCCGCAACGGCCGAGCGCCGCTGACATGGATTCGCTGCTGCGGCAGGCTCTCGCCCGAGTTTCGCTGAAGGATGCCGTGGGCGAAGTGGCGGATGCGACCGGTCTCTCGCGCCGGGAACTCTACCAGCGCGCGCTGGCGCTGGCGAAGGAGGGAAGCCAGGAGACGAAACATGAGACGAAACATGGCGCGCCGCGCTGAGCCGGTCGAACCGTTTGAGCGGCCGCGGCGCGAGCGCATAGCGGCGTTCCGGCTCGGTCTATCCGCGGAAAGCCGCGCTGCCCTGCTGCTCATCGCCAAGGGCTACCGGATCGCGGCCCGGCGTTGGAAGACACCGTTCGGCGAGATCGACATCGTCGCGCGTCGCCGCAGCGCTCTCGTCTTTGTCGAAGTCAAGGCGCGCGGGAGCGCCGACGAGGCCGCGGAAGCGGTGACCGAGCGAACAAAGCGCCGCATCATCGCCGCGGCCGAACTCTGGCTGGCTCACCACCCCGACGATGTACAGCGCGCCATTCGCTTCGACGTCATCCTGGTCGCGCCCGGCAGGTTGCCGCAGCACATCGCCAACGCCTTCGATGCAACCCGTTGAATGTCGCACTTAGTGGAGCATGATCTTTTCGGAAAACCGGCTTCCACCCCCGGATCAAGTCCGGGGGCAGGCTTTTTCCGGATCATGCTCTAATGCGCCCGGCGCCATGGCGGTCGCCGCCAAAATTGCGTAGACGTTGGCGGCCTCGCCCTTCAGCCCCGATCGAATCATGCGCTTGAACGTCGCCGTGCAAATGGACCCGATCGAGCGGATCAACGTCAGCGGCGATTCGACGTTCGCGTTGCTCTTGGAAGCACAGGCCCGCGACTATCCCATCTTCTATTACACGCCCGACCGGCTCGTCCTGCGCGACGGCAAAGTGTCGGCCTCGGTGCGGCCGCTTAAGGTGCGCGATAGCGCCGGCGACCATTTCAGGCTCGGCGAGGCCGAGCACGTCGACCTTTCCTCCTTCGACGTGGTGCTTCTGCGGCAGGATCCGCCTTTCAATCTCGCCTACATCTCGACCACGCACATGCTCGACCGCATCCATCCGAAGACGCTGGTCGTCAACGATCCGAGCCACGTGCGCAACGCGCCGGAGAAAATTTTCGTCACCGAATTCCCCGACCTGATGCCGCCGACGCTCATCACCCGCGACCTCGACGCCATCAAAGCGTTCCGCGCTGAGCACGGCGACATCGTCATGAAGCCGCTTTACGGCAAGGGCGGCGAGGCGGTTTTCCGTATCGCTCGCGAAGACCTCAATTTCGGCTCCTTCTACGATCTCTTCGCCACGATGTTCCACGAGCCGTGGGTGGTGCAAAAATTCCTTCCTGCGGTGAAGGAAGGCGACAAGCGCATCATCCTGGTCGACGGCGAGTTCGCCGGCGCGGTCAACCGCATACCGGCGCCGGACGATCTCCGCTCCAACATGGTCCGCGGCGGCGTGCCGAAGGCGACCGATCTCACCGCGCGCGAACGCGAAATCTGCGCCCGCCTCGGCCCGGCGCTGCGCGAGCGCGGCCTTCTTTTCGTCGGCATCGACGTGATCGACGGCTTCCTCACCGAGATCAACGTCACCTCCCCCACCGGCATCCGCGCAGTGAAGAATTTCGGCGGCCCCGACATCGCGGCCATGATCTGGGACAGGATCGAGGCGAAGCGGGCACTGGCGCAAGCGTAGGACGGCCTACCCCTCGCTCTCGATCTTCTCCCGTGCGGCGCTGGCGAGGAATGCTGAGCGGGTGAGGCCGCGGCGTTCGGCGGCCTCATCGATCGCATTCAACAGGCCGGCATCGAGCGACAGATTGGCTCTGACCGGGCGTCCGGCGTCGAGCACGAGCGGCACATAGGCGAGAATACCGCCACGCGCGAGTGCAGCGGCGACCTCGGGATCGGCGCGCAGCTTTTCCGCCGAGCGCGGTTTTGGAATTTTCTCGCCATCCGCGCGGGCGTCCTCCACCCACAGCGTCACCGCTTCGACGGCGTTGCGGAGCGCTGCATCGACCGTTGCGCCGCCGGAGGTACATCCCGGCAGATCGGGTATCACGACGCCAAACGCGCCAGGTTTCCCGTCCACGATGGCCACGTACCGAGCCATGGAAATCTCCGTCATTGCCATCCGGCCTGGCGCGCGATAGCGCGGGCTACGCCAGGCGAAAGTGTCCGGTGACGCGGAACGATGATGCGGCCGGACTTGTTCGGGTGCTTGTATACGTCATGGTCGCCGCCGTGGCGCTCGACCCAACCCTCTCGCTTGAGTCTTGCCGCGACTTTCGTGCGGTTCGTTTCGGGCCTGGTCACGGCAAGCGCTTTCGATACGCAAATATTGGCGCATTTAACGGCATGTCAAGAAGCCGTCGCAGACGACATGTGCCTTCTCGCAGTTGCCGGCGGCGGCGCCGCGGGCCGGGGCTTCATTTTAGCGTACGGCTACAAGGACTCTGTGATGCAGGCAGCAAGGTCCCGGATTAAAATCCTCCGCTCATGTCTGAAGTTTGTTCATGAATTGTTCTTGCCAGCCATGCTTGCTTCCGTTACTCTGCTGGTCAGGGCGGGGTCGGATATGGTGCAGCGCGTCTCCACAGTGGCATTCGAGGGCATCGAGGTCAGGCCCGTCGATGTCCAAGTGCAAGTCGCGCCCGGCATGCCGGCGTTCACCATCGTCGGCCTGCCCGACAAGGCGGTATCGGAAGCGCGCGAGCGCGTGCGCTCGGCGCTGATCGCCTCCGGCCTTGCGCTACCGGCACGCCGCATCACCATCAATCTCGCCCCCGCCGATGTGCCCAAGGAGGGCAGCCATTACGACTTGCCGATCGCACTCGGGCTGATGGCGGCGATCGGCGCCATTGCGCACGACGCGCTGTCGGGATTTACAGTTTTGGGCGAACTTGGTCTTGACGGCTCGATCGCGCCGGTCGCCGGCGTGCTGCCCGCTGCCATTGGCGCCAATGCCCGCGGCGAGGGTTTGATCTGCCCGGCCGCGTGCGGCCCGGAAGCGGCGTGGGCGAGCCCGGAGATCGAGATCATCGCGGCGTCTTCGCTGATCCAGCTCGCCAACCACTTCAAGGGCACGCAGGTGCTGTCGCGGCCGCAGCCGAAAATCCTCGAGGTCGAAGGCATTGCGCTCGACCTCGCCGACATCAAGGGTCAGGAAAGCGCCAAGCGCGCGCTCGAAGTGGCGGCCGCCGGCGGCCACAACCTGCTCATGGTCGGGCCGCCCGGCGCCGGCAAATCGATGCTCGCCGCGCGTTTGCCCTCGATTCTCCCGCCGCTGGCGCCGGCCGAGCTCCTTGAAGTCTCGATGGTCGCCTCAGTCGCCGGCGAGATCAAGGGCGGCGCGCTGACCAACCGGCGTCCATTCCGTGCGCCGCACCACTCCGCCAGCATGCCGGCGCTGGTCGGCGGCGGCCTGCATGCGCGGCCGGGAGAGATCTCGCTCGCCCATCATGGCGTTCTCTTCCTCGACGAGCTGCCGGAATTCCAGCCGCAGGTGCTCGATTCGCTGCGCCAGCCTTTGGAATCCGGCGAGGTCGCGATCGCGCGCGCCAATCACCGCGTCACCTATCCGGCGCGCTTCATGCTGGTGGCGGCGATGAACCCGTGCCGTTGCGGGCGCGCCGCCGAGCCCGGCTACGCCTGCCGCCGCGGGCCCAACACGCGCTGCACCGCCGATTACCAGGCACGCATTTCGGGCCCGCTCATCGACCGTATCGACCTGCACATCGAGGTGCCGGCGGTGACCGCCGCCGACCTGATCCTGCCGCCGCCGACCGAAGGCAGCCGCGAGATCGCCGAGCGCGTCGCGCTCGCCCGCGAGCGGCAGGCCGCGCGCTATGCCGCGATCGGGCTGCCGCACATCCGCAGCAACGCAACGGTTTCCGGCGCCGTGCTTGAGGACGTGGCGCGGCCGGATGCGAGCGGGCTGTCGCTCCTACGTGAAGCCGCCGATGCGATGCGGCTCTCCGCGCGCGGCTATCATCGCGTGCTGCGGGTTGCGCGCACCCTCGCCGATCTCGACGGCGCGGAAAAAGTCGGCCGCGTCCACCTCGCCGAGGCTTTGTCCTACCGCGCTTTGGCCGACGAGATCAGGCGCGCGGCTTAAACCTTCACCCCGCCCCGTTGGCGACGTTGATCGACGCGCGCATGCCGATCGCGGACAAAAATTCCTGCCGCGTCTCGGCATGATCGCGAAAGACGCCGAGCATGCGGCTCGTCACCATGGTGACGCCGGTCTTGTGCACGCCGCGAGTGGTCATGCATTGATGCGTCGCCTCGGTGACCACCGCCACGCCGTGCGGCTTGAGCACGGAATCAAGACAAGCCGCGATCTCGGCGGTCATTTTCTCCTGGATCTGCAGCCGCCTTGCATAGACGTCGACCAGCCGTGCCAATTTCGAAATTCCGACGATGCGGTTGCGCGGCAGATAGCCGATATGCACGCGCCCGATGATCGGCGCCATGTGGTGCTCGCAATGCGATTCGAAGCGGATGTCGCGCAGCACCACGACCTCGTCGTAGCCGCCGGTCTCCTCGAACGTACGCTTGAGATATTCGCCCGGATCATCCTTGTAGCCGGCAAACCATTCCTCATAGGCGCGCACCACGCGGCCCGGCGTGGCGAGAAGCCCTTCGCGGTCGGGATCGTCGCCCGCCCAACGGATGAGCGTGCGCACCGCATCCTCCGCCTCCTCGCGCGTCGGCCGCTCCGGCCGGGCCGGCCCGGAAGACCTCGCCCGCGAGCGCTTCGAATCCACGACTTTGTCCATCCGTTTTCTCCGGCCGCCATCGAACTTCGATGAGTTCCCATCGACTAGTCCGACGCGATGTTAACAAAGCATCAACCCTTGCTCCAATCGTTCTTCCCGGCGGCAAGGGCTGGGCAAGGTTCATAGGCCAAAATTCGCGTCACTGCATCGATAACAACGGGCGCCGACGCGGCTTGTGACCGACAGAGCCGCGGCAAGCGTGCCGAGCGGGACAGGGACCATGCGGCCTCGCGCCAACCTCCGAAAGCCCGCCATCCTCGGCCGCCGGCTCTTTTCCCTCATTGTCCGCTCGGCGGTCATAACCTCGATGTCGTTTGCGGTCGCTTTCGGCTTCCTCTCGGGGGCGAGCTCCCCCGAGGCGCACTACGATCCGCACATGTTCGCAATCGGCGTCGCGGCGCTCTTCGGCGCCTCGTGCGGGGCCCTGGGAATCCTCATTTCCCGCATCCGCCAGATGAAGACGGAATTGCGCGATCTCGAGGCGCGCCTCGACGAGGCGGCAGATCGCAACTGGGAAATAAGGGAAGCGCAGGAGCGCGCCACAAACTTTTTCGAGGCGCAGGGCGATGTGATCGTGCGCCGCGACGGCGGCGGCGCGATCACCTACGCCAACGACGCTTTCTGCGCGCTCGCCGGCCGCGCCCGCGAAGACCTCCTCGCAACCGCCTTTGCGCTCCCGGTGGAGGAGCAGGGCGAGGCCAGTCTCCTTGCCGACGGCACGCGCGTGCACGACCAGAAGATCGCCGCGCGCGACGGCGCGCGCTGGATCGCCTGGCGCGAAGTCACCGTGCGCGCCGATGGCGGCAGCGAGATGCAAAGCGTCGGCCGCGACATGACCGACCGCGTGCTCGCCGAGCGCGCGTTGGCCGAGGCGCGCGATCAGGCCGAGGCGGCGAACCGCGCCAAGTCGCGCTTTCTCACCATGGTGTCGCACGAGATACGCACGCCGCTCAACGGCATTCTCGGCATGGCCGATCTCCTCGGCGACACGCCGCTCACGCCCGAACAGGCGACGTATCTGAAGGCGGTGAAAACGTCCGGCGAGACGCTGCTGTCGCTGATCGAGGAGGTTCTCGATTTCTCCAAGATCGAGGCCGGCCGGCTCGATCTTGCGGCACGGCCATTTCCGCTCGCCGCCTTCGTCGAGGAGGCGGTCGAGCTGCTCGGGCCCCGCGCCCAGGCGAAAGGGCTCGAAATCTGCTCCTATGTCGATGAGCGCTTGCCCGCGCGTGTTGTCGGCGACGCGGCGCGGCTGCGCCAGGTTCTATTCAACCTCACCGGCAACGCGATCAAGTTCACCGAACGAGGCGGCGTGTCGATCGTCGTCGAGCCGAGCGGGCAGCCGGAAGCAATCGCCATCGCGGTGCACGACACCGGCATCGGCATCTCGTCTGCAGATCAGGCGCGCATCTTCCTCGAATTCGAGCAGGCCGACGGCGGCTCGACACGAAAATTCGGCGGCACCGGTCTCGGTCTCACCATATCGAAAAGGATCATCGAGAGCATGGGAGGCTCGATCGCGGTCGAGAGCGCCAGCGGTGAAGGCTCGACCTTCCGGGTCACCGTTCCGCTGCCACGCGCCGGTGATGCTGACGAGCCGGCGCTTGCGGTGCCCGATCTTGCCGGCAACGACATCCTGATCATCGCGCCGGCTGCGATCGAGGCCTCCTTGATCGCGCGGCGCCTGCAACGCTGGGGCGCGCGCACCAAAATCGTTCC
The DNA here is from genome assembly GCA_049522435.1 of Xanthobacteraceae bacterium. Lineage (GTDB taxonomy): Bacteria > Pseudomonadota > Alphaproteobacteria > Rhizobiales > Xanthobacteraceae > BOG-931. The sequence goes on from JBEKNW010000029.1 coordinate 15,410, forward strand.
CGACGACCAGGTGGCGGCGGCGTTGTTGCCGGAGCAGATGTGGAGCGCCGTGCTCGTCGATCACGCGCTCGGCACGCCGGCAAGCGAAGCGCTCGCGCGCGTGGCCGCCGCGATCCCGCGGCGGATCGTGCTGGTCACTCCGGCGATGCGCAACGAGCTCGCCGCGCTTAAGGAGGCCGGCTTCACGGGCTATCTCATCAAGCCGGTGCGTGCTGCCTCGCTCGCCGCACGCTTTTCGACCGACGACGCCTTCGATTCCGGCGCCGCGATTGAGACCCCGGAAGCGCCGAGCGCAACGCGTCCCGGCAACGGGCTCTCGATCCTCGTCGCCGAAGACAACGAAATCAACGCGCTGCTTGCGCGCGCTCTGCTCGTGAAGCTCGGCCATCACCCGACCATGGCCGCGAGCGGCGCCGCGGCACTCGAATCCTGGCTCGCCGCCCGCGCCGCCGGCACACCCTACGACCGCGTGCTCATGGACCTGCACATGCCGGGCATGGACGGCATCGAAGCGACACGCCGCATCCGGGCCATCGAAGCCGAAGCCGAGCACGATTCGCGAGGCACGCCCATCCTGGCGCTGACCGCGAACGCCTCCGCCGAGGATCGCGATGCCTGCCTCGCCGCCGGCATGGACGGCTTCTTGGTCAAGCCGCTCGACCGCGAACGCCTCGCCGCCGCTCTCGCCGCCGCCGACCGGGCGGCACTCGCGGCGTAATTCGCATTTTCCGGCTTAGCGCCACGATTTCGGCCTTCGCGGCTGATTTTGTGACAGTCCAATGAATGATCTGGCTCAATAACGGCGTCGGCCGGACATGCTCTTTTGGCGCCGGGCTGGCGCAGGTGCCGACGCATGAAATCCGAGATCATTGAACGGCTGGGCCAATTCGATCTGCTGTTGCCGTCCCTCATCACCGAGGGCTTGGCCGCAAACGACAGGGTAAAAGTCCGCCTCAGCGTTTTGCAGGCGGCCGCACATCGTGCGCCCGAACCAAAGAGCGCGCGCTTCGATTTGACGGGCGAATGCCGGGCCGCCGGCATCGATGCCGTGGCATTGGAAACGCTGGTTAACCGCGCTTCCATCACGGTCGGCGAGCGCATTTCGGCGCCAAGTCTCGGCAGCCTGGGAACCGCGATCTGGGATGACGTGGCGACGATGATCCGCGCCGTCAAAGCTGGGGACCGGGCGCAGGGAGACAAAGCTGCCGAGCGCCTTGCGGCGATCCAAGCGTCGGTGTCTTTCGGCTCTTCCGACGACGTCGAGCTTGCGAAAATCGCCAGATTGACCGGCCTTTCCGACGGCGATGGCGACAGCTTGCATCGCCTGGTCATGGATTTGCACAAAGCGCTTAACCGCCTCGGCGCTGCTCATGCGGAAGAAGTGCTCGCGGGCGCGCATGTCTATGCGTTGCTGCCGGAGGATCGGCCGGCGGTCGAAGCGTTCATGCGGGGGGTCGCGGCGACAGAGAAGCTCAAGTTCGGTCATCCCGGGCTTGCGACGACGGCAACGCGGGCCGGTGGCCGGCTTACCATCCAAAACGATATCGGCGAAACCGACGCCCATGTCGTGGTCATCGCCGTCGATCCGGATGCCGTGACCATCACCTATACCGACGTGCACCTGGCGCGCGCCAAGTTCTTCACCGGACTGTTTCGCAATTTCCCGGTCCAATGGAGCGGGCTTGAACGCAAAAGCGCGACCGGCCTCGGCGATGACGGCGCCTTCTATCTGGTCACCGGCCGCTATCCGTTCGAAAGCGGCATCGGCCGCGACACCTTTCTCGAAACCATCGGTGCATCGCTTGTCTTTCTGATCGACTGGAACAAGGCCCGCAAGATCCTGCGGGAGTGGGTGTCCAAGACCGATGCGGTCCGTGTCCTTAATTGGGCGGCGTTGCATCGCGTCGGTCACAGAGGATTCCTCGAACTTGGCGGCGGAGAGCTTGTCGCCTCGGCGGTTCGTCACGCGACACCTACGCGAATTGGCTTTGGCGAACGGCTGGACCAGGCACTCGGGCGCGACGCGGCTGTGGATTTTATCAAGACCGTCTTGCGCGTCTCGACCGAAGCCTTGCTGCAAGGAAGCTCGGTCCGGCTGGCGCGGGACCGCATCGAAGCCGCCCTCGTGGGGCATTTGCAACGCGTCGATAGGACGCTGTTGGCCGTCATGATCCGCCAAGCCGGCCTGGCGCGCGAGATCGCGGCCGGCATCGCGCGCTTTGTCGCCGAACGACAGGCGCACAGACCGTTCGACTGCGCGGCATTGGCGGAGCGGGCGCGGCGCATCGAGGAAAAAGCCGACCGGATCGCCATCGAGGCGCGCAGCGAAATTGCACGATTCGATGCCGGCCGAGGCATCGAACGTCTCGTGAATCAAATCGAGAACACGATCGACGAACTGGAGCAGGCGGCATTTGTCGCTTCGCTGGTCCCGCCCGAGGCTGCACCCGAGCTGCTCGAGCCGCTGGCTGAACTTTGCGCCGCAACGGTTTCGGGCACGGAGGCCGCCGCCATCGGTATCGCCGCCACGGCCGAGGTTCCCGATGGCCACCGCGTCGACACCGAGGATGCGCTCGCGGCGGTCGGTCGATTGATCGATGCCGAGCACCGGGCCGACGCGACGGAGCGCACGGTGACGGCGAGACTCCTGACCGGTGAATTCAATCTGAAAACAACATTGTCCGTTCTCGAACTTGCCCGTGCACTTGAGCGCTCGACCGACCGGTTGGCGGGCTTCGGGCATCTCTTGCGTGAGCACGTGCTCGCCGATCTTTCCGCATAGAGCATGATCCGGAAAAGTGGACACCGGTTTTCCGAAAAGATCATGCTCAAGCAAATGTTGGAGCGTCCGGAAAATGCAGATTGCACGCATCGGCGACGGATCGACCGAGCAATATTCCGCCGAGATCGTCGGCGGAAAGGCGGCCAACCTGGCGCGCATGGCTGCGCTCGGTCTGCCGGTGCCGCCGGCATTCGTGCTCCCGATCGGTCTTTGCGCGGCGGCCGTAAAACGCGAAGCCGCGGCGATTCAAAGTATGGTGGATGGCCTGACGGAAGGAATCGAATTCCTCGAAAATGCGACCGGCAAGTTGTTCGGCGACCGGCGCCGCCCGCTATTGGTATCGGTGCGTTCGGGTGCGGCGCGTTCGATGCCGGGAATGTTGGATACGGTGCTCGATGTCGGCTGCACGTCCACGGCGGTTCGCGGCCTGGTGCGCATGACCGGTCACCCGCGCTTTGCCAACGACTGCCGGCGCCGCTTTCTTGAAAGCTATGGCGTCGTGATCCTCGGCATCGATGCGGCCGCCTTTGCGGCAAAGCGCAACGAACTCATTGCCGCTGAGGGCGTCGGCAGCGAACGCGCGCTCGATTGCGAAGCCCTCGAACGCCTCGCGGCATCTTACGAGCAAGTCATCGAGGATGAAGACCATGTGCTCAGCGAGGAGCCGATGGAACAACTCAAGGCGGCGGCGCAGGCGGTGTTTCACTCATGGATGAGCGATCGCGCCTGTACCTATCGCAAGCTCGAGCATCTCGAGACTTTGCAGGGCACCGCGGTCGCGGTCCAGGCGATGGTCTTCGGCAATGCCGGCGCTTCCTCGGGCGCGGGCGTGGCGTTTTCGCGCGATCCTTCGACCGGTGCGGCCAAACCAGTCATCGAGGTGCTGTTCGAATCCCAGGGCGAAGACGTGGTGTCCGGAGGACATAATCCCGAGACCGAAGAGGCCATCGCCCGTTCGCTCCCTGAAGTCGCCACGCAATTGCGCGAGGCGCTGCGGCGGCTGGAACAGGATTTTGGCGACGTTCAGGATGTTGAATTCACCATCGAGAACGGCAAGTTGTGGATGTTGCAGACGCGCTCGGCGAAGCGGACGCCGCAGGCGGCGCTGCGATTGGCGATCGATTTTGTGAAGGAGGGACGGATCGCGCCTGCGGAGGCCTTGCAGCGCCTGGATGGCTTGGATTTGCGCGTGCTGGTCAAGACGCGGCTGGTCGCAGCCGCGGCGCCGGTCTTGCGCGGAACCGGCGCATCAGCCGGAATTGCGGTCGGGCGTGCGGCTTTCGATCCGGAAAGCGCGGCTCGCCTGGCGGCGAGCGGCGACCCGGTCATTCTGGTGCGTCCCGATACCACGACCGCCGATGTCGCCGGCTTTGCCATAGCGGCGGGAATCGTGACCGCGGTCGGCGGCCGAACCGCACATGCAGCGCTGGTGGCGCGGCAGATGGGGAAACCCTGCATCGTCGGCTGCGCGGAGCTTGCAGTCGATGTCGCCGGCCATTGCGCGCGGTTCGCACGGGTCGCGACCAAAGAAGGCGATTGGCTCTCGATCGACGGCGAAGCGGGAACGGTCTATCTCGGCCGCGGCAAGGTCATTACCGAGCGGCCGGAAGCCGAGTTGGCCGAAGTCGAGCGTTGGCGTCACAACCTGCGCAGCGCCACTTCCTCGACCTCGTGACTTTCGCCCTTCTTCAGGATGAGATCGGCGCGCGGGCGCGTGGGCAGGATGTTCTCGCGCAGATTGACGAGATTGATGCGGTTCCAGATCGACGTCGCGGTGGCAGCTGCGTCTTCGTCCGAGAACCGCGCGTAGCGGTGAAAATACGATTTTGGATCGGCGAACGCCGTGCCGCGCAAAGTGAGAAAGCGATTGACGTACCAAGACAGCAGCACGCCCTCGTCGGCGTCGAGATAGACCGAAAAATCGAAGAAGTCGGAAACAAACGGAACGGCCTTGCCGTCCTTGGGCAGGTGCCCGGCCTGCAAGACATTGAGGCCCTCGACGATGAGGATCTCCGGCCGATCGATCTCGATCCACTGGTTCGGAATAACATCGTAGATCAGATGCGAGTAGACCGGCGCGCGCACCGGCCGGCGGCCGGCCTTGATATCGGAGAGAAAATGCAGCAGCGCCGGCAGGTCGTAGCTCTCCGGAAAGCCCTTTTTCTCCATCAGGCCTTCGCGCTCGAGCACGGCATTGGGGTAGAGGAAGCCGTCGGTGGTGATGAGATCGACCTTGGGCACGTTCGGCCAGCGGGCGAGCAATGCCTGCAGCACGCGCGCCGTGGTGGATTTGCCGGCCGCAACCGAGCCGCCGACCCCGATGATGTAGGGCATCTTGGCGTCCTCGGTGCCGAGGAAGCCCTGCTGCGCGCGAAACAAATTTTGCGTCGCGGCCACGTAGAGCGAAAGCAGCCGTGACAACGGCAGATAGATTTCCTCGACCTCCGACATGTCCAGCCGGTCGTGCATGGAGCGCAGCCGCGCTACCTCGGCCGGCTCAAGCGTCATCGGCGTGTCGTCGCGCAAATTCGCCCATTCCGCCCGCGAGAACACGCGATACGGCGAGACGTCCTGCTCGGTGCGCTGCTCCATTCGGATGCTCTTAGCCGCCTTTGCGTGCCGCCTTCTCGTCGAGGCCCGAGTGGCGCGTGCGCTCCGCCAGGACCGCTTCGACATCTGCAAGCGATATGCCACGCGTGTGGAGCACGACGAGAAGATGGTAGAGAAGATCGGCCGTTTCCTCGACCACGCGGCCGCGATCCTCGGCGATGGCGGCGATGGCAACTTCGACCGCCTCTTCGCCAAGCTTTTTCGCGCAGTGCGCCACGCCCTTGTCGATCAGCTCGCGCGTGTAGGAGGAACCGGGATTCGCCTGCGCGCGCGCCTGCACGCGTTTTTCGAGGTCGTGGAGGGTAAACGGGGCCGCCATATGCTGTCCGATCACGACACTCGCCATTGCCTCATGCCCGGGCTTGACCGGGGCAGCCATGCTGCCGAAACACCCCATGGATCGCCGAGCCAAGCACGGTGATGACGGACGGGTAAGTATCATCTCTACCGCGCACCTGCGAGAGCCGATTTTACGGATCGAGCCGCACCGGCAGACCGGCGCGGGCCATGTATTCCTTTGCCTCGCGCACCGAATACTCGCCGAAATGGAAGATCGAGGCGGCAAGCACGGCGCTGGCATGGCCGTCGCGAATCCCTTCGACCAGATGCTCGAGATTGCCGACACCGCCCGAGGCGATGACTGGGACGGAGACAGCATCGGCAACGGCGCGCGTGAGGGGAATATCAAAACCCTGGCGCGTGCCGTCGCGGTCCATGGAGGTGAGCAGGATTTCCCCGGCGCCAAGCGCGACCACCTCGCGCGCATAGGCAACGGCATCGAGGCCAGTCGGGTTGCGCCCGCCATGGGTGAAGATTTCCCAGCGGTTCGCCTCGCCCGCCTGCGCCACACGCTTGGCGTCGATCGCGACCACGATGCACTGATCGCCGAATTTCTCCGCCGCTTCCTTGACGAAGGCGCGGCGCGCGACCGCCGCCGTATTGATCGACACCTTGTCGGCGCCCGAGGCGAGCAGCGCGCGGATATCCTCGATCGTGCGCACGCCGCCGCCGACCGTGAGCGGCATGAAACAGGCCTCGGCGGTGCGGCACACCACGTCGAGGATGATGCCGCGATCCTCGTGACTAGCGGTGATGTCGAGGAAGGTGAGCTCGTCGGCGCCGGCTTCGTCGTAAGCGATCGCCGCCGCGACCGGGTCGCCGGCATCACGCAAATTGACGAAATTGACGCCCTTGACGACGCGGCCGTCCTTGACGTCGAGGCAGGGAATGACGCGGACCTTGAACATCACTCCGCTGCGGATTCCAGCGCGGGCGCTTTGGCGGGCTCTTTTAGAAATTCCCAAAACGCCCCGAGCATTCGTCCGGCATAATCGGACGAGTTCAATTCGGTAACGAAGAAAAGGCTGGAGCCCGCGAATTGCAGAAACTTATTGGAAAGCTCCGATACGGAGAGTTTGCTCTTGAGGAAGCAAACGTGACCGTCAAGAGTATACATTTCTGCTCCGCGGTCGAGTGTTTCAACAAAGCCTTGCAAGTCGATCTCCGGATTGCTTCCGTCATCGAAGACCAAAAGATGAAGTTTCATTCCTGCTCTCCATTTTCGATCCGGGCGCGCGAGTCTAGATACTGCACCGGTTGGTTGGCCTTATTATATTTGTCCGGTTTTCGGTTCTGCCTATATCTTAGATTAATTTCTTTTAGCTGCAGTCGGTACTCTTCCGATTGAAGCCTGTCCGGATCGCGAAACATGAATATAAAATAAGCAACGATCGTCACGATAATAGGGAGAGCCGCAAATGCCAACAAGCCTATTCGAATCAGACGATCATCGATGATGATCGCGGTAACGAAGATCAACGGCGTTATCAGCCCTACCAGCCAGAGCAGCGGATTGACCGCGGTTCGGACCTTTATGACGTCCAAACGCCACAGCCCGGTTTTGATAATTTCATCGAGCTTCATGTGTCGCGCCGAAATGCCCGTAACAAATCAAGCGCTTCTGCGGCATCCAGCCGTCCATCATACAGCGCCCTTCCGACGATAGCGCCGGCGAGTTTCTTCGCCCTCGGCTCAAGCAGCGCGCGTACGTCCTCAATCGAGGCAAGCCCGCCCGAGGCGATGACCGGGATCGATACCGCATCGGCGAGCGCGATCGTGGCGTCGAGGTTGAGGCCCATGAGCATGCCGTCACGCGCCACGTCCGTGTAGATGATGGCGGCGACGCCGGCGTCCTCGAAGCGCCTGGCGATGTCGAGCGCAGAAAGCTCGGAGGTCTCCGCCCAGCCTTCGACAGCGACCTTGCCATCGCGCGCATCGAGCCCGACGGCAATGCGGCCGGGAAATTGTTTCGCAGCAGCCTTGACCAGCGCAGGATCGCGCACGGCGGCGGTGCCGATGATGACGCGGGCGACGCCCTTGGCGAGCCAGCCTTCGATGCCGGCGCGGTCGCGGATGCCGCCGCCGAGCTGCAGCGGAATTTCTACGGCGGCGAGGATGCGTTCGACCGCCGCCGCGTTCATCGGCCGGCCGGCGAAGGCGCCGTCGAGATCGACGACGTGGAGGTATTCGAAGCCCTGCGCCGCGAAGGCGCGCGCCTGCTCGGCCGGATCACGATGGAAGATCGTCGCGCGCGCCATGTCGCCTTGTTCGAGGCGCACAGCTTCGCCATTTTTGAGATCGACCGCGGGGAAGAGGATCACGGCTTCCACTGCAGAAAATTCGCGATCAGCGCCAGACCGAGTTTTTGGCTCTTCTCGGGATGGAATTGCGTGCCGACGATGTTGTCGCGCGCCACGATGGCAGTGATCGGACCGCCGTAATCGGCGGCGGCGACCAGATCCGCACGCTCGGTCACTTTGAGTTCGTAGGAATGAACGAAATAGGCGTGCCGGCCTTGCGGGCCAAGCGTCAAGCCGTCCAGCAGCGGATGCGGCCGCGCGACGTTGAGCGTGTTCCAGCCCATATGCGGAATTTTCAGGTTCGGATCGTTCGGCGCGATACGATCGACCTCGCCGGCAATCCAGCCCAGCCCCTCCGTCACCTCGTATTCGCGCCCGCGCTCGGCCAGCAACTGCATACCGACGCAGATGCCGAAGAATGGCCGGCCTTTTTGCCGCACCGCTTCCTCGAGCGCCGCGACCATGCCGTCCACGGCGTCGAGACCGCGCCGGCAGTCGGCAAACGCGCCGACGCCAGGCAGCACGACGCGGTCGGCGGATGCCACCACGCCCGGATCGTGCGTCACCACGATCGTCTGTTCGAGGCCGGCATCATGCGCGGCGCGTTCGAACGCCTTGGCCGCCGAGTGGAGGTTGCCGGAGCCGTAATCGACGATGGCGACGCTCACCGGTTGGCTCCCGGCTCGGGAAACAGGCCGATGACGTCGGGCGATTGCGGCATGCGCGGCAGCGGCACTGGCGGCGGATTCGGAGGCGCCGTAGAGGGCTCGATGCGCTCGGCGGGCGCCGCGCGAACCCAGGCGTCGAAAAAGCGCCGCTCGGCGTCTTCGAGAACATCGCCGCTGACGACACCGACGTGCTTCCAGCCCCGGCGCGCCAGCGTAAAGCGCCGCAGCGTGCCCGCCTCGATGCCTATCAAGAGCGATATCAGCAGGGCGACCAGGCCGAGAACGGGGTCGGAAACACCGGCGTAACGCAGAGCCGCTTCGACGCCCACTGCAACCACCAGGTAGATCAACAGCACCAGCCACATCCGGTGCCACAGCATCCAGAGCGCCGCCAGCAGGAACGCCCATACGGAGAACCCGTCGCGCACGAACGCGAACCGTTCCGGATCGGGTACGGCATCCGCAGCGCGCAGCGGCGGCTCGTATACGGTGTAGACGGACATGGCGTCATTCCAATGCTGTCACGAAGTCTCGCGGAGGAGCCCAGCGGGTCACCCGCCGAGCGTGCCCTTGGTCGAAGGGACCTCCTGTGCGGCGCGCGGATCGACGGCGACCGCCGCCCGCAGCGCCCGCGCCAGACCTTTGAAGCACGATTCGGCAATATGATGGTCGTTGCTGCCGTAGAGCGTGGCGACATGCAGCGTCACGGCGGCGTTCATGGCGAAGGCCTGGAACCATTCCTGCACCAGCTCGGTGTCGAATGGCCCCACTTTGTCGCGCACGAACTCGACGTTGAACACCAGGAACGGCCGACCGGAAATGTCGATCGCGACGCGCGTCAACGCCTCGTCCATCGGCACGTGCACGTCGGCGTAGCGGGTGATGCCCTTCATCTCGCCGAGCGCCTGCTTCACCGCCTGGCCGAGCGCAATGCCGACGTCCTCGGTCGTGTGGTGGTGGTCGATGTGCAAGTCGCCTTTGGCCTTGACGTCGATGTCGATACGCGAATGCCGCGCCAGAAGATCAAGCATATGATCGAGGAAACCGATCCCGGTCGCGACCGAAGCGCGGCCTTTGCCGTCGAGATCGACAGCGACCTCGATGTCGGTTTCCCTGGTGGTACGTTTCACGGACGCCTTGCGCATAGTGTTCTCCGCGGCGCGCCGCGCCTTTTATCAGGGCTTTGTCCGCTTCGCCAATGTCTCGCGGCGTACAATTGCATTGCCGGGCGTCAATTCCTAAATCATGCTTCGAACAAAGGTTTTTCAGGGCATGCAATCCCCCGAATCCGGCCAGCCCGGCGTTTGGCACGGCACCACTATCCTGACCGTCCGCAAGGCAGGGCTGGTCGCCGTGGGCGGCGACGGCCAGGTCTCGATCGGCCAGACCATCGTCAAAGCCAATGCGCGCAAGGTGCGCCGCCTTGGCGCGGGCGAGGTGATCGGCGGCTTTGCCGGCGCCACGGCCGACGCCTTCACCCTGTTCGAGCGGTTGGAAGCGAAGCTCGAGCAATATCGCGGCCAGCTCATGCGCGCGGCGGTCGAGCTTGCCAAGGATTGGCGCACGGACCGATACCTCCGCCGCCTCGAAGCCATGATGATCGTCGCCGACAAGGACGTATCGCTGGTGCTTACCGGGACCGGCGACGTGCTCGAGCCCGAGGCCGGCATCGTCGGTATCGGCTCGGGCGGTAATTACGCCCTCGCCGCCGCTCGCGCGCTCCTCGACGGACCGCTCGACGCCGAAGCAATCGTGCGTCGCGCCCTCGACATTGCCGCCGACATCTGTGTCTACACCAACAGGAATGTCACCATCGAAACGTTGAAGACGTGAATCGTCATTCCGGCACGGCCCGAAGGGCTACATGAGCGACTTTTCCCCCCGCGAAATCGTCTCCGAACTCGACCGCTTCATCGTCGGCCAGGCCGACGCCAAGCGCGCCGTCGCCATCGCGCTGCGCAACCGCTGGCGCCGGCTGCAACTCGACGAGCGGCTGCGCGAGGAGGTATTGCCGAAAAATATTCTGATGATCGGGCCGACCGGCGTCGGCAAGACCGAGATCTCCCGCCGTTTAGCCAAACTCGCCGGCGCGCCGTTCCTCAAAGTGGAAGCGACGAAGTTCACCGAGGTCGGTTATGTCGGCCGCGACGTCGAGCAGATCGTGCGCGACCTCGTCGAGATCGCCATTACGTTGACGCGAGACAGGAAACGCAAGGACGTCCAAGCAAGAGCCCAGCAGGCCGCCGAAGATCGGGTACTCGATGCGCTTGTCGGCGCCAATGCCAGCGCATCGACCAAGGAGGCGTTCCGCCGCAAGCTGCGCACCGGCGAGCTCAATGACAAGGAGATCGAAATCGAGGTGCAATCCTCCGGCGGCATGCCGCTGTTCGAAATTCCCGGCATGCCGGGCGCCCAAGTTGGCGCCATATCGATAGGCGACATTTTCGGCAAGCTCGGCGGCGGTCGCACCAAGACGCGACGCGTCAACGTGCGCGATTCCTACGAAATCCTCATCAACGAGGAATCCGACAAGCTGCTCGACAGCGAACAGCTCACGCAGGAGGCCATCAAGACGGTGGAGAACAACGGCATCGTCTTTCTCGACGAGATCGATAAGATTTGTACGCGCGATGGACGCATCGGCGCCGACGTATCGCGCGAGGGTGTGCAGCGCGATTTGTTGCCGCTGATCGAGGGCACCACGGTCGCGACCAAGCACGGCTCGGTGAAGACCGACCACATCCTTTTCATTGCCTCCGGCGCCTTCCACACCTCGAAGCCCTCCGACCTCTTGCCCGAGCTGCAAGGCCGGCTGCCGATCCGCGTCGAATTAAAGCCGCTCTCGCGCGACGATATGCGACGCATCCTGACCGAGCCCGAGGCCTCGCTGATCAAGCAATACATCGCGCTGATGGGCACCGAAGGGGTAACGCTGGAATTCTCCGAGGACGCCATCGACGCCGTCGCCGACACGGCGGTGGCGGTAAATTCAAGCGTTGAAAATATCGGCGCGCGGCGGCTGCAGACGGTGATGGAGCGCGTGCTCGACGAAGTCTCGTTCGCGGCCCCCGACCGTTCGGGCGAGACGGTCAAGATCGATGCGGCCTACGTGCAAAAGCACGTCGGCGATCTCGCCAAGAACGCCGATCTGAGCCGGTTTATTTTGTAGCGGGGTTCAGAGCATGATCCGGAAAAAGCCTGCCCCGGACTTGATCCGGGGTGGAAACCGGTTTTCCGAAAGGATCATGCTCAAACGAAAAACCAAGCGCGCTTCGTCAGCCGCGGAGCTTTGGCTGTCCCTGCCGCTCGCGGCTGATCTCGCGGATCATCGCCATCCACTTCTCAACCTGGGCGAAGGCCTGCTTATCGGAGGAGTCGCCTCGCATTGAGGTGGGCTTCGACTGCGTATCGGCGGTTTCGGACATGACTGGCGGTGCTCCCATCGAGGAGACCGTTTTCGCAGACGAAATTGACCGTTTCTTGCACCCCGTCCGACATTCCAATCGTTAAGGTTAACGGCCCGATTTATTGTGCTCGCCGCAATCGGACGTAAAGCGCTCCTTCCCCGCCGTGACCGACGTGAGCGTCTTCGAATCCGACGACAAAGGGGCGGAACTCCGGCAGCGAAAGCCACAACGGCACCTGGCGCCTGAGCACGCCGCGCTCGGCCCCGGTATCGTGTTCCCCTCTCCTGTTTCCCTTCCCGGTGACGATGAGCGCGATTCGGGCGCCGTCCGCTTGGGCTCCGCGCAGGAAGCGCAGCAGGGCCGCGTGCGCTTTTGTCTGGGTCAAGCCGTGCAGGTCGAGGCGGGCATCGATCGGCTCGCGGCCGCGCGCGACGCGCTGCTTAAGCCGTCGGCCGAGCGGCGCCAGCGGAGGCGTCTTCTTTCCCGGCGGCGCCTCCTGCCGTGCGGCGCGGCGCGGGGGCGCGGTTTCGCCGCCGGCGTCGCCGGTATCGCCGCTGGCGGAGGGTGGTGGAGGCTCCTGCGAGTGGCGCAGCGGCGTGATCGAGCGCACGAAGCCGGTCCACAGCGCGCGTTCTTCCTCGCTCAATGGACGGCGCCGACTCATCGTTTTTGCCGTGGTTTCGGTTTCGGCTCCGGCTCCATTGCGGGCTTCGCCTCCGGGAGCGGCACCTCTTCTGCGGTGGGATCGATCATGGTGCCAACGCTGAACTGCGCAGAGAAGCCCGGGCGCTCCGGCGGCAGCGGCACATTGCGCGCCGCCTCGACCGGATCGAGCTCGCGCGGCAGCAGCATCACGAACTGGCCGGGATTACGGATGCGGCCGGCGATCCGCGCGGCTTCATCACCCGCTCCGAAATAGATGTCGGCCCGCGCCGGGCCGACGATGGCCGAGCCGGTGTCCTGCGCGAAGACGAGGCGGCGAAATCGAGTCCCGGCTTTGTCGTTGGCGATCGGCAGGTCGGCCGCGATGAAGAACGGCGTGCCGTATGCATGCAACGAACGATCGACGGCAATCGAGCGGCCGGGCACCAGCGACACGCCCTCGCCGCCAACCGCTTCGTCCTCCGTTGCGAGATCGGTGATATGGAAAAAGACATAGGACTTATTCTGCCGCCGCGCGTCCTTGGCCGCGTCCGAATCGGCCTCCATCCAGTCGCGGATGCGTTGCATCGATACCTCGTCCTTGGCAATGATCTTGCGGTCGATGAGCACGCGGCCGACCGGCGTATAGGGCCAGCCATTATGCGAATCGTAATTGACGCGCAGAATGGAACCGTCCTCCAGCCTGATCCGGGCCGAGCCCTGGATCTGCGCGAACAAGACGTCGATCTGGCTGCGCAGCCAGCAGATTTCCAGATGCCAGCCGTCGAGCGCGCCATCCTCGATTTCGGCGCGATCGTAATACGGCGCGATCTTGCGCCGGCCGACGCGGCGGCCCACCTTGACACCCTTGCTGGGGAACGAATCGCCGAGCTTGCGCCGGCCTGATACGACCAGATTGGGCGGCCGGCGATAAAGCGGCGCCGTGAACTCGCCGGTGGGCACGCGCGAGCCGTCGATGATCGGCTCGTAATATCCGGTGAGAAAGCCGTCGGTGTCGCCTAGCTTGCTGATGCGCAGCGGCCGGAAATTGTCCTCGAAGAACTTCCGCGCGCCGTCTTCCTCGAGCGGGACGGCAGTGAAAGCACGCTCGCAGATGGTCTTGAGCGCGTCCGTGATCGCTGCCGCCTCGCCGCTAGGCTGCCGATTGCCGTTCAGCGCCCGACAGCTTGCGAGAAATGCGGCAAAGGCCGTGGCGTGATCGTCGCTCGCCCAGCCGTCGAGATCCGCCCAGTCGACCGGCTCATATTGCGCATCCGGGAATTTGATCGGCTCCCGCTCCCCGCTGCCGGCCGCTGCCGGCATGCCGGCGAGGCCGACGAACACGACGACGAGGAGCAAGGCCCGACGACGCGACGCCATTGGCCTTCACTGTCCGGCTTCGGTTGCAACAACTTTCCAGTTGGGATCGCGCGAGGAGGCGTCGCGCGCGAACGTCCACACGTCGGTGACGTCGGTGACCTTTTCGGCATTGCCCTCGATCACGGTCCCGGATCGCTCGCGCGTTACGGAAACCAGCTTGGAGACGAAGCGGATGGTGATCTGAGCCGTGCGGCCGCGCAACTCGGCGCCAGTGATCGTAGCCCCGTCGATCGAAACGAAGCGCGTCTCGGCGGTCTCCCCGCGACTCTCACGTTCGCTGATCGCGGCGT
>JBEKNW010000030.1:0-28974 GCA_049522435.1 Xanthobacteraceae bacterium
GCGTTCCGCTTCCCTTTCTTCGTAGCCCGGATTGAACGAAGTGAAATCCGGGAACGATCTGCGAGCTTGAATGCCGCTCCCGGGTTTCGCTAACGCTCAACCCGGGCTACGGCTTCAGAGCGATTGCAAAACTCGGGCGCGGATGCGTCGCGAGAACGGATTTGCTTGTCCGCCCCCGCGAAGTGAAACGGAGCGGGGGAGGGGGCACAGGCGGCCTTCGGCCGCCGTAATAAAAGAACGCCGACGCAAAGCGTCGGCTATGCCGAAGGGCGGTGGAGGGGGCGTGCTGACTCGTCGATCGAAGTTGCGATTCAGAATGTGCGTTGCCGCCGAGGCCCCCTCCACCATGCTTCGCGTGGTGCCCCTCCCCCCGCTTCGCGGGGGCGGAAAAGCGTGCTTCATCTCATGTCGTCGAAAATTTCCGCGAGTTTTGCCAGATGCCGCGGCAGTCCAATTTTGAGAGGGCGACTGCCACGAGACCCAAGCGCAAGCTTCCCCACAAGGGATGGGTAAGCTAAAGCAAAGCCGGCTTGGAAGCGGACCCATGGATCGACAGCCGACGGAAGCAGGCACCATCGACGCGGGCGAGGTGGCGCGGTTCTCGCGCCTTGCCGGGCAATGGTGGGACCCGCGCGGGCCGATGGCGCCGCTGCACAAGTTCAATCCGGTCCGCCTCGCCTACATCCGCGACCGCTCGGCCGGCCATTTCGGCCGCGATCCGACGCGGCTCGACAGCCTCGCCGGGCTGCGGGTTCTCGATATCGGCTGCGGCGGCGGCATTCTCTGCGAACCGCTGGCGCGGCTTGGCGCTTCCGTCGTCGGCGTCGACCCGTCGGAGAGCAACATCGCGGTGGCGCGGCAGCACGCGGCGCAGTCGGGTCTCGCCATCGATTACCGCAACACCAATGCCGAGACGCTGGCGCAAGCCGGCGAAATCTTTGACGTCGTTCTCGCCATGGAAGTGGTCGAGCACGTCGCCGATGTCGGCCTGTTCGTCGAGCTTGCGGCCGGAACAGTGAAGCCCGGCGGGCTGTTGTTTGTCGCCACCCTCAACCGCACGGCAAAAAGCTTTGCGCTGGCGATCGTCGGCGCCGAATACATATTGCGCTGGCTGCCGCGCGGCACCCATCGCTGGGACAAGTTCGTAACGCCCGACGAACTCGAGATCGCGATCAAGCCCAGCGGCTTGCAAATCATCGACGAGACCGGCGTGACCTATAACCTGTTCGCCGACCGCTGGCAGCTTTCCACCGACATGGACGTGAACTACATGGTGGTCGCGGAGAACGCGGCGTAATGCTCGCGCCCTGGCTCTGGGCCGTGTTCACCGTCATCGCCGCGTTCGCGCAGACCTTGCGCAACGCGATGCAGCGCGAGCTGACCGGTAGTCTCGGCACCGTTGGCGCGACCCATGTCAGGTTTCTGTTCGGCTTTCCCTTCGCGCTCGTTTTCCTTGCCGGTGTGCTGCTCGCGACGGGATTGCCGCCGCCACGGCCGGGGCTGAGCTTTTGGCCCTGGGTGATCGCCGGCGCCTTGGCGCAGGTCGCCGCCACGGCGCTGATGCTCGCCGCCATGGGCGAGCGCTCGTTCGTCGTCACCATCGCCTACATCAAGACCGAACCGATTCAGGTCGCGGTCTTCGGCCTCCTCGTCCTCGGCGATGCGGTGACCTGGCCGATGATGATGGCGATCCTCGTCGCCACGGCCGGCGTGGTGATCATGTCGACCAACCCCCACCTTGCCGTTCCTCGCAAGCGGGGAAGGGAAGGGTGGGGGCGCGGCGGCATCAGGCCGACACTCTGGCCCACTTTTTTGGGCCTTGCTTCCGGCGGCATGTTCGCGCTGTCGGCGGTCGGCTTTCGCGGCGCCATTCTTAGTCTCGGTCTGCCCAATTACGTCATGGCCGCGACTTTCACGCTGGCGATCGGGGTAACCATGCAGGCGGTCGTGCTGTCGCTCTATCTGGCGCTGCGCAGTCCTTCCGTGCTTCTTGCCATCGTGCGCGCCTGGAAACCCTCGCTGTTCGCCGGTTTGGCCGGAGCGGTCGCCTCGCAGTTCTGGTTCCTCGCCTTTGCGCTCGCCACCGCCGCCAGCGTGCGAACGCTCGCTCTGGTCGAGGTTTTGTTCGCGCAAATCATCGCCCGCTTCGCGTTCGGTCAGCAGACCTCCGCGCGTGAAGCCGTCGGCATGGTGCTCGTCGTCTGCGGGGTCGGCTTGTTGCTGTGGGCGTATTGAAACCGTCATTCCGGGCTCGCCGCTTCGCGGCGCCCCGGAATGACGATTCAATTAAACTCGTCCGGCAGGATCGGCAGCGGATGAAATTCGATGCCTTCTTCGTACAATTCTCTGGCCTCGTCCGGCGAGGCCTCGCCGTAGATCGAGCGGTGCTCGATCTCGCCGTAATGGATCTTGCGCGCTTGCTGGGGAAAACGCGGGCCGACGTAATCGGCGTTCTTGGTGACGTGTTCGCGCAGTTCCTTGAGTTTTTTTCGCAGCTCGCGTTCCGGTGGCGACATGATCGCGACCGGCGCCTTGGCGGGCGCCGGCGGCGGCAGCGGCAGTGCCGGCGGCATCGGCGGCGGCGCCAGCTCGGCGGTTTCGGCGCGCGCCAGCCGCGGCGCCATGATCGCCTTCTCCACTTTGGCGGAGCCGCAGATCGGGCAGCTCACCAGCGCGCGCTTGGACTGCTTGTCGTAGGTGGCCGAGTTCTGGAACCAGCTCTCGAACGCGTGGCCGTGCTCGCAATTGAGCGCATAACGAATCATGGCGGCCCCCGCACCGCGTGCAGGTGGGTCGGTTCGGCCATCGGTTCGACGAGTTCGAAGCGCCGGCCACTTTGCAGCGAAGGAATCCGTGAGCGCGCGGCGGTGACCAGCGCCGGATCGATGTCGGCGAGGATGATGCCCGGCTCCGATCCGCCCTCGGCGAGGATTTGACCCCACGGATCGACGATCAGCGAATGGCCGAAGGTCTCGCGCCCGTTCTCGTGCTTGCCGCCTTGCGCGGCGGCGAACACGAAAGAGCCGTTCTCGATGGCGCGCGCCCGCAGCAGCACGTGCCAGTGCGCCGCGCCGGTCGGCCTGGTGAACGCCGCGGGGATGGAAAAGAACGAAGCGCCGGCCTCGGCAAGCGCGCGATAGAGCGCCGGGAAGCGCAAATCGTAGCAGATGGTCACACCGAGCCGGCCCCACGGCAGGTCGGCGACCACGGCAAGATCGCCGGGGCGGTAAGTGCTCGATTCGCGGTAGCTTTCGCCGTTCGCCAGATCGACGTCGAACATGTGAATCTTGTCGTAGCGTGCGACAATGTCGCCTCTGCGATCGATCAGGAACGAGCGGTTCGCCGCCTTGTCCGGCGAGGCCTTGATCGCGAGCGAGCCGATTTGGACGTAGATCGAAAGCTTGCGCGCGACTTCGCGCAAGGCCGCCAGCGTCGGATCGTATTCCTCATCCGCGATCGTCGCGAACAGGCGCTCGCGCTTGGCCTCCATGATGTTGGTCATTTCCGGAGTGAGGACGAAGTCGGCGCCATTGCGCTTGGCTTCCTCGATGGCCGCGAGCGCTGCCGCGAGATTGGCCAGCGGATCGATCCCCGAGCACATTTGAACGAGGGCGACCTTGAAGGCCGAAGTCGTCGCCGCGCTCATACCGGCTGTCCTTCGCCAAGCCTGCCTGCGGTGAACCCGAGCAGCGGATCGAGCTCGCCCACCTCGTCGAGCGCGTAGAGTTCGTCGCAGCCGCCGACATGCGTTGAGCCGATGAAAATCTGCGGCACCGTGGTGCGTCCGTTCGCGCGCTCGACCATCTGCTCGCGCATCCGCCGATCCGCCGTGACGTCGATTTCACGGAAGCTCATGCCCTTGCGCGAAAAGAGTTCCTTCGCCCACTGACAATAAGGGCAGTATCGGGTGGTGTAGATTTCGACAGAAGTCATAACGATGCGTTAATTCTATCAAATCCTTATATGGACGTTCGCACGGGATCGGCAACCCTGGCGAAAACGAGTACGTCGACGTTGGCGGCGCCGGCGCGCAGCAGCGCCCGCGCGCAGGCCTCGATGGTGGCGCCGGACGTCAGCACGTCGTCGACGAGAACGAGCCGGCGGCCGACGACCGCCGCTTTACCCTCTTGCGGCACGCGGAATGCGCCCTGCACATTGGCGGCGCGTTCCGATCGCGACAGCCCCACCTGCTGCGCTGTCGCCTTGACGCGCTTGAGCGCGGCAGCGGCGATGGGCACGCCGCTTGTGGCGGAAACGGCGGCCGCCAGCATGGCCGATTGATTGAACCGCCGCGTCCACCGCCGGCGCCAATGCAGCGGCACCGGGACGAGGGCGTCGGCCTCGGCCAGAAGTTCGCGGCCGGCATGGCTGATCCAGCGGCCCATCATCGGCGCCAGGTCGAGCCGGTCGCCATATTTGAGGGCGTGCACCAAAGCGCGTGAAATCTCGTCGAAGCGCACGGCCGCGCGGGCGCGGTGATAGGCCGGCGGATCGGCGATCGCCTCCATGGACAGGATGCCCGGACCCGGGTCATAGACGAAGGGGATGCCGAGCCGCTCGCAATGGGGCCGAGTGATGAAGGAGAGTTTCGACCAGCACGCCGGACAGAGGCCTTGCCCCTCGACCGGCGCGCGGCAGGCGGCGCACAGGCGCGGCAGCGCGAGATCGAGCGCGGCGTGCAGCATCGCGCGCACGGTATCGGCGGCGCGTTTGCGCCGCGTCGTGGAAGCGATACCCGCCAATTCCGCCAGCAACCCCATCATCAACCCCATGATGCCAAGCTACCGCTGCGCGACGGACTTGTCATCGGCCTACTACCTGGGCTTTGCGTTGCAAGCCTTTTCCTGCGGCATGGTGAGACAATCGGACGATGGCTGAAACCCTGACCTCATCGAGCCCGCTGATTTTCGACCGCATGCTGTTGCGCGGCCGCCGCCGGCGCGCGGCTTTGCTGGGGCCGGCGACGTTCCTCCTCGATCGCGTTGCCGACGATCTCGCGGAGCGGCTTGGCGCGGTGCTGCGGCGCTTCGACCTTGCGCTCGATCTCGGCTCGCCGGGCGAAACGGTGCGCGCGGCGCTCGCTCGCCTCGGCTCGGTGGGCGCGATCGTTGGCGCTGATGCGATGCGGGATAACGGCCCGACGCGCGCGGCCCCTTTTGTTGTCGCCGACGAAGAGGCGCTGCCGTTTCGCGAAGCTTCGCTCGACCTCGTGGTTTCGGCGCTCGCTTTGCAATTCGTCAACGACCTGCCCGGCGTGCTCGTGCAAATTCGTCGCGTGCTGAAACCCGACGGATTGTTTCTCGCCGCCCTAACCGGCGGCGAGACGCTGACCGAGCTGCGGCAATCCTTCGCCGCGGCCGAAAGCGACGTCGAGGGCGGCGTCTCGCCGCGCGTCGCGCCGTTCGCCGACCTGCGCGATCTCGGCGCCCTGTTGCAGCGCGCCGGGTTCGCGCTGCCGGTCACCGACACCGACCGCGTCACCGTGCGCTACGATTCCGCCTTCGCGCTGATGCACGATCTGCGGCGCATGGGCGCGACCAACGCGCTCATCGATCGCCGCCGCACGCCGCTCAAGCGCGCCACGCTGCTGCGGATGGCCGAGATTTATACCCGGCGTTTTGCCGACAGCGACGGGCGCGTACGCGCGACCTTCGAGATCGTCTGGCTATCGGGCTGGGCGCCGCATCCGGATCAGCAGCAACCGCTCAAGCCGGGCTCGGCGAAAGCGCGGCTCGCCGAGGCGCTCGGCACGCGCGAAATATCGACGGGCGAGAAGGCGCCGCGCTAGAGCCGTATACGTTCCGATGAAATCAGAGCCGGGCTGCGGCCGATCTCAATACCGCTTGCAGTCGGGTAGCCACGAGAGTCGCGGTCGAAAGCCGCCGCAGTCGGCCGATGCATTGCGGCTGCGGTAAAAGCGTAATGGCAGTATTCGTACGTACATCTATTTGCTTGTTGCACAACAAATAATACACACCCGGCATAGAAACTGGAGAAGGTTCGCCTCCAAAATTGGGGCGGATCAGCTTTTGCCGACCTTACCCGCTGCCATCCCAGTAGCCGATCGCGCTTCCTACGGGAGGAAATATGAAATCTGCCCGCTCTTCCAACCCGGCGACCGCAGCGGTTCGCGACATCTGCCCGATGCGACGCGCCGTCTGCTGGCGATAGCTCACAAGAACGGCCTGAGACTCGTGCGGCTCGTCAATGACATTCTCGATATCGAGAAGATGGAGTCCGGACGGGTCGCCTTTAAGTTCGGGCGGGTGCAGGTTCGGTCGCTGGTGGAGCAGGCGATCGAGGCCAATCGCGGCTTCGCCGAAGACTATGGCGTGCGCATTCGGCTTGAGGACGCCTCTGCCTTCGGTGACGTGCGAGCCGATCCGGACCGGCTTGCCCAGGTGGTCACCAACCTGCTTTCAAACGCAATCAAGTTTTCTCCGGCGGAAAATGAAGTGGTGGTAGGGATCGAGAAACGAACCGGCGTCATTCGTCTCTCGGTGCGCGACCACGTTCAGGTATTCCAGTCGATTTCAAGCCGAGCGTGTTTGGGAAATTCGCGCAGGCCGATGCCACGAATGCACGGCAAAAAGGCGGCACCGGTCTTGGCCTCAGCATCGTGAAGCAGATCGTCGAGCGCCTGGGGGGCGAGGTCGGCTTCGCTGACGCGCCCGGCGGCGGAACGATCTTCCACGTCGAGTTACCCTGCTGGGATCATTGGGCCAGTTTGGCAATCGATCGCGATGCGCCGCCGGATGCCTTGCGCGTCCTGTTTTGTGAGGATGATCCCGATACGGCAGTCACGCTGCGCGAGCACTTGCGGCAAATCGGATTTGCCACGGATTTCGCCTATTCTGCCGGCGACGCGTTCACATGCGCGGCGGCAACTCAATATCGTGCAATTCTGGTGGATATCCAGCTGCCGGATGGCGATGGCATAAGTCTGATCTTGCGCTTGCGCGAACTGCCGCAATATCGCGACACATCGATTATCGTTGTATCAGCCGATACCAGCCGCGGCCGCGCCGACTCGCGGTCATCCATGCTCAATGTCCTGGATTGGCTGAACAAACCGATAGACTTCGATCGCCTCATGCGGGTGCTTACCCAGCCCCTCCGGCGCGATGCGAACAGGCGTCCGCGCATCCTTCATGTCGACCAAGACCAGGTCGTCGCTCGCGCTCTCAGCGAAATTGCCGATGTCGTGACAGTCAATTCGATCGAGGAGGCGCAGCGCGTGCTGAAGGCTAGCGACTTCGACCTTGCAGTGCTTGATGTAGAGCTCGCCAAGGCGGCTAGCCCCGATCTGAAGCCCGAGCTTCGCGACAGCAAGGGCAACGCAATTCCGGTGGTCATTTTTTCGGCCAAGGGGGCGAACTCGGTGCGTGATGCACAGGAGGAAGCCGCGCTGGCCAAGTTGCACTTATCGATCGACGGCCTGGTAGCTGCGGTGCGTGATCGTCTGGCATCCCGGCCAACGAGCGTATCCACGGAGGTCGTATGACGACCGTTCGCATTGAGGTTATTTGCGCCTGATCTTTTCCGAAAGCCGGTGTCCGCACCGGATCACGTCCGGGGGCAGGCTTTTGGGGATCAGGCTAAGCGAGCCGCTTATTTCAACGCCGTGGCGACGCTCGTGAACATGTCTGTCACGGTGGAACCCAAGGCCACGACCGTTCCGGCGATAACTATAGAGACGCCGGATGCGATCATCGCATACTCGATCGCGGTGGCGCCGCCTTCGTCGCGCGCGAAGCGCTGGAGCGATGTGCAGATCGCGGATATCGAGGACTTGAACATGGCCTTTTGCCTTCTGGCGTTCGCATCATAACAGCGTCGTGAGGTGCGGGATCAGCGGCTCGTCGGCAGGCGGCATCGGATAGTTACGCAGCTCGTCCGGCCGCACCCATTTCAGCTTCTGCGCCTCCCGCGCCGCGACGATTCCTTCCCAGCGCCGGCAGACATAGAGCGGCATCAGCAGGTGGAAGTCGGCATAAGGGTGGCTCGCGAAGGTCAGCGGCGCGAGGCACTCCTCCTTGACGACGATTCCCAGTTCCTCCTTCAGCTCGCGGATCAAGCTCTGTTCCGGCCGCTCACCGGGCTCGACCTTGCCGCCGGGAAACTCCCAAAGCCCCGCCATCGACTTGCCTGGCGGACGCTGCGCGATGAGCACGCGGCCGTCGGCATCGATAAGGGCGCAGGCGGCGACAAGGACGAGTTTGACGCTCACGGCCCAGCCTCGATCTAAGCGATGAAAGGTAAAATCTCGTTCAATGGGATCGTTTAGATAGCCGCATTCGCCGCAATGGTTAAGGACGGGTCAAGACCTATAATCGCCGTTGATCGCCACGTACTCCTTGGTGAGGTCGCAGGTGAGCACGCGGTCGCGGCCCTTGCCGAGGCCGAGCGCGACTTTCAGCGTGATCTCGGGTTTCTTCATCGCGGTGGCGACGGCGGCCTCGTCGTACCCCGGATCGCGCGCGCCCCGATGCGCGACGCGGATGCCGCCGAACCAGATCGAAAGCCGATCGCGGTCGGCGGGCTCGCCGGCCTTGCCCACCGCCATGACCACGCGGCCCCAATTGGCGTCCTCGCCGGCGATCGCGGTCTTGACCAGCGGCGAGTTGGCAATCGACAGCGCGATGCGGCGTGCCGAATTTTTTGACACCGCGCCCTCGACCACGATCTCAATGAGCTTGCGCGCGCCTTCGCCGTCGCGCGCCACCTGCTCGGCGAGATTAGCGAGCACGCCGGTGAACGCCTTGCGGAAGGGGACAAGCCGCGGATCGCTGGCGCGGCTGATGCGCGGCGCGCCCGCCGCCTGCGCCGCGCCGGCCGCACCAGCCGCGCCGGTAGCAAAGGCGAGCAGGGTGTCGGAGGTTGAGGTGTCGCCATCGACGGTGACGGCGTTGAAGGTATCGACGACGCCTTGGCGCAGCAATGTTTGCAGCGCCGGCGCGGCGATCGGCGCATCGGTGAACACGAAAGCGAGCATGGTCGCCATGTTGGGCGCGATCATGCCGGCACCTTTGGCGAAGCCGTTGATGGTCACTGTTGTGCCGGCAAGGCGCGCGCGCGCCGTCGCCAGTTTCGGAAACGTGTCGGTGGTCATGATCGCGTTGGCGGCCTCGCGCCAGCCGCCAAGCGACGCGTCGGCGATGAGGCGGTCCATGACCGTCGCGAATTTCGTCGCGTCGAGCGGCTCGCCGATAACGCCGGTCGAAGCGAGGAATACATCGCCCGGTTTGCAGCCTGCAGCCTTGGCGACGATCTCGGCGGTGAGCTTGGTCGCCGCCCGACCCGACTTGCCGGTGAACGCGTTGGCATTACCCGAGTTGACGACGAGGGCGCTCGCACCGCCACTCTTGAGCCGGGCGCGGCACCAGTCGACCGGCGCCGACGGGCATTTGGAGCGCGTGAACACGCCGGCAACGCTCGTTCCCGCGTCGAAGGAGGCCAGCATGACGTCGGTGCGACCCTGATAGCGGATGCCGGCGGCCGCGGTCGAAAGCCGCACGCCGGCGATCGCCGGCATGTCGGGGATTGTTTTCGGAGCGAGGGGCGAGACGGCGCTGGACATGGTGCTCTGCGTCATTCCGGGGCGCGAGCAACGCTCGCGAGCCCGGAATCCATAACCACGATGCTCTCGGCCAACCGCTATGACAGGGATTATGGATTCCGGCTCTCGCTGCGCTCGGCCGGAATGACAACAGAGGTTTTTTGGTGCACCCGCAAGGGGAATTTCCGCCTCACTTCTTCGCCGGCGCGGCGGGATTGAGCGAAGGATCCGCAGCCGGCGGCGCCGCCGGCTTGTCGAGGCGCTCGATATTGGCGGCGCTGCGCAACTTTTCGACGAACTGCGCTTGGGCGCGGTGCGCGACATAATTTTCGATCTGGCTTTTGACTTGATCGAACGTCGGCGTCGGCTTGATGCGCTTGTCCTCGACCTTGATGATGTGCCAGCCGAATTGTGTCTTCACTGGATCGGAAATCTGCCCCTTGTCGAGCTTGAAGGCGACGTTGGCGAATTCGGGCACCATCTGGTCCTTGGTGAAATAGCCGAGATCGCCGCCTTCGGCCGCGCCCGGGTCTTTCGACTTTTCCTTGGCCAATGTCGCGAAATCCGCGCCGGTCTTCAGTTGGGCGAGGACCGCCTTGGCTTCGTCCTCGGTCGCGACCAGGATATGGCGCGCGTGCACCTCCTCCTCGTTCGTCACCTGATTGACGGCCTCGTCATAGACCTTGTGCTCCGCCTCGTCCGACAGCGCGGCGCGGCCGACATCCTGCAGCAGCGCTTCCATCAACAGCCTGTTGTGGTCGAAGATAAGCCGGTGCTTGACGTCCGGGCGATCGGAGAGCTTCTGCTGCTCGGCGGTCTGCGACAACACGACCATGTCGGCAAGATAGTTGATGAGATAGTCGCGCTTCTGTTCCGGGGGCATGCTCGGCATGTTGCCGCCAATCTCCTCTTCGGCGAAGGCGAGGTCGCTCTCGTGGATATCGACGCCGTTGGCGCGGGCGACCACCGGATCGCTATCCTGCGCCCGCAGAGCGTTGATCGGCACCAAGAGGAACGCAGCAATTGTGAGCGCGCCGAGCGCGCGGCAGACGGACAGGCGAGTGAAGGCCATGGAACGCGATCCTTTGGGTAATGGGGCAAAGGGTAATGGGCAAATCGCCTTTCTCAGGCGCGGATTGCCGGCGCGGACACTCGCCGAATCGCCTCCTTTTGGCAATGGCAGAATCGACGCGCCGCCTAACGAGCCCGTGAAGCCGCAGGTCGCATTGACAGGAAACCCACCCCCTCCTATGTGTCGACAGTATCCAAGCGCCCCTGTCGCCCTGAAGAAACCCGAATAGCGCTGCATTTTCCGCCGGTTGGACACGCGCCGAGGGCGAGGAACCGAGCGAGGAACTCCACAGCATGATCGCGAAAAGTGGACACCGGGTCTCGGGAAGGATCAGGCGTGCGCACAACAGCATGATCCCGAAAAATGGGCACCGGTTTCCCGCCTTCGCGAAGCCCGCTTCGGCGGGCGAAGGAAGGTCGGAAAAGACCGTGTTCCATCAAACAGCTCCGTGGCGCGGCCCCATGGGAAGGATGACGCGATGATCGGCGCTGTGGCTCGCAAGCTGTTCGGTTCCTCCAACGACCGGCGCATCCGTACTTATCGGCCCCAGGTCGACGCCATCAATGCGCTGGAAAGAGAGCTGGAGCAGCTCTCCGACGAGGCATTATGCGCACGGACGGACGAATTCAAAAAGCAACTGGCCGAAGGCGCGACGCTTGACGACACCTTGGTGCCGGCTTTCGCCACCGTGCGCGAGGCCGGCAAGCGCACGCTCGGCCAGCGTCATTTCGACGTCCAGCTCATCGGCGGCATGGTGCTGCACGAAGGCAAGATCTCGGAGATGAAGACCGGCGAGGGCAAGACGCTGGTCGCCACTCTTGCGGTCTATCTCAACGCGCTCGCCGGCCGCGGCGTGCACGTCGTCACCGTCAACGATTATCTCGCCAAGCGCGACGCCGAATGGATGGGGCAGATTTACAAATTCCTCGGGCTCAGCGTCGGCGTCATCGTGCACGGCCTCGACGACGCGGAACGCAAGCGGCAGTACGAGTGCGACGTCACCTACGGCACCAACAACGAGCTCGGCTTCGACTATCTGCGCGACAACATGAAGTACCGGCTCGAGGACATGGTGCAACGCGGGCACAGCTACGCCATCGTAGACGAGGTCGACTCGATCCTGATCGACGAGGCGCGCACGCCGCTGATCATTTCCGGCCCGCTCGACGACCGCTCCGAATTCTACAACACCATCGACACCCACATCCCCAAGCTCGACAAGGCCGACTACGAGCTCGACGAGAAGCAGCGTACCGTCACGCTCACCGAGATCGGCATGGAAAAGATGGAGCAGGGGCTGCGCGATGCCGGTCTGCTCAAGTCCGAATCGCTCTACGACATCGAGAACGTCTCCGTCGTGCATCACGTGAACCAGGCGCTGCGCGCCCACAAGCTGTTCCAGCGCGACAAGGACTACATCGTGCGCAACGGCGAGGTCGTCATCATCGACGAGTTCACCGGCCGTATGATGCCGGGCCGGCGCTATTCGGAAGGGCTGCACCAGGCGCTCGAGGCCAAGGAGCGGCAGCCGATCCAGCCGGAGAATCAGACGCTCGCCTCGATCACCTTCCAGAACTATTTCCGCATGTATGAAAAACTCGCCGGCATGACCGGTACGGCCACGACCGAAGCGGACGAGTTCCAGGACATCTACAATCTCGAAGTCCTGGAAATCCCCACCAACATGCCGATGATCCGCCTTGACGACGACGACGAGGTCTATCGCACGGCGGCGGAGAAATACCGCGCGGTCATCGCGCTGATTGAAGATTGCAAGCAACGCGGCCAGCCGGTGCTGGTCGGCACCACCTCGATCGAGAAATCCGAGCAGCTCGCGGAGATGCTGCGCCAGAAGGGCTGGGAGGCGCACGACTTCTCCGACCCCAACGCGTTCGCTGCGCTCTATTCCGGGGACGAAGGCGCCACCAAAGTCAAGGTGTTCGCCATCCTCAACGCCCGCTATCACGAACAGGAAGCCTATATCGTCTCCCAGGCCGGCGTGCCCGGCGCCATCACCATCGCCACCAACATGGCCGGCCGCGGCACCGATATCCAGCTCGGCGGCAACGCCGACATGCGCATTCGCCAGGAATTGGCCGATATCGAGGAGCCGCGCGAGCGCGAGAAAAGTGAGCGCGCCGCCGAAATTCGCGCGCAAGTCGCGCGATTGAAGGAGAAGGCGCTCGCCGCCGGCGGGCTTTTCGTGCTCGGCACCGAGCGGCACGAGAGCCGCCGCATCGACAATCAATTGCGCGGCCGGTCCGGACGCCAGGGCGATCCCGGCCACTCGAAATTCTTCCTTTCGCTCGAAGACGACCTGATGCGCATCTTCGGCACCGACAAGCTCGACGGCATGCTGCAGAAACTCGGGCTGAAGGAAAACGAGGCGATCATCCATCCCTGGATCAACAAGGCGCTGGAGAAGGCGCAGCAGAAGGTCGAGGCGCGCAACTTCGATATCCGCAAGAACATCCTCAAATACGACAACGTCATGAACGATCAGCGCAAGGTCATCTTCGACCAGCGCGTCGAATGGATGCAGGACGCGGCGGTCGCCGAAGTGGTCGCCGACATGCGCCACAACACGATCGACGATCTCGTCGCCAAGTACGTGCCGGAGAACGCCTATCCGGAGCAATGGGACACGGCGGGCCTCAAGGAGGAGCTCAAGCGCGTGATCGGCCTCGACCTGCCGGTCGATGAATGGGCGAAGGAAGAGGGCATCGCCGACGAGGAGATTTTCACCCGCGTCGAGCGCCGCGCCGACGAGCACATGGCGGCGAAGGTCGCGCAGTGGGGCGCCGACGTCATCCGCTACATCGAGAAATCGATCCTGCTGCAGTCGCTCGACCATCTCTGGCGCGAGCACCTGGTCATGCTCGACCATCTGCGGCAGGTGATCGGGCTGCGCGGCTACGGCCAGCGCGACCCGCTCAACGAGTACAAGGCCGAAGCCTTCAGCCTGTTCGAGGCGATGAGCCAGAACCTGCGCGAGGCGGTGACGGCGCAGCTCATGCGCGTCGAGATCATGGCATCGCCGCCGCCGGAGCAGCCGCCGGCCCCGCTGCCGGCCATGGCGGCGCACAAGATCGATCCGGCGACCGGCGAGGATGAGATGGCGCTGGCGCTGGCCGGCGCCGAAACGCTGGCGCGGCACGGAATTGGCGGTACCGCCCGCGGCGCGGCGCCGGCAGCGGCGCGCAACACGTCGGCGCCGGCGCGCAATCCGCAAGACCCGACCAGTTGGGGCAAAGTCGGCCGCAACGAGCCCTGCCCGTGCGGCTCAGGCAAGAAATTTAAGCATTGCCACGGGCGATACGCTTAGCGGACAACAGAAGTCGGATGACAGAGGACGGATGAAGAGTTTTCCGACCTCCGTCGTCTGTCATCCGTCCTCTGATTACTGTAGCCCGCCCCAACGGCTATCGAAGTTGCCGGCGGGCACCATGGGTTGAGCGCCGTTGAGCAGGGCGCCGTTTTTCGCAGGCGCCGTTGCCGCATTTGCTTCCTGCTGCGGTGGCGTCTGTTTCGCCCCATTGGCTTCCTGCGGCACGCTTTTATGCGGCTCCGACTTGTTGGGTTCGGTCTTCTGCTTCGGCGGCAGGCCGGCAGCGGAGGCGGTCTCATTATGCGGGGCGGATTTGGGCTTTTGTGACTCGGCTGGCGCGGTTGCCGGCGGTTGCGGTCCGGCGGCCGCATCAGCCTGCGCGCTGCCGTTCGACGAGAACAAGTTGCCGAAGAAGCCGCCGCTTCCGCCACCCCCGCCGCGTTCTTGCGATGCCGAATCGGTGGCGGCGACTTGAGTAGGCTCGGCAGCCGGCTTCGACCCGAGTAGGCCGCCGAGCAAGCGGCTGCCGAACGTGGGCTGTGCTCCGCCGCTGTCAACCGTAACGGCGGGCGGCGGTTGTGGCGGCAACGATCCCGTCGTTCGTGCCGGCGGTATATTCCCCCCGACCTGCGCGAGGAAGACTCTATTCATGCCGCCGTCGAGGCCGGTCCTGATCGGTGCGACCGGCACGTTGGCTTTGACCAACTGGGCGTACTGGACTTCGTCGTTGTGCTCTTTTTCCAGCGCCGGACCGGCGATTTCCGGCGCGACCACGAAGGCCGGGCAGCGGCCGGTCGGATTCAACACAAGCGGCTTGGTGGAATTGGGCGGCGGCTGGGCATCGAACACATAGCGCCGGTTACACACCTCGACCTTGGGCTCCAGATGCGTCACCTCGAAATGGTCGTTGCCCTCCTTGATCATCTTCCAGAAGGCCATGTTCGGGTTGGTGCGATGCCGAGCCAGGTTCGCCGGCGTCATGCGGAATGGATAGGCCTGGATCTGGAAGGACTGCTGGCCGCCGAGGAAGGATTCACGGGCGAGCGAATAGATTTCGCCGATCTGCTCGTCGGTCATGGCGTAGCAGCCGCGCGACGAGCAGTCGCCATGGATCATGAGGAAGGCGCCGTGGCGGTCGTTCGCCTTGTCGAAGGCATTGGGAAAGCCGGTGTTGATCGCGAGGTAGTAGTTGGAATTGGGTTGCATCAGTTCGGGGGTGATCGCGTAGAAGCCCTCGGGAGCCTGGCGGTCGCCCTCATGGACCTTGGGCCCAAGGTCCCCCGACCAGCGGCAGATCGGATAGACCTTGAGTATTTGGAAACGGCCAGTATTGTCCTGTTTCCAGACTTCGAGTTCCGATTCCTCCTTGAAGATGCGGACGAGAACCGGCGAGTCCTTCGGCATGTGCTTCTGGTCGAGCTGCGCCAGCATCTGTGGCGACAACTCTTTCATCGCGCGGGTCGGCAACTGATAGCCGTCGTCGCCGTAGCAGCCGGCAAGCGCCAACGAACCGGCGAGAACCGCCGACGCCAAAAAGGCGCGGCAGACTTGCGCGCGGACCAGGCTGGCGCGGATCAATTCGATACTCCCCGACTGATGGGCCATCCCCGTGCCATCACTGGCTCAATCGTTATCCCTCTGAGGTGGCTTGTGCAAGCGAGCCTTGGCGCCGGCATAAAGGTGGACCATGCCGGTGCTGAACGAAGAGTAAATTTTCCGCAAATTTGACGGGCAAAACCAATGCCTTATCCATGGTAATCGGCCACGACGCGGGGTTCACTCTTGCTCCGAGAAAAGACCCGATCGGGGGGACCGATCCCGGCGCGATTGTGGCGGATGAAGATGACGGCGGAATCCGTCGGGCCGAAGGGTCAGCCGAGCATCCGCCCGATCGCCATGAACTTGTCGCGCCGCAGCTGGACGATAGTTGCGCGGGCGAGGCCCTGCAGTTCGGCCAAGGCGTCGGCGATCGCCGCTCCGGCCGCGGCGATGGCCGCGGCGGGATCGCGATGCGCGCCGCCGGTCGGCTCCGGGACGACGGTATCAACAACGCCGAATCGCAACAGATCCTGCGCGGTGATCTTCAAGCTGGAGGCGGCTTCCTGCGCTTTCGCGGTATCGTGCCAGAGGATCGAAGCCGCGCCTTCGGGCGAAATCACGCTGTAGATGGCGTGCTCCAGCATGATCACGCGGTTGGCGGTCGCGAGCGCGATCGCTCCGCCCGAGCCGCCCTCGCCGATGATGGCCGCGACATTGGGCACGCCGATCCGCAGGCAGGCTTCGGTCGAGCGCGCGATAGCCTCGGCCTGCCCGCGCTCTTCCGCGCCGATGCCGGGATAGGCGCCCGCGGTGTCGATCAGCGCGATGACCGGAATTTCGAAGTGGTCGGCCATGTCCATGAGCCGCGCCGCCTTGCGGTAGCCTTCCGGCCGCGCCATGCCGAAATTGTGCTTGAGACGGCTCTCGGTGTCGGAGCCTTTTTCCTGGCCGATGATGCAGACGCTCTCGCCGCGGAAGCGGCCGAACCCGCCGACGATCGCCGCGTCTTCTCCGTATTTGCGATCGCCGGCAAGCGGAACGAAATCAGCGATGAGCCGGGCAATGTAATCGAGGCAATGCGGCCGTTGCGGATGCCGCGCCACTTGCGTCTTCTGCCAGGGCGTCAGCGTGCTGTAGAGTTCCTTGAGCGCCTGATCCGCCTTGACTTCGATGCGGTTGATCTCTTCGCCGATCGCAATAGCGTCGCCGGCGGCCTCAAGCGCGCGCATTTCTTCGATCTTGGCCTCGAGTTCGGCCACCGGTTTTTCGAAGTCGAGATAACTACGCATTACTCATCAGCCGACGCATCTGCATTTATGCCTGGCGCTCGTCGTCCGGCACCAAATCCTCAATCGAGATGCCAAGTCGGCGCGCCAGCTTGGCGTAAAGGACGACGTCTCCGATTGCCTTGCCGCGTTCCACGTCGGATAGAAAGTTCTGCGAGACACCGACGTCGTTGGCGAGGACGGTTTGCGTCAGACGGCGTTTCTTGCGCCAAAAAGCGAGCGGTGTCGGCGCCTTCAGAAGGGCCTCGACTTCCACCGAGGTGAGCAGCTCCTCCCGGCCCTCGGCCAGATCGCGGATGCGCGCTGCGGCGACGGCAGCATCCTGCAGAGTGTCGTACTCCTCGCGCGCCATCACGACTAACTCCTCGCCACCAGGGGTGCGGAATATGTGAGCCTTGGTCATTGTTCTCGTCTCAATTGTAGATTCCGCCGCGTGGGCCGATATCGAGAATTTCGATTTCGGCCGCATTCTCTCGGAAGATCACGCGGAAATCGCCGACCCGCAGCCGGCGATATCCCGTGCTCACGGCGATAACCCTGTTGGCGAGCGAGTCCGGGTCTCTTGCGTACTCTTCGATCTTGCCAACAATTCGACTCGCCACGTTCCGATGCCGACGCAACGCGCGCGCGGCTGCCCCGCGTATACCGGATCGTCATCACCGACAAGCTATCGCAAACGTGGGCAAATTCGTCAAAGGAAGAATGGGGAAAAGCGATATTTGGTCGCCGCTCATTCTCGGGCTGAACGGTGGACGCCGCACGCGCGGCAAACTCGCCGGTGGAGCGCGCTCAAGTCAAGCAATGCCGGTCGCGGAAATCGCAGAGCGCGCTGTCCTATCCACCTTCCAAACGGCGGAGTTCCTCCTCGACGACAGTGAGCAAGGGTTCGAGGCTTTCGTGCACGGTGTCCCAAACGGCCTTGTCGAGTATTAGCTCATAATCATGGCGGTAGACGTTCCCGGCTCCGGCCATACCCTGCCATCGAATTTGCGGATGTCGGGCTTTCAGTTCGGGCGGCAACCTGCGCGAGGCCTCGGATATGATTTCAAGGCAACGCGTCACGGCGTAGACCGTGCGGCGATCTGCAAGAAATTGGTCAATGGATGCTTGACCGATGAATGAAAATGCGAGGCCAATGTTTTCGCGAATATCGGTCAGCGGACCGACCGGGGAATTAGAAGGCATAGATCGAATCTGCGGTCGCCGGCGGCCGAACGTACGGTTTGAGTGCATCCTTGTTCACGACGTCGACCGGTCCTGGAAAGAGCGCAGCAATGAAGTTTTTCAGTTCGACGTAGGCAAAGATGTCGAGTGAAGCGTCGGGGGCCAGCTCGATAATGATGTCGAGGTCGCTTTGCCGGCCCGCTTCGCCGCGGGCAACCGAGCCGAACAATGCGGCATGGCGCACGCCGAGCGCGCGTAATTCATCTTGATGGCCGATAAGAATGTCGATCGCATCTTGCTTGTTCATCTGCACCTCGAAACGGATCGGTGAATTCTTGTCAGAAGATCATGCGATAAGCGGTCTCGGTTCCATCACTGCTCTTGATGCAAACTTGATTGCCACTTTCCGCCTCTTTGATCAGCGCCTCATATAACCGAAGAGCGTTCTTCATAACCTCAGCATATGAAGCCGCCTCAGTCCTTTCCCGCAGCGCCCGCAGGCGCTCCATCGAACTCTCGGGAAGTTCAAGCTGCACTCGGGTGGTCTTCTTTTCCATTCGTACCTGTGCCTCGGAAGTAATAGCCAATGATGCATCCCAAAGGGGCAGCTACGACCGCCCAAAGGGTTTGGAGGACTTGGAAGTCTCCACGGTATGCGCAGAACGCCGCCGTGGCAGCCAACGTGACTAGAACGACGATAACGATCGCAAGAGCGATAGTGGATCGCGTCACTTCGGTCAGATGCCTCGTCTTCGCTGCAATCACAGCAGCGTTGAGTGCAAATTCCTCTCCGATCTTCGGCTTGTAGCGCATCCAAGGTCCTCTGGGCCTTCGCGCTTCTGGACTCCGCAGACGAAGAGGCAGAGCAGAACCAGGCGCGGAGCCCTGGCGAAGGCACTTGTTTGAGCCTTGGACGGCATCATTAAAGCATTTCGCGTTGTGGACATGACATCCACCTGTCAACGATTCTGCACTGCTGTTCGATACTATTACACCTGCTGTCAGCAGCCCGTCTCACTCTCGCAGAGCCACCCGTGTTTCGGAATTTTGGATGGGTTGCTCCGCTGTCCGGTCATTTCCGGCGGATCACTGACCTCCACTACAATATCATATATAAATCATAAGTCAATCAAATTTTGATGTACGCCGTCGCGCCGCTTCATAACGCTACCTGTTTTCGGCTAGCGGATGGAGGTCCCGCACCAGGCTTTTCAGGCGCTCTTCGAGCACGTGGGTATAGATCTGCGTGGTCGAAATGTCGGCGTGGCCGAGCAGCGTCTGCACCACGCGCAAGTCCGCGCCATTGTGCAGGAGGTGGCTGGCGAAGGCGTGGCGGAGCACGTGCGGGCTCAATTGCGCCGCCCGCAATCCGGCAGCGGCGGCGAGCGCCTTGAGCTCGCGTCCGAAGTGCTGGCGGG
This sequence comes from Xanthobacteraceae bacterium, assembly GCA_049522435.1. Lineage (GTDB taxonomy): Bacteria > Pseudomonadota > Alphaproteobacteria > Rhizobiales > Xanthobacteraceae > BOG-931. The sequence goes on from JBEKNW010000030.1 coordinate 19,367, forward strand.
TGAGATGACCGCTGTCGCCGAAGGAGGGGAACAGCCACTTCGATCCGGCGTCCCGCCTAGTGCGGCCGGCGCTGCCGGCGCCGCCGGCCTGCGCAAGGAGAGCGAGGTATTCCGCCATCGCGCGCTTGGCGGCATCGTTGAGCGGCACGAGCCGCTCCTTGTTGCCTTTGCCGCGCACGACGATGACCTGGGCGTCGCGGTGGGCAGCCGTTGCGGGCAGCGCAACGAGTTCGGAGACGCGCAGACCTGTGGCATAGAGCAGCTCGACGAGACAGGCGAGCCGGGCCGCGCGCAGGCGCACCGGCAGCGGCGCCGCCGGATCCGACCGTGCAGCCACGCCCAGCAGGCGATCGACTTCGGCGAGCGTGAGTGTTTTAGGCAGTGGACGGACGCGCTTTGGACCTTCGAGCACGGCGGCGGGGTCGTCTTTCCGCTGCCTTTCCGCGTAGAGGAAACGATAGAGCTGCCGCATCGCCGAGAGGCGCCGGGCCACCGTCGTCGGCCTTAAGCCCCGCCTTGCAAGCTCGCCGAGATAGGCGCGCAGATCGTCGGTCGCTGCCGTCGCAACGGAACGCCCGCCGCCGGCGAGGTAAGCCGTGAAATCGGCAAGGTCGCGGCCATAGGCGGCGAGCGTGTTTTTCTCGGCGCCGCGCTCGGCCGCCAGCATGTCGAGAAAAAGCGCAACCAGCCGCTCGTCGGAAGGCCTTGCCGCGCGAGCTATTTCACGAACCCTGCCACCAACCATGGCCGGAGCCCTCAGCGGTTCTTGAAGAATTTGTCGGGCGGGATCGATACGGAGATCTCGCGCGGTTTCGGCTGCACGAAATGCGCCAGCGAATATAGACCGCCATAGACGGCGGCACACAGTATAGCGATGACGGCGAGAAACCGAAGCAGGCTCGGCATCGTCAGGTGCTCGCGCTATCCCATTGGTGCCGGCGAACGGGACCGAGTACGATCATGTTCAGTCCGGCCTGGCAAGTCATTCGGCATGTCATTAGGCAAGTCATTCGGGAAGTCATTCGGCAAGGCATTCGGGCGTTCTGGCCGTGGGCAGCAGGCGCCGGGCGGCCTATTGTGGGCTAAAATAGCATATGACTGATGTTGCCTTGCAAAATGACGCCAACGCGCCGGCTTCAGCGGCAGCAATCCTGGCCCGCCTGGGACGCCGCTCGATCGTGCTCATTGGCATGATGGGGGTGGGCAAGTCGGCGGTCGGCCGCCGGCTCGCCGCTCGCCTGAACATCCCCTTTGTCGATGCCGACACGGAGATCGAAAAGGCCGCCGGCATGAGCATTGCGGACATTTTCGCTCGCCACGGCGAGGCGGATTTCCGCGGCGGCGAGGCGCGCGTGATTGCACGCCTGCTCGAGGGCGGCCCGCAGGTGCTGGCAACCGGCGGTGGCGCGTTCATCAACCCGGATACGCGCAACGCCATCCGAGCAAAAGGCATTTCCATTTGGCTGAGCGCCGAAATCGACGTGCTGATGCGGCGGATCAGCAAGCGCAGGAACGAGCGGCCGCTGCTGCAGACCGCCGATCCGGCCGAGACGCTCCGCCGGTTGCTGGCGGAACGCGAGCCGATCTATGCGCAGGCCGATCTGACCGTACAGTCGCGCGAGGTGGCGCATGACGCCATCGTTGCGGACCTCATGACGGCGCTCGCTTCGTTCCTGGAGCCTGCCGCCGTGCCACCGGGAAAGACCGGCGCATGACGGCACCCCTTCGCGCCGATCCGGCAACCGTCAAGGTCGCGCTTGGCGCCCGCAGCTACGACATCGTGATCGGGCGCGGCCTTATCGCTTCGCTCGGCGCGCGCATCGAGGCCCTGCGCCCGCGCGCCAAGGCCGCCATCGTCACCGACGAGAACGTGGCGCGTTACCATCTCGCCGCCGCCGAAGCCGCGCTGGCCGATGCCGGCATAGCGACAATCCACGTGATCGTTCCGGCCGGGGAGGGCTCGAAGAGCTTTCGCATCTTCGAGCAAGCCTGTGAGGCGATCATTGCGGCGCGCATCGAGCGCGGCGATCTCGTCGTCGCGCTCGGAGGCGGCGTCATCGGCGATCTCGCCGGCTTCGCGGCGTCCGCGGTGCGGCGCGGGCTTGAATACGTGCAGGTCCCGACTACGCTGCTGGCGCAAGTCGATTCCTCGGTCGGCGGCAAGACCGCGATCAATTCCGCCCACGGCAAGAACCTCATCGGCGCGTTTCATCAGCCGATCCTGGTCCTCGCCGACACCGCCGTGCTCGACACGCTGCCGGTGCGCGAATTCCGCGCCGGCTACGCCGAAATCGCCAAATACGCCTTGCTCGGCGACGCCGCTTTCTTCTCCTGGCTGGAAACGAACTGGCGCGACGTCTTTGCCGGCGGCAATTCTTCCGGAAGTTTTGCCCGCGAGCACGCCATCGCCGTGAGTTGCCGCGCCAAGGCCGCGATCGTGGCGCGCGACGAGCGCGAGACCGGCGAGCGGGCGTTGCTCAATCTCGGCCATACTTTCGGCCATGCCCTGGAGGCGGCCTGCGGCTTCTCCGACCGGCTCTTACATGGCGAGGCGGTTGCCGCCGGCATGGCGCTCGCCTTCGCCTTTTCGGCGCGGCAGGGACTCATGCCCGCCGCCGCGGCGGAGCGCGCGATCCGCCACTTGGCGGAGGTCGGATTACCGACCGGGCCAAAGGACATTCCGGGCGGGCTGCCTTCCGTCGACCGGTTGATGGATTTGATCGCGCAGGACAAGAAAGTGAAGCGCGGAATGCCTACATTCATTCTTGCGCGCGGGATCGGCGCCGCGTTCGTCGAGACCGGGGTCGATCAAGAGAATGTGCGCGCGTTCCTCGGCGAGAAGCTTGCGCAGCAATGACTATTTACGATTGGTTGACCGTCGCGGCGGTCGTGATTTGTCTGCTGATATCGGCGTTCTATTCCGCCAGCGAGACGGCGCTGACCGCCTCCTCGCGTGCCGCCATGTTGCGGCTGGAGAAGCATGGCAACCGGGACGCGACCATCGTCAACCGGCTCCTGTCGACGCGCGAGCGGCTGCTCGGCGCGATTTTATTCGCCAACAACCTGACCAATATCGCCGCCTCAACCTTGGCGACCGGCCTCTTGCTTGCGTTCTTCGGCCACGCCGGCGTGATCTATGCCACGATCGTGATGACGGTGCTGATCTTCGTCGTCTGCGAAATATTGCCGAAGACCGCGGCCTTCAATTCACCGGATCGCATGGCTCTTGCCGTCGCTCAACCAGTCGATCGGATGGTGCGCTGGTTCTCGCCGATGCTGAAGGCGGTCGAGTGGCTGGTGCGTCTCATTCTGCGCGGCGTCGGCATGCCGGTCGGCAAGATTCAGTCGATCCTCTCGCCGCGCGAGGAGCTGCGCGGCGCCGTCGATCTCATGCACCGCGCCGGTGTCGTGGAAAAGCTCGACCGCGACATGATGGGGGGCTTGCTCGACCTGCGCGAGCTCGTGGTCTCGGACGTCATGGTCCATCGCACCAAGATGGTGATGCTCGATGCCGACGAGTCGCCGCGGGAGATCGTCGATGCCGTCCTTGCCGCAGCGGTGACCCGATTGCCGCTCTGGCGCGGTTCTCCGGACAACGTCGTCGGGATATTGCACGCAAAGGACCTCTTGCGCGCACTGCACGCGGCCGGCGGCGATGCCGCCAAGATCGACATCACATCGCTGGCGACGCCGCCATGGTTCGTACCGGACACCATGCCGCTCTATGACCAGCTCAAGGCGTTCCTTCGCCGCAAGACGGCATTGGCGCTTGTCGTCGATGAGTACGGCGAACTCGAGGGGCTGCTGACGCTGGAGGACATCATGGAGGAGATCGTCGGCGACATTACCGACGAACACGACATCGCGGTTCCCGGCGTGCGGGCGCTGCCGGACGGCTCGGTCAATGTCGACGGCGCGGTGCCGATACGCGACCTCAACCGGGCGATGGATTGGAACATCCCCGACGACGAGGCGACGACGATCGCCGGCGTGGTCATCCACGAGGCGCGCTCGATCCCGGAGCCGGGACAGAGTTTCACCTTCCACGGCTACCGCTTCCACGTCTTGCGCAAGAACCGCAACCGCATCACGGCGCTGCGCGTCACGCCGCTCGCTCGCAAAGTGACGGCGAAAGCGAGCTAGTACCCGGAATCACCAATCCGCGCAGGCAACGATGCGAACAAGTGTCTCATCCGACTCTCGAATTCACTGCCCGCGCGAATCACGTTTCTATGAAAGTGGGTACTAGACTAACCGAAGCGGCTGCGCGCGCACCTTGCGCGGAATAAATGGCAGCCACATCTACCAAACAGCGAGCACGGGTGTGACAGCCATACAAACGAAAATCGCTGCCAAGGAAAACGCGGTCGTCGCACCGATCGATGCCGGCGTGCGCATCGGCCACGTGCACCTCAAGGTCGCCGATCTCGATCGGGCACTGGCGTTCTATTGCGGCGTCCTCGGCTTTCAGTTGATGCAGAGGTTGGGGCCGCAGGCGGCGTTTGTTTCCGCCGGCGGCTACCATCATCACATCGGCCTCAACACCTGGGAGAGCCGCGGCGGGCCGCCTCCGCCCGAAGGGACGACCGGCCTCTATCATCTGGCGATCCTCTATCCGACGCGCGCCGCGCTCGCCGACGCGCTACGCCGGCTGATCGAAGCGAACATTCCGCTCGACGGCGCTTCCGATCACGGCGTCAGCGATGCGCTTTACCTGCGCGATCCCGACGAGAATGGCGTCGAGCTCTACTGGGACCGGCCGCGGGAAATGTGGCCGCGCACCCCTGACGGCAAGCTTGCCATGTACACGCGCCACCTCGACTTGATGGGCCTCCTCGCCGCCGCCGGCGAACCGCCGCAGGCGCAAGTCACGGATGCGGCCGCGGATACGCCGCGCGATCCATGATCAGCCAAGATTCTCCCCCGGCGCCGCGGCGTGGATGGCAAGCGCGTGGACACCGCCCGAAAACTCGCTCGCCAGCGCCGCGTTAATCATGCGGTGGCGTTCCAGCCGGCTCTTCCCACGAAAGGCTTCCGACACGATATAGAGCCGGAAATGGGTCTCGCCGCCCGGCCGGTGTCCGGCATGGCCTTCGTGGCGATGGGATTCGTCCTCGACCTGCAGGCTCTCGGGCGCGAAAGCCTTGCGCAACTTTTCCGTGATGAGATCCTGCGTTCGCATTGGAGCACCGGCTTAGCCAGCGCACGGTGGCAAGGTCAACGGGGCGCGACGCGCCCTTTTGCCGCCTGTCAAGTCTTGAAGGTACCATCGGCGCACCCGCATATTGCAATGATGAGCAGCGACTCGCCACTCTTTGATCGGATCCGGGTCAAACCCGACCAGGACCGCCGGCTGCGCGCCGAGCTTCCGGCCTGCCAGTGGCCGCGCTGCAACGCGCCGGCCACCCATCGGGCGCCGAAGGGGCGGCTGCGCGCCAGCGAATATTGGCGGTTCTGCCTCGAACACGTCCGCGAATACAACAATTCGTACAATTTCTTCGCCGGGATGAGCGAGGACGCGATCGCCAAGTATCAGAAGGACGACATCACCGGCCACCGCCCGACCTGGAAAATGGGTTCGATCGGCAGCGTCGGCGGCCGCCGCCGGGATGACCGGCGTGGTTCCAGCGGCTCTCGCGTCGGCGGTTGGGCGGCCGACGACCCGTTCGCGCTGTTCGGCGAAATGGGGGCGAGCCGTCCCCGTCATGCGCGGCCGGCGGCCGAGGGCCGCAAGATTCTCAATGCGCAGCGTCACGCCCTCGACGTGCTTGGCCTTGAAGCCAACGCCAAGAGGGCCGATATCAAGGCCAGGTTCAAGGTATTGGTGAAGCGGCATCACCCCGACGCCAATGGCGGCGACCGTACCTCAGAGGAGCGGCTGCGGGAGATCATCCAGGCCTACAATTACCTGAAGTCGGCGGGTTTCTGCTGATCTTTCAAGCCTAGTGAGCTTCTGCTAAATTTGGCGCGATCCGACTGCCGGTGACGGCCGATTCGCGCCTCGGACGTTTCCGGGGTCACGGAGGTGCAATGACTCTCGCAACTGAAACCGAATCCGGCTTGCCGGACATGAAGGTCTCGATCCGGCAATTATTCGGCATCGACAGCGACCTGGAAGTGCCGGCTTATTCCGAGCCGGACGAGCATGTGCCCGAACTCGATCCCGACTACCGGTTCGACAAGCCGACCACGCTCGCCATCCTCGCCGGCTTTGCCAGGAACCGCCGGGTTATCGTGACCGGCTATCACGGCACCGGCAAGTCGACCCATATCGAGCAGGTGGCGGCGCGGCTCAACTGGCCGTGCGTGCGCGTCAATCTCGACAGCCATATCAGCCGCGTCGATCTCATCGGCAAGGACGCCATCGTGATCCGCGACGGCATGCAGATCACCGAGTTCCGCGACGGCATCCTGCCGTGGGCGCTGCAGCACAATATCGCGCTCTGCTTCGACGAGTACGATGCGGGCCGCCCCGACGTGATGTTCGTGATCCAGCGGGTTCTGGAATCGTCCGGCCGGCTGACGCTGCTCGACCAGAACAAGGTGATCAAGCCGCATCCCTCGTTCCGCTTGTTCGCGACCGCCAACACGGTCGGCCTCGGCGACACCTCCGGCCTCTATCACGGCACCCAGCAGATCAATCAGGGCCAGATGGACCGCTGGTCGATCGTCACCACGTTGAACTACCTGCCGCACGACAACGAGGTCGAGATCGTGCTCGCCAAGGCCAAGCATTACCGCACGGCCGAGGGCCGCGACATCGTCGGCAAGATGGTGCGCGTGGCCGATCTCACGCGCAACGCCTTCATGAATGGCGACATCTCGACGGTCATGAGCCCGCGCACGGTGATCATCTGGGCGGAGAATGCCGAAATCTTCAGCGACGTCGGCTTCGCCTTCCGGCTGACTTTCGTCAACAAATGCGACGAGTTGGAGCGGCCGCTGGTCGCCGAATTCTATCAGCGCTGCTTCGGACAGGAATTGCCGGAATCGGCGGTGAACGTGGCACTCTCGTAACGTCTTCCCCGCGAAAGCGGGGACCCATAGTCCCTGTCATGAGACTGACTCGCAAGGATTGTGAATATGGATTCCGGGTTCGCCGCTTCGCGGCGCCCCGGAATGACGGCTGAGATCATGACCTCGAACATCAAGCCGAAGAATGCCGCCAAGGAAGCGCCGACCGAGCCGTTCAAGCGCGCGGTCTCCGTCTGCCTGCGCGCGATCGCCGGCAAAGGCGACATCGAGGTCGCCTTCGCCGCCGAGCGCCCCGGGCTTGCCGGCGGCAAGGCGCGGCTCCCGGAGCCGCCGCGCCGGCTCAATGAGCGGGAGGCGGCCATCGTGCGCGGCCACGCCGACTCGATCGCGTTGCGGCTCGCCTGCCATGACCCGGCGGTGCATCGCAAGCTGGTGCCCGGCGGCCAGCAGGCACGCGCGGTGTTTGAAGCGGTCGAGCAGGCCCGGGTCGAAGCGATCGGATCCCGCCGCATGGGCGGCGTGGCGAAGAATCTCAGCGCCATGCTCGACGATCGCTTCCACCGCGGCAAATACGACGAGATCACCGACCGTGCCGATGCGCCGATCGAAGACGCCGTCGCCATGATCGTCCGGGAACGGCTCACCGGCGAGACGCCGCCGGCAACGGCGCGCAAGCTCGTCGAGCTGTGGCGCCCGCTGATCGAGGAGCGCGCCGGCCGCAATCTCGATCGCCTCGAGCGCGTGCTCACCGATCAGCGGCGGTTCGCAGACGTGGTGCACGACCTGCTCGATTGCCTGGATATGGGCGAGGATCGCTCAAGCGAATCCGACGAGGAGGAGGGCGAAGAGGGCGAGGAAGAGAACCGCGAATCCGGCCGGGACGGCGAGACATCCGATTCCGCCGACAGCGAACGCATGAGCCTCGAAGAGGCCGAGTCCTCCGCCGAGGAATTGCCCGACAGCGCCTCGGAAGCAGTCGATGCACAGGCCGCCGACATGGCCGACGATGCGGAGCTGGGCGATTCGGAGACCGCGGCTGAGCCGTGGCGGCCGCGCCATCAGCGCAACGAGCCGCGCGGTCCGGACTATCGGCCCTTTACCACCAAATTCGATGAGGTGGTAGGCGCCGAGAACCTCTGCGATCCGGACGAGCTCGAGCGGTTGCGCGGCTATCTCGACAAGCAGCTTTCCCATCTCCAGGGCGCGGTCGCGCGGCTGGCCAATAAGCTGCAGCGGCTGTTGCTGGCGCAGCAGAACAGAGCCTGGGAATTCGATCTCGAGGAAGGCCTGCTCGATCCGGCGCGGCTGTCGCGCGTCATCGTCGACCCCCTGCATCCGCTCTCGTTCAAACGCGAGAAGGACACCGACTTCCGCGACACGGTGGTGACGCTGCTGCTTGATAATTCCGGCTCGATGCGCGGGCGCCCGATCACGGTTGCGGCGACCTGCGCCGACATCCTGGCGCGCACGCTGGAACGCTGCGGCGTCAAGGTGGAGATTTTGGGCTTCACGACGCGGGCCTGGAAGGGCGGGCAGTCGCGCGAAGCTTGGCTCGCCCAGGGTAAGCCGGCCAATCCGGGACGGCTCAACGATCTGCGCCACATCATCTACAAAGCGGCGGATGCGCCATGGCGGCGTGCGCGCAAGAATCTCGCATTGATGATGCGGGAGGGCCTGCTCAAAGAGAACATCGACGGCGAAGCGCTCGACTGGGCGCACAAGCGCCTGCTCGGCCGCGCCGAGACCCGAAAAATCCTGATGATGATCTCCGATGGCGCGCCGGTTGATGATTCGACGCTGTCGGTCAATGCCGGCAATTACCTCGAGCGTCACCTGCGTTGGGTGATCGAGGACATTGAAACTCGCTCGCCGGTCGAACTGATCGCCATCGGCATCGGCCATGACGTCACGCGCTACTACCGGCGCGCGGTGACCATTGTCGACGCCGAGGAGCTCGGCGGCGTCATGACCGAGAAGCTGGCGGAGCTGTTCGAGGAGCACTCAGGCGAGGAACGCGCGCGTCCCGCTCGGCCTCGCCGCTTGCATGCGTAAGGCTTGCATGCGCAAGGCTTGATGCGCAAGGCTTGCATGCGTAAGGCGGGATCCGGATCGATCGCACCGTGCGTGGGCTGCAGATGGCCTCACATTGGACATGGGCTCGTTGCGGCGCATCAGGGGTGCAGGCTCGCGGTCATAAGACAGCCGAGGTAGACAGCCTCTGACCATAAGCTGGCCTCGATAATAGGGCGTGCGATCGACATGGCCGAAGAGCGTGTGGAACGGCGGCTAACTGCCATTCTCGCGGCGGACATCGCCGGCTACAGCGCGTTGATGGGCGCCGACGAGGCGCGCACGGTGCGCGACCTCAAAGGGCATCAGGCCGTCGTACTTCCGATGATCGGCGAGTTCGGCGGGCGCATCATCGATACCGCCGGCGATGGCATTCTCGCCGAGTTCGCCAGCGTGGTGAACGCGGTCAAATGTGCGGTCGCCGTCCAATCCAAGATGGCGGAGCGCAACACCGCCATCGAGCCGGAGCGGCGCATGCAGTTCCGCATCGGCGTCAACATGGGCGACGTGATTTACGACGAAACGCGCATCTATGGCGACGGCATCAACGTGGCGGCGCGGCT
>JBEKNW010000031.1:0-28778 GCA_049522435.1 Xanthobacteraceae bacterium
GTCCTCGATAACGTCAAGGTCGGTGCCCACGCACGCGGTCGCAATGGCCCGCTCACCGATGCCGTGACACTGCCGTTTACCCGGCCCGAGGAGCGTGAGTTCGACGAGACCGCGCGCACGATGCTGGCCTTCGTCGGGCTGGAGAACATGGCAAGACAGCCGGCTGCGAGTCTCTCATTGGGCGCGCGCAAGCGCGTGGAATTGGCGCGCGCACTCGCCGCCCGCCCGCTGCTTCTGCTGCTCGACGAACCAGCCGGCGGGCTCAATCACGAAGAAGTGGCGGAACTCGGCACGCTGATCCGTTCCGTCCGTGATCAGCTCGGGATCACCGTGCTCCTGGTCGAGCATCATATGGGCCTGGTGATGAGCGTTTCCGATCAGATCGTAGTGCTCAATTTCGGACGGGTGATCGCCGATGGGCCGCCGGCGGAAATTCGCGGCAATCCGGCCGTTACCGAGGCGTATCTAGGAACGCGGCACTGATGGCGCCGATCCTGGAGCTGCGCGCCGTCAGGGCCTTTTATGGCCAGTCCGAGGTGTTGCACGGGATCGACGTCGCGGTCGAGGAGGGCGGCATGGCGGTGCTGCTCGGCGCCAACGGGGCGGGCAAGACGACAACGCTGCGCGCCATCTGCGGCATCGTGCGCAGCGAGGGTGAAATCCTGTTCGCTGGGAAGCGACTGCAGGGACGCTCGACCGAGGAGATCGCGGGCCTGGGCGTGGCCCATGTGCCGGAAGGGCGAGGAACCTTCATCGGCCTGACGGTCGAGGAAAACCTGCGCCTTGGCGCCTATACGCGTGCCGGCCGGCCTGACGCGAACATGCAGCGCATGTACGGTTATTTTCCGATTCTCGCCGCGCGGCGTCGGCAACAGGCGGGCGCCTTGTCGGGCGGCGAGCAGCAGATGCTGGCCATCGCGCGCGCCTTGATGATGGAACCGCGGCTTCTGGTGCTCGACGAACCGTCCTTCGGCCTTGCGCCGCGAATTGTCGAAGACATTTTCACGATCGTCGAGCGCATACGGCGGGAGGAACACGTGAGCGTGCTCCTGGTGGAGCAGAACGCAAGCCTCGCCCTGGAGCTGGCGGATCACGCCTATCTCATCGAAACCGGCTATGTTGTCGCGTCGGGAACCGCGAAAGCATTGGCCGACGATCCCCAGATCCGCCGTGCCTATCTCGGATATTGACGGGCTTTCGATGCACCAATTGTTGCAGCAGATCTTCTCGGGCCTCGCCGCCGGCGCCATTTACGCGAGCCTGGCGCTCGCGTTGGTGATGATCTATCGGGCGACCGACCTGGTGAACTTCGCGCAGGGCGAGATGGCGATGTTTTCCACCTACATGGCCTGGACGCTGGTGAATGCCGGGTTGCCCTTTTGGGGTGCTTTTATCGTCACGCTGCTCCTTTCGTTCCTCGGCGGCATGGCGATCGAACGGGTCGTCATCCGGCCGGTCGAGAACGCTCCGGTTCTGGCCGCTGTCGTCGTGACCATCGGCCTGTTGCTGATCTTCAATTCGCTGGCGGGATGGATCTATACCTATACCGTGCAGGATTTCCCGAGCCCGTTTCCCGACCGGCCGTTGCTCGGCGCGCTGATTACCACGCGCGACCTGGGAGTGATCGGGATGACGCTGGTGATGCTCATCCTGCTTTTTGCATTTTTCCGCTTCACCGCGACCGGATTGGCCATGCGCGCTGCCGCGCAGAATCCGGCTTCCGCGCGCCTGTGCGGCATCCGGGTGGGACGCATGCTCGCGATCGGTTGGGGCTTGGCTGCGGCGATCGGCGCCACCGCGGGCATCATGGTGGCGCCGGTATTATTCCTCGATCCCAACATGATGGGCGGCGTGCTTCTTTACGCCTTCGCCGGCGCGCTCCTTGGCGGAATCACCAGCCCTGTTGGTGCTGTTGTCGGCGGGCTGATCGTCGGCGTCACCGAGAATCTGGTCGGCACCTATCTGATCGCCAGCCAGCTCAAACTGACGGTGGCGCTCGCCTTGATCATACTCGTGCTGGTGTTGCGGCCGAACGGGTTGTTCGGCACTGCGATCGTGCGGCGGATGTGAGGATGACAAAAAGTTTCCCCGTCGTTGCTCCGGAGCGGCTTGCCGGCGACCGCTACGCCGGGGTTAGCCTTCGCGCTTGGCGATGGCTCGCCGCCTTGGTGCTGATCGCGCTGGCAGCTGCGCTGCCTTTCGCGCTGAGCAAGTATCAGGTGTTCGAGCTGACGATGGTGATGATCTACGCCATTGCCGTGCTCGGCCTCAACATCCTGACCGGTTACAATGGACAGATTTCGCTCGGCCATGGCGCTTTCTTCGCCGCGGGCGCCTACACCACGGCGATCCTGATGCATCGCTACGGCGTGCCCTATTGGGCCACTGTGCCGCCGGCGGCTTTGATTAGCTTCGTGCTCGGGGTGCTTTTCGGGCTGCCGGCGTTGCGCTTCGAGGGTCCTTATCTTGCGCTCGTCACGCTGGCGATGGCACTCGCCATGCCGCAATTGCTCAAATACTTCGACACCTGGACGGGAGGCGTGCAGGGCATCAACCTGGTCAAGCCGATGCCGCCGCCGGGGCTCGGCATCGACCGCGATCGTTGGCTCTACCTCCTGGTTCTTGTTGTCCTGCTGCTGGCGATGCGGGTCGCCGCCAACATGCTCCATGGCCGCACCGGCCGGGCCCTGGTCGCGATCCGCGACCATCCGATCGCGGCGGCGGCCATGGGCATCAACACCGCTCGCTACAAGACGCTGGCCTTCGGCACCTCTACGCTGTTCACCGGCGTCGCTGGAGCGCTCGCCGCCATCGTCATCGGCTATGTCTCGCCCGAAAGCTATAGCCTGTTCCTGTCGATCTCGTTCCTGGTGGGCTCCGCCGTTGGCGGCATTGCGACGATCGGCGGCGCGATCGTCGGCGGGTTGTTCATCCAATTCGTGCCCAATCTCGCCAATGACATTTCCGACGCCGCCCCCTGGGCGCTCTATGGGCTGGCAATGTTGCTGTTCATGTATGCGATGCCGCGCGGCGTCGTCGGCACGCTCGGACCTTGGTTCGCCCGGTCGATGCGGCAAATTCAACCGCATCGCGCGGCATGTGCAGGAAGCGAAGAAGAGTGCAACGGGAGGATGTTATGACAATGAAACGGACCATCGTGGCCGCCTTGTCGGCGGCCGGCCTCGCTCTCGCAAGCGGATTGGCTTTGGCCGCGGGCCAGTACGGACCCGGTGCCAGCGACAGCGAAATCAAGATCGGCAACACCATGCCCTATAGCGGTCCGGCTTCGGCCTACGGCGTCATTGGCAAGACCGAGGCCGGCTACTTCGCCATGATCAACGAGCAGGGCGGGATCAACGGCCGCAAGATCAACTTCATCAGCCGCGACGACGGCTACAGCCCGCCGAAGACCGTCGAACAGGTGCGTCAGCTGGTCGAGCAAGACCAGGTGCTGTTCATGTTCAGCCCGCTCGGCACGCCGACCAACACCGCGATCCACGGCTACCTGAACGACAACAAGGTGCCGCAATTGTTCGTCGCCAGCGGCGCCGACCAATGGAACGATCCCAAGCGCTATCCGTGGACGATGGGCTGGCTACCCAGCTACGGCACCGAGGCGCGCATCTATGCCCGTTACATTCTCAAGAACCTGCCGGATGCGAAGATCGCGGTGCTCTATCAGAACGATGATTTCGGCAAGGATTACCTTAACGGACTGCGCGATGGGCTGGGCGACAAGGCGGCCAAAATGATCATCGCCACCCAGTCCTATGAAACCACAGACCCGACAGTCGATTCGCAAATCGTGGCGCTGCAGGGAAGCGGCGCCGACGTTCTGCTGACGGCAGCCATTCCCAAATATGCCGCCCAGGCGATCCGCAAGGTCTACGATGTCGGCTGGAAGCCGACGCATTTCCTCACCTCCGTGTCGAATTCGGTCGGAACGGTGATGAAGTCCGCGGGATTCGAAAAAGGGGTCGGCATCATTTCGGCGTCCTTCATCAAAGATCCCACCGATCCGCAGTGGCAGGACACGCCCGAATACAAGGAATGGCTGGCCTTTATGAAGAAGTACAATGCATCGGCCAATACCGCCGATGTCCAGGCCGCCGTCGGTTACTCGTACGCGCAGACCCTGGTCGACGTGCTCAAGGCAAGCGGCGACAATCTCACCCGCGAGAACGTGATGAAAGAGGCGGCCAGCCTTCACAACCTTGCGCTGCCGATGCTGCTGCCCGGCGTTACCGTATCGACCAGCGCGAGCGATTTCGCGCCGATCAAGCAGATGCAGTTGCAGAAATTCGACGGCACGACTTGGAAGCTATTTGGCGAGGTGATCTCGGCGTCCGGCAGCTAGAGCTTGATGCCGAGAAAGCCCGAAGAATCCAAAGGGAGGACGCAATGACAACGAAGCAGACCACTTTGACAACCCTAGCAGCGGCCAGTCTCGTTCTTGCGAGCGGACTGGCTTTCGCCGCCGGCCAATACGGACCCGGCGTCAGCGACACCGAGATCAAGATCGGCAACACCATGCCGTATAGCGGCCCGGCTTCGGCCTACGGCGCCATCGGCAAGGCGGAAGCGGCCTATTTCGTCATGATCAACGAGCAGGGCGGCGTCAACGGCCGCAAGATCAACTTCATCAGCCGCGACGACGGCTACAGCCCGCCGAAGGCCGTCGAACTGGTGCGCCAACTGGTCGAGCAAGACCAGGTGCTGCTGATGTTCGACCCACTCGGCACGCCGTCCAACACCGCCATCCAGGGCTACCTGAACGACAACAAGGTGCCGCAGCTGTTCGTCGCCACTGGCGCCGACAAGTGGAACGATCCGAAGAACCATCCCTGGACGATGGGCTGGCAGCCCAGTTATCGCATCGAGGCGCGCATCTATGCCCGTTACATCCTCAAGAACCTGCCGAACGCCAAGATCGCGGTGCTCTATCAGAACGACGACTTCGGCAAGGACTACCTCATCGGCCTGCGCGAAGTGCTAGGCGCCAAGGCGGACAAGATGATCGTGGCCACTCAGTCCTATGAAACCACCGATCCGACCGTCGATTCGCAAGTCGTGGCGCTGCAGGGCAGCGGCGCCGACGTTCTGGTGACGGCAGCGACGCCCAAATTCGCCGCCCAGGCAATCCGCAAAGTTTTCGACATCGGCTGGAAACCGACGCACTTCCTCACCAACGTAGCGGCTTCGATCAAGGCGGTGTTCCAGCCTGCCGGACCCGAAAAGGGCGTCGGCATCGTCACGGCGGGCTACCTCAAAGAGGCCACCGATCCGCAATGGCAGAACACGCCCGAGTACAAGGAATGGCTGGCCTGGATGCAGAAATACAATCCAGCGGGCAATGTCGCCGACGGCAACAACGCTTTCGGTTACTCGGTGGCGCAGACCCTGGTCGCCGTGCTCAAGGCAAGCGGCGACAATCTCACCCGCGAGAACATCATGAAGCAGGCGGCCAGCATTCACCCGATGACGCTGCCGATGCTGCTGCCCGGCATCACCGTCTCGACCAGCGCGACCGATTTCGCGCCGATCAAGCAGATGCAATTGGAGAAGTTCGACGGCACCACCTGGCAGCTGTTTGGCGAGGTGATCTCGGGCTCCGGCAGCTGACAATCTCCGCTGAGACGAGCGGCCGGCCGGTGCTGGCCGGCCATTCGTCGTTCCGCTCAGGGCGCACCGGCGTCAGTCGGCATTTTCGTTTGCACCACGAGGCCGCGGGCGCGCGCATCAGACACCCCGAGCGCGCGCAAGGCGATGAGCGTCAGCGACTGCACGATGTCGCGCTCGCGGCCTGATGCATCGGGCGCAAACGGACCGATCAGTCCCTCGACGAGAAGGCCGGCGAGCGCCGCCGCGGCAAGTTTCGTATCCTGCTCGGGCAGGTGGCCGCCCGCCGCGGCCGCCGCGATGCGCGCGGCGAATTCGGCCGTGAGCGATTTGCGAAATGAAAGCCGCGCGGCGTCGAGCTCGGCATCGACCGGTTCGGCAATCGCCGCATAGGCGAGCCGGCGGTCGCGCAGTGCGCGCGCGGCGAAGGTCATGATCGCTGCCGAAAGCGCCGAGAGCGGACCGGGGGCGTCGTCGGCGGCACGGCGGAGCGCGCCGATTTCGCGCTCGGCAATCTCTGCGAGAAGCGCCGCGACGAGATCGGTCTTGGCCGGAAAATAGCGGTAGACCGTCCCCGCGGCGATGCCGGCGCGGGCGGCGACCGCCGCGATCTGCACCGCCGCCATGCCGCCTTCGCTCGCCATCTGCCGCGCCGCGGCAATGATGGCGTCATGGCGTGCGGCCAAACGGCGGACGACGTTCTCGGTGCGGCGGTAGGGCATGGGTGGGTCACAAGGCTGAATCGTACGGCATTATATCAACCTGTGAACCGCGATTCAGCCGCGGTGTTGGCCCTTCTCCGCGAGCGACTTGGCGCGAATTTTGGCGAGCGTCGTGACCGGCGTGATCGCCTCCGGATCGATCGCCAGGCGGATGATTGCCGGCTTGCCGGATGCCTGCGCCTCCTTGAACGCCGCCGGGAAATCCGCCGTGCGCTCGACGGCGACGCCGAAGCCGCCGAAAGCGCGGGCATAGGCGGGAAAATCCGGATTGCGCAACTCGCTCGCAACGATGCGGCCGGGATATTCGCGTTCCTGGTGCATGCGGATGGTGCCGTAAATGCCGTTGTCGGCGATCACGACGATGATCGGCAGGCCGTACTGCACGGCGGTTGCGAATTCCTGGCCATTCATCAGGAAATCGCCGTCACCGGCGATACAGATGACCGGACGCTCGGGATAAAGCCGCTTCATGGCGACAGCGGCCGGTATGCCGTAGCCCATCGAGCCCGAGGTCGGCGCGACATGCTGGCCGAACCGGCGGAAGCGAAAGAACCGATGAATCCACGCCGCATAATTGCCGGCGCCGTTGCACAGGATGGCATCGGCGGGGAGGTTCTCGCGCAGCCACACCATGATCGCGCCGAGATTGACCGCGCCCGGCTGCGCGGTCGGCGTTTCCGTCCACGCGAGATAATCGGCGTGCGCGGCCTCGGCCTGTCCACGCGACGTGCCCGGCAATTCGAGATGCCCAAGCGCGGCCGCAAACGCCGTCGGCGTGGCATGGATGGGCAGATGCGGACTGTACACGCGGCCGAGTTCCTCGGCGCCCGGATGCACGTGCACGAACGTCATCTGCGGCCGTGGAATATCGAAGAGCGTGTAGCTCTGCGACGGCAATTCCCCCATGCGCCCGCCGATCAGGACAACGAGGTCGGCGGATTTGATGCGGTCGACGAGCTTCGGGTTGGGGCCGATGCCGAGATCGCCGCCATAGCAGGGGTGCAGCGCGTCGAAGAGGTGCAGGCGGCGAAACGTCGTGCAGACCGGAAGCTTGAATTTTTGCGCGAAGCGCGCGACGCCGTCCGCGGCATCTTGCGACCAGCGGCTGCCGCCGAGGATCAAGATCGGCGCACGCGCCACACCAAGGAGTTGCGTCAAATTCGCCATCTCGGCAGGCCCCGGCGAGGTCTCGACCGGCGTGAAGGAAGGCGCGTCGTCAACGGCGATACGCTCGCTCAGCATGTCCTCAGGCAAGCTGACCACGACCGGTCCCGGCCGGCCGTTGGCGGCGGTGTGGAAGGCGCGCGAGACGATCTCCGGCAGGCGCGCCGGATCGTCGATCTCGGTCGCCCATTTCGTCATCGAGCCGAACACGGCGCGGTAGTCGAGTTCCTGAAACGCCTCGCGCTCGCGCATCTCGCGCGCCACCTGGCCGACAAACATGACCAGCGGCGTGGAATCCTGGCGCGCGATGTGGATGCCCGCAGACGCGTTGGTGGCGCCCGGCCCGCGGGTGACGAAACAGACGCCCGGACGGCCGGTCACCTTGCCGACCGCCTCCGCCATCATCGCGGCGCCGCCCTCCTGCCGGCAGACGGTGACCGCAAGATCGCTGTCGTGGAATGCATCGAGCACCGCGAGATAGCTCTCGCCCGGCACGCAGAATACGTGGCGCACGCCGTGAATGCGCAGTTGATCGATCAGAACTTCCGCCGCGGTCCGCGCATTGTCCTTACCGCGCATAAGTGTTTTCTCCAGCGTTAGGCGTCGTCATTGCGAGGAGCAGAGCGACGAAGCAATCCAGGCACAGTTGCGACAAGCGCTGGATTGCTTCGGCACTTCGTGCCTCGCAATGACGGCACGCGAGAATAAATGCATTATCGATAGCAAAAGTGAAACTGCCCTAAAGGGGTTTTGCGGCATGACCGACGCAACGGACAGCCAGGAGGAGGTGCTCGCCTTTCTCGCCGATCCCGCAACTCATGGCGGCCGGAAAGTGCAGCGTATCGACACCCATGCGGCGTCGGTGTTTCTCGCCGGCGACCGCGCGCTCAAGGTCAAGCGCGCCGTGCGCTTTCCCTTTCTCGACTATTCGACGCTTGAGAGGCGGAAGCTTGCCTGCGCGGCCGAGCTCGCGGTCAACGCCACGTTCGCGCCGGAAATCTACCGCGGCGTCGTACCCATCACCCGCGAAGCCGACGGGAAACTTGCGATTGGAGGCTCAGGCGCGCCGGTCGAATGGGCGGTCGAAATGCAGCGTTTCGACGAGAAGCGCACGCTCGACCACCTCGCCGGTGAAATCGACGAAGATTTGGCCGAGGCGCTTGGCCGCGCCGTCGCTGCGGCTCATGCACAGGCGCCCGCGATCGACGCGGAACCGTGGATCGCGGCGCTCGGCGCCTATATCGACGAGCATGTCGCGGCATTCCAGGAGCACCCGGAGATTTTCTCCGCGGCGGAGATCGAGGCGCTCGCGCGGAAAAGCCGCGCCGCCTATGAACGCCTCGTCCCGCTGCTGCGCGAGCGCGGCCGGCGCGGTTTGGTACGCCGCATTCACGGCGATCTTCATCTCGGCAATATCGTGCTGATCGACGGCAAGCCGGTTCTGTTCGACGCCATCGAATTCAGCGACATCATCGCCTCCGGCGACGTCTTCTACGACCTCGCCTTCCTGCTCATGGACCTCTTGGAACGCGGACTGGCTCCGGCGGCGAATAGTGTGCTCAACCGCTACCTCGTAGAGACGCGGCGCGTCGAGAACCTCGATGCGCTTTCGACGCTGCCGTTCTTCCTCTCGATGCGCGCGGCAATCCGCGCCAAGGTCACCATCGCGCGGATGGAGCGGGCCCCGGCGCCGGAGCACGCCGCAATCGCGCGCGCGAGCCGCGCCTATTTCGCCTTCGCTTTGCAAGCGATCGCGCCGCCGCCGCCGAAATTCATCGCAATCGGCGGCCTTTCCGGCACCGGAAAGACACAACTCGCGCGGGCGCTGGCGCCGCTCATTAAGCCGATGCCGGGTGCCGTCGTCGTGCGCTCGGACGTCGAGCGCAAGGCGCTGTTCGGCGTCGGCGAGACCGAAAAATTGCCCGCCGACGCCTATACCGGCGACGTCACCGCCAGCGTCTACGCCACGCTCGCCGAAAAAGCGCGCCGCATCCTCGCCGCCGGGCATTCGGTGATCGTCGACGCGGTATTCGCCCAGCCGCAAGAGCGCGCCGCCATCGCCGAAGCGGCGAAATCCGCCAAGATTCGCCTCAACGGACTATTCCTCACCGCGAACCTGGAGACCCGGCTCGGCCGCGTCGGCGCCCGCGCGCGCGATGCCTCCGATGCCGACGCGGCGGTGGCGCGGGCGCAGGAGCGCTACGACCTTGGTTCGCTCGACTGGACGCTCATTGACGCTTCCGGAACACCCGAAGGCACCTGGGCACGAGCACGGGCGGCGCTGGCGCTACTTGATTGACTGACGCGGGGTAGCGCCAATATAAGCGCGGGGACCGGTGGTTTAGAAAGGCGCGATCATGGCGAGCAGCGAAGCGACCACACCAGCAAGCTTCCACGCGCCCGAATCGACGCGCCGCGATTTCCTCTACATAGCCACCGGGACGGTCGCCGCGGTGGGCGCCGCCGCGGTCCTGGTGCCCCTCATCGGCCAGATGAATCCCGACGCCTCGACGCTGGCGGCCGGCGGTCCTGTCGATCTCGATATCAGCAAGATCGAGCCGGGCCAGCAGGTCGTCGTGCGCTGGCGCGAACGTCCGATCTTCGTGTTCCACCGCACGCCGCAGACTCTGCAAACACTTCAGGACAGCAAACTCACGTCGCAGCTTGCCGACCCGAATTCCCAGCAACTCCAGCAGCCTCCCTACGCCGCCAACTGGCACCGCTCGATCAAGCCGGAATATGGCATCCTGGTCGGCATTTGCACGCATCTCGGCTGCATCCCGATATTCTACCCGCAGCCCAACGCGACGGCGCCCGTCGCTGATTGGTTGGGCGGCTATTTCTGTCCCTGCCACGGCTCCAAATACGACCCGGCGGGCCGCGTTTTCTCAGGCGTTCCGGCTCCCTACAATCTGCCGGTGCCGCCCTACCGGTTCGTCAGCGACACGACGATCAGGGTCGGCGAAAATCCGAGCGACTCGGCCTTCGATTTCGGCTCGATCCGGCAGCTCTAAACGCGCTCCCTACCCTCCCCCGTTCGGCGAATGACGCGCGCCGGCGCGTGCTTTCGCGGCGCCGCTCGCCCATAATATCGCATGGCTTTCGACCTTCGCTCGCTCGCTATCGCCACGGCGGGCTTCGCCGCCTTCGTCAATCTGTATTCGCCGCAGGCGCTGTTGCCCGAGCTGGCGCGTGAATTCGGCGTCGGCGCCGGCGAGATCTCAACGCTGATGACCGCCGGCACCGCGGCGATCGCGCTCACCGCGCCGTTCACCGGCGCGCTGGCCGACGTTTTGGGCCGCAAGCGTCTGATCACCGCCGCCTCGTTTGCGGTGGTGGTGCCGACGTTGATCATGACTTTGGCGTCGAGCGTGCCGCAACTCGTATTCTGGCGATTCGTTCAGGGGCTTTTGCTGCCGCCGATCTTCACCGTCGCCGTCGCCTATGTCGGCGACGAATGGCCGCCGATCGAGGTTCCCCGCGTCGCCGGGCTTTTTATTTCGGGATCGAGCATCGGCGGCTTCTCCGGCCGATTCATGACCGGCGCCATTGCCGATCTGATCGGCTGGCGCGCTTCCTTCGCCGCCGTGGCGCTGCTCACGCTTGCCGCGGCGATCATCGTTGCGATTGCGCTGCCGCGCGAGCGCCGTTTCGTGCGCTCGGGAGGATTCCTCGCCTCGGCGCGGCAAATGCTGGCGCACCTGCGCAACCCGCGCCTTCTCGCCATCTATGCCGTCGGCTTCGGCGTGCTGTTCAACTTCATCGCCACGTTCACCTATGTGAGCTTTCATTTGGCCGGGCCGCCCTATTTCTTTTCGTCGACGCTGCTTGGCGCCATCTTCGTCACCTATCTCGGCGGCAGCTTCCTGGTGCCGTGGGTCGGGCGCGCCATTTTGTTGTTCGGCCGCCGCCGCTTCGTCCTCGGCATCATCGCGATATGGATCGCCGGCGCTCTCATGCTGCTGGCGCCGCCGGTCAGCGTGATCATTGCCGGTCTTACGCTCTGCGCCACGTGCGGCCTGGTGTGCCAGGCGGTCTCGACCGGCTACGTCATCACCACTGCCAGGGAGGGACGCTCGTCCGCCGCCGGCCTCTACGCCTCGACATTCTATATCGGCGGCAGCGCCGGCGCGTCGCTCGTCGGATTGGTCTGGAACGCCGCCGGCTGGAACGGCTGCGTGGCCGCCATCGTCGCCGTGCAGGCGATCATGGCGGCAATCGTCGCCGTCGCCTGGGAGCGGTCGCGGGGGTGAGGCCGGGTAACGCCGGCGTCAACGGCTGTCGAGATTGGAAACCTGCTTCACGTCACGTGGCAACGGCGCCACGAAGCCGCCAGCCGCCGCGTCGGCGAGCGCGGTGCGGTCCAGCGCTTCATCGTGGGCATAGATGTCGTCGCGGAATTCTATCGTGCCGTCGCGCGTCATCCAGCCGGTGATGTAGACCCAGGCGACCGGCATTTTCCGCGGCAGGTTGATCACCCGGCGCTCGCCGGCGGCGATCCCGGCATCGATCGCGGCGCGATTCCAGCCCGGTGCGTCCTCGAGGATCCAGGCGGCGAGGTCGCGCACATTGTCGACGCGGGTGCAGCCGTGGGAGTCGAAGCGGTAGTCGTCGCCGAACAATTTCCGTGCATCGGTGTCGTGCATGTACACCGAATACGGATTCGGCATGTCGATCTTGAGATAACCGAGCGCGTTCCAGGTGCCGGAATCCTGCCGGATGGTGAAGTTGGGCGATCGGCCCGACGCCCAGTCGATGGAGTGCGGATCGATCTCGTCGTCGTGGGCGCCAAGCACGCGCATATGCATGCGGCTCAAATAGCTCGGGTCGCGGCGCATGCGGGCGAAAATCTCGTTCTTGGTGATCGACAGCGGCACGGTCCAGGTCGGGTTAAGATTGATCGCGGTAATGGAGGCGGTCAGCGTCGGCGACGGCTTGTCGGTCTTGCCGACGATGACGCGATAGCGCCGCTCGACCTTGTCGTGGCCGACCGCCTCGGCGAAGGCGGCCGGAATGTTCACCACGACGTAACGCTCGGCGAAGATGAAATCCATGCCGAGCAGGCGCTGCAGCGAGGCTTCGAGCTGCTTTATGCGCGCGCCGACCGGGACGTTGAGCGCCTTGAGCGTCTGCGCGCCGACGCTGCCGGTTGCTTCAAGCCCATGACGCAATTGGAATCGCTTGACGGCTTCGAGGACGGCCGCATCATAGGCCTCGCCCGCCTCCTGCTCGGCGGGCAGGTCTTCGGTGATGACGAGACGCCGGCGCAGCAAAGCGACATCCGGCCCGCCAGCCCCCGGCGCCAGCTTGGCGTCGGCAGGCAGGCTCGGCCAGCCGCCGCGGACCTGAATATCCGAATAGCTGAGCAGCGCCTCTTTGATGCGCTGATAGGTGCCCTCGTCGAAGACGGGATCGGCGGACAGCGCCAGAGCCGCAGCCGAACGCGCCTCGGGCGTCGAGGCAGGCTTGGCCGCTGACCGCGGCGGTTTGGCAGGCGCCGTCTGTGGCCTGGCAGGTGCCGGCTGCGACTTGACGGGGGCCGGCTGCGGATTCAGCAAGACCGGCTGGCCGGCGACCTGCGCCCGCGCCGAACTTGCCGTCAGAGCGAGAACAACGCCAACGATGGTGATGGTCCGCACGAGTCGTCCCTCTCGGCCGTGGAGGAATATTCTATCGCTGTGACGGCATTTGAACCAGCTATTCGCAGGTATCGATTTGAGTCCTCGGCTGATGCGCGAATGAGAGGCACCGCGCGCTGCATTGTGGGCCTAATCATCCGCACCTGACCACGAACGGCGGGATGTATGACGCACGTGGACGATTTCGATCACGTTGTCGGTTTCGATCACCCGATAGAAAATCTTGAACCGGTACCGCTGTACAATCATCCCGCGGACGCCTGGAACACTCGTGGCTTCTGTTGCCTGCGGGTGCCTACGGATGAACTCGACCGCCGCATAGATCGCCGTGAGAACGTTGACCGCGCCTTTTGGACTGCGTTGAACTAAGTACTGACGAATTGATTCGAGATCTCTGGTCGCGCGCGGGCTATAGCGAATGATCATAGAACGCCGCAGCGCATCCAAAAAGCTCTCATCGCCTCCTCGCTGGTCCATTCTCCGCGCTCAAGCTCAGCGAGTCCTTCGTGGATTGCTTCTTCCTCTTCTGGCGTCAGCTCATAAACGCCGGTGCGCCGCGCCTCGATTTGGCGCGCCATTTCCGCGAGTTCCTCCAGGTCCTCCTGCGGCCAAGTGTTGACTCGGTCGAGGATTTTCCTTGCGTTCTGGCTCATACTGACGTCCCAGGGAAGCGATCAGTCGCGCCGACCCTCACTCCGCTCACGCCTGCGGCTGCGGCTCCATCGGGCCGGGCTCGGGACGCGGCCGGTTGCGGCCGGCGCCGGCCGTCGGCACGGTCGGGGTGCGCGCGGTCGACGGCTCGATCACTAATTCACGGCTCGGGCGTTTGCCCATGAGCAGATCCTTGATCTCGTCGCCGCTCAAAGTCTCGAATTCGAGGAGGCCCTTTGCCAGCGCATCGAGATCGGCGCGTTTCTCGGTGAGGATTTGCTGCGCCTCCTGATAGCCGGCCTCGACCAGCCGCCTGATCTCGGCATCGATCTTTTGCACGGTCGCTTCCGAGATGTTCTGCTGGCGCGCCACGGAATAGCCGAGGAACACCTCTTCCTGGTTCTCGCCATAGGCGACGGTACCGAGCGCGTCGGAGAGGCCCCAGCGCGTGACCATCATGCGCGCGAGCTTGGTCGCCTGCTCGATGTCGGAGGCGGCGCCCGAGGTCACACGCTCGCGGCCGAACACCAATTCCTCGGCGACGCGGCCGCCCATCATGATGGCAAGCCGCGAGGTCATCTGCTCGAGGCTCATCGACAGCTTGTCGCGCTCGGGTAATTGCATGACCATGCCGAGCGCGCGGCCGCGTGGGATGATCGTGGCCTTGTGCACCGGATCGGTCGCTTTGACGTTGATCGCGACGATGGCGTGACCGCCCTCGTGATAGGCGGTCAAGAGCTTCTCTTCCTCCGTCATCACCAGCGACTTGCGCTCGGCGCCCATCATCACCTTGTCCTTGGCGTCCTCGAACTCGACCTGGGTCACCATGCGCTTGTTGCGCCGCGCCGCCATCAGCGCCGACTCGTTGACGAGGTTCATCAGATCGGCGCCGGAGAAGCCGGGCGTGCCGCGGGCGATGATTTTCAGGTTCACGTCGGGCGCGAGCGGCACCTTGCGCACGTGCACCTTCAGGATCTGCTCGCGGCCGACCACGTCCGGATTGGGCACGACTACCTGCCGGTCGAAACGGCCCGGACGCAACAGCGCTGGGTCGAGCACGTCCGGCCGGTTGGTGGCGGCGATCAAAATAATTCCCTCGTTGGCCTCGAAGCCATCCATCTCGACGAGCAGTTGGTTCAGCGTCTGCTCGCGTTCGTCGTTGCCGCCGCCGAGGCCGGCACCGCGGTGGCGGCCGACGGCGTCGATCTCGTCGATGAAGATGATGCAGGGCGCGTTCTTCTTCGCCTGCTCGAACATGTCGCGCACGCGGCTGGCGCCGACGCCGACGAACATCTCGACGAAGTCGGAGCCGGAAATGGTGAAGAACGGCACGCTGGCCTCGCCGGCGATGGCGCGCGCCAGCAGCGTCTTGCCGGTGCCGGGCGGGCCGATGAGCAGCAAGCCGCGCGGAATGCGGCCGCCGAGCCGCTGGAATTTACCGGGATCGCGCAGGAATTCGACGATCTCCTGCAAATCGAGCTTGGCCTCATCGATGCCGGCCACGTCCTCGAAGGTGACGCGGCCATGCGCCTCGGTCAGAAGTTTTGCGCGCGACTTGCCGAACCCAAGTGCCTTGCCGCCGGCGCCCTGCATCTGGCGCGAGAGGAAAATCCACACCCCGATCAGCGCGACGAACGGCAGCCAGGAGATCAACAGCGACACGAACCAGGGCACGTTCTCGGTCTGCGGCCGCGCCGTGATCGAAACCCCCTTGTTGTAGAGGCGCTGAATGAGCGTCGGGTCGCTCGGAGCATAAGTCTGGAAGGTGCGGCCGTCGGTGAAGCTGCCGTGGATTTCGGGCCCCTGGATCAGAACATCGCGCACGCGGCCCTGATCGACCTCGTTGAGCAATTGCGAGAAGGAAACGTCTTGCGAGGTCGTGTGCTGGCCCGGGTTTTGGAACAGCGTGAACAGCGCCAGCAACAGCAGGACGATGATGACCCAAAGGGCGAAATTGCGAAGATTGGCGTTCATCACGTGTCCTCGACCGGCATCCCGCCGGTGCCCGACGGCTCACTTGTGCCCGCAAATCGTGGCGGCTTCACGTCCCACATCCCGGCAATGTAGGCGTCGGGCGGTCCCCTGCCAAGGGAAGCCGGGGAACGGGCAAGCTGTATATTCTACTGTTATTTCGTAAAGCCTCGGTTGCCGGTCTTGGGTGCGGCTTGCCTGCCGCGCGCGGAGGGGCGGCGAGCGGCCAGCTTACGGCGGGCAGGCGCGCGCGCGATCGTCAGCCGATCGCTCGTCAGCGTGATGAGCGCACCGGCGAGAGTCCGGCGCAGTGGCGAGCGCGACTGCCGCAGTGCATCGCAAAGCAATTCGAGCTTGCCGAGTTCGACCGGCCCCTCGTCTCCGGCATGCGCGATGGCGCGGCCGAGGAGCCGCAGCGCCACCTCGGCGGGCAGGCCGTTAAATCGTACCGTTTCGAAGACGATCGGACCGCGCTCGCGCCACGGCTCCGGCGTCAACGCCGCGCGCGCGGCGGCAACCGCGAATTCGATGGTCGCTTCGGCGCGTCGCATGCGCGCCGCCAGGCGCGCTAGGCCGCGCGCATCGAGCCCCTCGCGCGCCAGCGCGGGCATCAACGTGCGCAGCCGCGCGCGGGCGAAGCGCGGATCGCGGTTGGTCGGATCCTCGCTATGGTCGACGCCGGCGGCCTTCAGTGTGGCGACGAGTCGCGTTTTAGGAACGTGAAGCAGCGGCCGGACGAGAAAAAACGTCATCCCGCCGCCGGCGGGAAGAGGTGACGCGTACGCCATTCCGGCAAGCCCGGTCAGACCGCTGCCGCGGGCGAGGCGAAACAGCACGGTCTCGGCCTGATCATCGAGCGTATGGGCGGTCAAGATATGTTCGTATCCGGCGCGCGCCGCCGCCTGCGCCAGCAACCGGTAGCGGGCGATGCGCGCCGCCTCCTGCAAGCCGGATTTCGGCTTCTTGCCGCGCCAGCGCAGCGTGCGATGGGGCACTCCGAGCCGGCGCGTGAGGCGTTTCACCGCGGCCGCTTCGCGTCGGGATTCGGGCCGCAGGCCGTGGTCGATCGTGACTGCGGTGAGTTTTGGCGGGCGCTTCAGCCGCTTTTTAAGTCCCTTGGCCCAGCGCGCGGCAAGCACGAGCAGCGCCGTCGAGTCGGAGCCGCCGGAGACGGCGAGGAGAAGCCCGCGCAGATCTTCAAGACCACCGAACAGCGCGCCCGCTTCCTCGTCGCCAACCGCTTCCTCAGCAATGGCCACGCTTTTGTTCCCGCTCCACGCTCTGCCTGACGCTCAGCGAGGCGTGCGGATATTTGCGCAGCACCTCCCCGAGCGAGGCGCAGGCCGCTTCCTTTTCGCCCAAAGCCGCGAGCGACTGGCCAAGCCGCAACAGCGCGTCCGGCGCCCTCGCGGTCGTCTCGTACTTCGTCGACACGGCGAGGAACGACTCGGCGGCGTCACGATATTGCTGCTGTTGGAATAGACTTTCGCCCAGCCAGTATTGGGCTTCCGGCGCCAAGCGGTCGCTCGGATATTGGCGCAGGAACGCGCGGAACGTGTCCGTAGCGAGCGCATAGTCCTTATGCAGAACATAGCCGTAAGCGAGGTCGTATTCGTCCCTGGGCGTGTTGGTCGGCGGCAGCGTCGCTTGCATGGCACCGGTCGCATTCGGATTGGCGGGCGGCGGAGCCGGCAGTTCGCTCGCGGCCGCGCCGGCCTGAGGCGCCGAGAGCGTCGACAGATCGAGCGGCGCGCCGAGTTGACGGGGTCCGGGAGCGGGCGCGTCCGCGACTGGCGGCGGCGGCGGCGGCTCGGTCGCCGCAGTACTGGTGCCCAGTGGGCGCGGCGTGCCCGGCGCGTTTGGATTAAGCGTTGGGTCGAAGGCATCGCCGCGGCGGCTCGCCGATGGCGCCGGCTCGATTGGCACGGATGAAGCCGGCGGCACGGCCGCCACGACCGGCGCAGCCGCGGCTGGGGGCGCGGCAGTCGGAGGCGAATACTGAGCGGTCGGCCGCGGCGGCGCGGCTGATGTCCCTGGCGTGCCGCCCTGCAACTCCGCCTGCAAACGCTGCACCTGCTGCTCGAGCTGCTGATTACGATATTGCAGTTGTTCCACGCTGCCGGTGAGATTACGGATCATTGCCTCAAGGCGATCGATGCGCGTCAACAGGTCGGAGGGGGAATCCTGCGCGCGGGCGGCATGGACCCAAAGCGTGCACGCGAAAACGACCACGAGGGCGGAGCGGATCATCGCCGGCAACAATTTCGCTGGATAGCCGATGCCTAACATAGCGCGTCCTGCGACCAAATTGTGACTGTTCGCCCCATCTTGGGCGATGCTTTTAGGCCAATCCGTGCCGATGGCAACGGCATGCAGATGCTGACAGATTGCGGAAATGAGTTTTAGACCGGCCGCCATCCCGTCATTGCAAGACCCGCAGGGTCGAAGCAATCCCCCACCCTACCCTCCCCGCAAGCGGGGGAGGGCGTTGCCGGATGGCTTCGCCTTCGCTGCGCTCAAGCTCGCAATGACAAACAGCTATGAACTCTGATTGAGCACGGTCACCGCGCGGCGGTTTTGCGACCAGCAGGAAATATCGTTGCACACCGCGACCGGCCGTTCCTTGCCGTACGAGATGGTGTGCATGCGTTGCGCCGCCACGCCGCGCGAGGTGAGGTATTCGCGCACGGTCTGCGCGCGGCGGGCGCCGAGCGCGATGTTGTACTCACGGGTGCCGCGCTCGTCGGCATGGCCTTCGATGGTGAAGGCGTAGCGGCTGTAGTTATTGAGCCACTGCGCCTGCTTGTCGAGCGTCGCCCGCGCCTGCTCGGAAAGTTCCGAGGAATCGGTGTCGAAGAACACGCGATCGCCGACGTTGACGACGAAATCCTGCTGGCTGCCGGGCGCAGCGGCACCGGCCATTGCGGTCTGATCGGGCTGCTGCTGCTTGGCGCAGCCCGTGATCGCGAGCGCGGCCAGCACGATGGCTGCGAATCTGGCGCCGCGGACGATGCTCACCACGTTCATTCCGGTGCCTCCATTGTTCCGTCGTGACCGGACATGATTGTTCCGTCGTGACTGGATATGGTTGGTCCTTGCAGCGATCTAGCAGCCCCTTCGTTAAGCGAAGGTTCCGTCAACCTTGATGCAGCCTTGCAAAAAAGTCTTTGACCCGCCGGCCACCCGGAAAGCTTCTGCAATGGTTAATGCGGCGTGAATACGGCGATCGTGCGACCCGCGACAAGGCCGAGCGGGCGGCACATGTCAGTCCCGCAACAGCTCAGTCCCGCAACAGCGCCCGGAAACCGTATTGCTCGAAATGCCGGTCCTGGGTCAACGCTTCCGTGATTTGCCGCTGCTCCATGATCCGGAACGAGGCGCAGTCGGTCAGACTCCATCGTTTGTCCGGACGATCGCGATAGAGGGCGAGCGCGCCGCGGAAGAGTTGCACGCTCGAAGGGACCAGATCGACGCTCTCATCGTCTGCAACGGTCTCCGCGAGCTCGACCGCTCCGTGCCGTAGCTCAGGACCGTGGCCGGACAACATGTTCAAAACTTCGACCAGAACCAGTTCGGACGTGACGATGCGGTGCTCACCGAGGCTCTCGACCTTGGCGGCGGCGCTGCGATGAAATTTGTCCCGCGGATTGATGATGGCAACCCAATATACGGTATCGGCGAAAACAGTGCGCATTCAATCGCGCTTGGGCGTGCCGTACAGATAATAATCGTGGTTTTCCGCCAAATCCGTAGGGAGCTTTTCCCATTCATGCGGTGGAATACTCGCCGTGATCGCCGCGATTTTTTGCAACAGCGAACGCCCATCCCCGCGAATGGCCGGACTTACCGTCACCGCCACGTGTTGATTCAAATCGTTTAAAAGTGCAACCAAATCGTCAATCGAAATCTGCTGAAGATCACCACTTCGAATCCGGGCGATGTCGATACCCGGCAAATCGATACGCGAACTCGCTTCCGCGTCGGTAGCATCGCTATCGCCGACCACACGGAGCACTTCGGCCGCAAGTCGCGCCTTGATCTGTCCGATGTCAGGACGCTCGTTCATGCCGCATTATAGTGCAAACGCCCGCCTGCGGGCCACCCTCATGACAGAAGCGGCGACCAGGCGGGATCGGAAGCGAAGCTCGGCGTCGGAACCCGCTGCTCGTTGCGTCCGGCGATATCGATGGTGAACAGCGAAGGCCCGGCATTGCCGCCCGGGTCGCGGAAGAACATGATCACCCGACCGTTGGGGGCGAAGGTCGGCCCCTCGTTGTGGAAACCTTCGGTAAGGATGCGCTCGCCGGAACCGTCCGGTTTCATCACACCGATCGCGAACTTGCCCTCGGCCTGCCGGGTGAAAGCGATGTAGTCGCCGCGCGGCGACCACACCGGCGTCGAGTAAGTGCCGCCGCCAAAGCTGATGCGCTGCGCCGATCCGCCGGCAGCGGCCATGATGTAGATCTGAGGATGGCCGCCGCGGTCGGATTCGAAGCAAATCTGTGCGCCGTCGGGTGAATAGGAGGGTGCGGTGTCGATCGCTGGCGTGTCGGTCAGCCGGGTCATCGCCTTGGAGCGCAGGTCCATGACGAAGATGTTGGAGTTGGAGCCCTCCTGCAGGCTCATGATGACGCGCTGTCCGTCCGGCGAAAAACGCGGCGAGAAGCTCATGCCGGGAAAGTTGCCGACGATCTCGCGCTGGCCGGTCTCGATGTTGAGCAGATAAACGCGCGGATCGCCCTGGCCATAGGCCATGTAGGTGATCTCCTGCGTTGAGGGCGAGAAGCGCGGCGTGAGCACAAGTTCGTCGCCGCGCGTGAGATAGCGCAGGTTGGCGCCATCCTGGTCCATGATGGCGAGCCGTTTGATGCGGCGCTCGGCCGGCCCGGTCTCGTCGATGAACACGACACGGCTGTCGAAATAGCCCTTCTCGCCGGTGAGCCGCTCGTAAATGGCGTCCGAGATGATATGGGCGATGCGGCGCCAATTGTCGGGCGTGGTGAAATATTGCTGACCGGCGAGTTGCTGACCGGCGAGCACGTCCCAGAGCCGGAATTCGGCCTTGAGGCGCCCGTCGCTCTGGCGTGTGACGCGCCCGGTCGCGAGAGCCTGCGCGTTGATGGTGCGCCAATCGGGAAAGCGCGGCACAGCGTCGACGCTGGCGATTTTCTCGAGGAAGGCGGCGGGATCGATCGGGGCGAAGAGGCCGCTGCGCTTGAGGTCGGCGGTGATGATCTGCGAAACGCCTTGGGCGGTGTCGCTATCGCCCGGGGCACCGCCGATGAAATCGGCGATCGCGATGGGCAACGGCTGGAAGTTGCCCTGAGTGACGTCGAGTTGAACCACCGCCGCCGCATACCGGGCGGACAAGGTCAAACCCCCAGCGAACGCGCTGAGAGCGAGCGCACGCCGCCGCGTCACGGAGAAATTGAGCATCTGCGAAAGCGTCATAATGTTGAATTTGTGTGGTCAGCCACCGAGCAGCTCATTGTTGAATTTGATGTCAATGTCTTTCCACAGATCGTAGTGCTCGGGCTTGAGCATTGTAAACGGTTGGCACCGCATCAGCGCGCGCTTGGCGCTCTCGGCAAGTGCAGGACCGAGCGAAGCGGCCGCGTCCTCAACAACCGCCGGTTCCTGCGCCAACGAGCCATCCTGCTTGAACTGAGCGTGCAGCACGACATAGAGCTTTGAGTCCGGGTCGATTCCTGGAGGCGGACTCCAGCACTGGACAAGGCGCGCACGCAACGCGTCAAGCTCGCCCTGCGACAACTGTGCTGCGTGTCCGTTCGCCGTGCCGAGCGAGCCGGCGCTGTTGAGCGTTTCGCCGGTCGCCACCTGGCGCTGCGGTTCGCGCTTGTCGAGCAACGCCGCGACCTGGTTGGCGTCGAATTTGGGAGACGGCTTCTTGGCCTCGTCCTTCTTCAATTCCTCCGCGATCTGATCGGGCTTGAATTGCGCCTCCTTCTTTTCCGGCTTGGGCGACTTCTTCGCCAACTTCTCCGCAATCTGATCGGGTTTGAGGTCCGGTTGCTTGGGCTTTTCGGCCTTCTCGGTCGGCTTCGGTTCAGCTTTCGTTTCCGGCTTCGGTTTGGGCTTGGGTTCGGCAGCGGCGTCGGTGGTGATCTCCGGCTTATCCGCGACCTTGGGAGCGAGCTGCTTGACCGGCTTCAGGTCTCCGATTTGGTCGGTCAGCGGCTTGGGCATCTCGACTTTGGGCGCGTTTGGTTGACCAGGGGTCGCTTGCGAAACATCGGCACCGGTGGCGATTGCAATCGGCATGAAAATGGATGTGTCTTCATTCGGCTTCGAGCTGGCAAGAGTCACCAGTCCGAATACAAGAACCGCCGCGTGGGCGCAGCCCGATATGATCCAATCGGATCGCAATCCTATTCTCCCACCTTCTCGGGCACTACATTGAGGGCAGCCCCCAAGCCGACGTTTCGGAGTCTGCCCAATATTCTCATCACCTCATTGTAACAGACATCCTTGTCCGCATTGACCATCACATTTGCAGCCTGCCCGCTATTAGCTTTGATCGCTTGCAACTTGGCCTCGATCTCTGACAATGCGATTGGGCTTTGTCCGAGAAAAATGTCGGCCTGACTGGTGCACGTGCCGCCGCTCCTTTTGAGCGTCAAAATCAGCGGTTCTTTATCTGAGTTGTTGACTGTGCCGGCGCGGGCGTTTGGCAGGTCAACTGTGATCGAGAGGGTCATCAACGGCGCCGACACCATGAATACGATGAGCAGCACCAGCATGACGTCGACGAACGGCGTCACGTTGATCTCGCTCATCACCGCGCGCCGGCGGCGCTTGTGCCTGCCGGCGGAGGGCGCGCTGACCACGTTCGCCGCCATATCCGTCCCCTCACCCGCGCTCGTCGATCTGCCGCGACAGGATCGCCGAGAATTCGTCGGCGAAGCCTTCGAGGCGCTGCGCCTGCCGGTTCACCTCGGTGATGAATTTATTGTAGAAAATCGTCGCCGGAATGGCGGCAACGAGGCCAATTGCGGTCGCGAACAAAGCTTCGGCGATGCCGGGCGCGACCACCGCCAGCGAGGTGTTCTTCGACGCCGCGATCGACTGGAAGCTGGTCATGATGCCCCAAATCGTGCCGAAGAGGCCGATGAACGGGCCTGCCGAGCCGACCGTGGCCAGCACCAGAAGCCGGCGCTCCATGTGTTCGACCTCGCGCGCAATGGCGACATTCATCACTTTCTCGATGCGCATTTGCAGCCCGGCGAGCGAGCGGACATGGCCCTCCAAGCTTCTTTTCCATTCGCGCATGGCGGCAACGAACAGCGCGCCGGTCGAATGGACCGGTTGGCCTGCGAGCGACGTATAGAGGTCCTCGAGCGACTGGCCCGACCAGAATGCCTGCTCGAAGCGATCGGCGGCCTTGCGGAGGCGCGAGAACAGCACCGTCTTGTCGATGGCGATCGCCCACACCCAGACCGAGCACACCATCAGCCCGATCATCACCGTTTTGACCAGCCAGTGGGCCTGCCAGAACAGGTGGAAGAGCGAGAGGTCGGAGGATGTCAACGGCAAGGCCGACGGCACGATGTCGGCAGGATTCATGGGCGCGTCCTTTCGGCGATCCGACCGGGGCCATGACCGGAGCGGCGCGCTGGCGCCTGGGAGCAAAGGCAGGGGCAGCCGCATCGCGCGTGCCGACCAGACCCGAAAATTTCGCGAGGACCCGAGCCGGACCCGCCACCGGCGGGATCGAAATCATCGCCAAACTTGTCCAAACTAGGGCGCAACACCGGTCGTTCGTGCCTAACGAAGCCCTGTTGTCCTTAATGCGCCGTTAATGGCAGTTCCCGGTACGCCGCGGGCGAGACATCCGCCAGCAAATGCGACGGGCCGTCCACCTGCAAATGGACGGCCCTTAAAGCGCGACGACTGCTGGCGAGACTATTCAACTCTGCGCTTGCGGTTGCGGACCTTCGTCATGTTGCGGACCTTCGTCATGGGGGCGATTACGGCGCTCCGTCATGAACTGATCGAACTCCGCCCGGTCCTTGGCAAAGCGCAGCCGCTCGAGAAATTCCTTGAACTCGCGCTGCTCCTCTTCGAGCCGCTGCAGGGTCTCGGTCCGATAGTCATCGAAGGCGCGGTTGCCACTCGATCGCGGGGAGCCCCACCAATCGCTGCCGCTTCGTCCGCCGTCCATCTTGGCGCGCATGCGGTCCATCTTCTCTTGCATGCGCTCCATCTTCGACTGCCAGCGACCCTGCCATTGGCCGCCATTATGACGATACGAGCATCCCATTCTTCCGCTCCCAATAGAAAAGGCGAGGACCGCAAGGCCGATCGGCCACCACGCTATAAAGCCGAGGATCGCGAGCGCGATCCAGGCCGGCTTTCCGAGCTCATCAAGCTTGTCCACGAGGACCATGATGGGACCTCCCAAGTGTGAATGTAAATAACATTAACATCAGTTCTGCTGCTGTCAAGAGCATCGGGGATTTGTGAATTTCGGCTCTTCCGACTAGGCTGGGCGCCCGTCTTTTGCCTCCGGCACGCCGAGGCCGCGCAGATAGACCAGCACCTCGGCCTCGAGGAGTTCTTCCGGCGACATCGGCAATGTACGCCGCGCTGCATCGCCGCGCCCGAACAGCGAAGCGATGCCATGCGACATCGCCCAAATATGCAATGCCACCATCAAAGCGGGAGGCCGGGTCCGTAGCGGCATCTGCGCGCAGAGCTTTTCGGCAGCGCCACGCAACACGGCGAACGCGCGTTCGCCCGCCTCACGTAATTCGAGGTTGGGAGCAAGCGGGATAGCGGCCTCGAACATCGCCGAATAGTAAGCGGGCTCACCGCGCGCGAATTCGAGATAGGCCTTCCCAAGCCGGTCGAGCGCGGCGAGGACGTCGGGGCGGCCGCCGTCCCATGCCCGCTTTAGCGCAACTTCGAATCGCTCGAACCCGCGGAGCGCGACGCTAGCCAGGAGTTCGTCGCGGTCGCGAAAATGCCGGTATGGCGCCGCCGGGCTCACGCCCGCCCAACGCGCCGCCTCGGCAAAAGTAAAGCCGGCCGGTCCCTTCTGCGCGATCAGTTCGAGTGCCGCGCGAAGAAGCGCCTCTTTCAAATTGCCGTGGTGATAGCCGCGCGGGCCTTCCCTGTCTTCCTTCGACCAGGTCATGTAAATAGGTCTTACATCACTCCGGCCGATCCGTCGACCTCGGCGGCAGTCAGCCCGCCTGCGCGCGGAAAAAGAGGTCACCGCGCAAAACTGCGCTGCATCCGGATCAGCCTTCATGGCGATGCGCAGGATTAGGCGGCAAGCAGGCCGTTGACGCGCAAACACGCTTCGCGTTTAATTTACGCGCAAACACGTTTTCGTTGATTCCCCATATGACCCTGACCGACACCTTGGCTGCGCCAAAAATTGCGCCAAGCCTGGCGCCGGCGACCGAGACCGGCGCGCTCGGCATCTATCAGCTCAAGCGCTTGTGGTCGCGCGCCATGGCCGCGCGGCAAGGCCGCTTGCCGCCGGCGACCATGCATGAGCGCCATCTCGACCATCTGGTCATCCACGCCAGCGGGCTAGGGCTCGAGCAGACCAGCAACTATCTCGGCCGCGTGCGGCCGAGCTTCGAAGAGTTCGAGCGTTGGGTCGTCTCGACCACCGGCGGCGTCGCGCCGGAGCGCGTCGCGCGCATCAACGCCGCGGTGGCAGGCCGCGACACCCCGCCGGAAAGCGCGCACGCGCTCGCCGCGGTGGAGGCGAGCGAGCCGGTGTTTTCCGCCTCCGATCTCGCTTTCTGGGCGGAGCACGGCTACGTCGTGCTGCACGACGCCGTTCTCCCGGCCACACGCGAGGCAGCGGGGCAGGCGCTGTGGGAGCATCTCGGCGCGCGCCCGGACGATCCGGAGACGTGGTACCAAAAAAGCGACCACGGCATCATGGTGCAGTATTTCCAGCACCCGGCCTTCGCGACCATTCGCCGCTCCCCGCGCATCCATAAAGCCTTCGCCCAGCTCTGGGGCAGTGCCGATCTATGGGCGACCACCGACCGCGTCGGCTTCAATGTGCCGGAGCGCGAGGGTTTTATGTTCCCCGGCCCGCGTCTGCACTGGGATGTCAGCGTGAAGCCGCCGATCCCGTTCGGGACCGGGGGCATCCTCTATCTGACCGACACGCCGCCCGAGCAGGGCGCCTTTACGCTCGTGCCCGGCTTCCAGCGCTGGGGCGAAGCCTGGCTGAAGCAACTCCCGGCCGGCGCCAATCCCCGCCAACAGGACCTCTACGCATTGGGCGCGCGCGCCATCGGCGGACGCGCCGGCGATCTGATCATCTGGCATCAGGCGCTGCCGCATGGCGCCAGCCCCAACCGCGGCACGCAGCCGCGCATGGTGCAGTACGTCAACATGTTTCCGACGCGGTTCGAGGAGCAGGAGGAGTGGATTTAACCCGCTCCTCGGCCGGCGTCCTGGTCCGCCTTCATGGCGATGCGCAGCGGCTTCGGGATCGGGCGCGCGCGGCCGCCGCTGATGAAGGCGACGCGCACGCGCGCCTCGACCAGAAGCTCGTCGGCGCGCATGACGCGCTGGCGCAGAATGGTGGAGGCGCCCTTGACCTCCTCCGGCTCGGTGACGATGTCGAGCACGTCGTCCATGCGCGCCGGCTTGAGGAAGTCGATATTCATCGCGCGCACGACGAAGGCAAAGCCCGGCGCCTCCTTCTCGGCCGCCTCGAACAGCGCGCGGTGGTCGGCGCCGATGAGGCGCAGATAATTGGTGCGCCCGCGCTCCATGTAGCGCAGATAATTGGCGTGATAGACAATGCCGGTGAAGTCGGTGTCCTCGTAATAGACGCGCACGATGAGGAAGTGGCGGCCGTCGCGAATTTCGCCGTCGAGGGGAACAGGCACATTCATCAGTAGAATTCTTCCTCGACGTCTCAGGCAAAGCTTATTCGGTCAGAAGTTCCGCGCTTCGCGCAGGAACTCCTCAAAGTTCCACTCTGAGACGCGCCCTGCCGCAACGTCTTCCATGCCCTCGGCGATTTGCTCCTTGAGCGCGCGAAATTTTTCCGCTTGCTCAAGTAGATACGCGACCGCGGGCTCCCGCATGTCCTCGGGAAGGAGATCAAGGGCAGCAGCCGCCTTTTCGGTGGTCGTTTTCATCGGTCAATCTTATCACTCAACCGGGGCATGCGCCAATGCCGCCAGGGTTTCGAACGGTTCCATCGAGACTTTTATCTCCACGGCACCTTCTCCACGATCGCGTGTTCCCAATTTTTGCCGTCGAAAAGGTGCGGCTTAAGTGCCGAAAGATCGACGCCATCGAGGCAGCGGACATTGACGTCGATCTTATCGGGGTCCGAGCGCGGGACGTAGAAAGGATGAATGCCACAGGTGGCGCAGAAGGTGTGTCACGCCGTGCCGGTATTGAACCGGTAGGTCGTCAGCGCGTCCGCGCCGCTGAGAAGCTCGAACGCATCGGGCGGCACGATGAGATGCAAAAAGCCCTTCTTGGTGCAGATCGAGCAATTGCATCCGGTCACGCGCGCAAGGTCCGCCGTCACGCGAAAGCGCACGCGGCCGCAATGGCAGCCGCCGGACATCGTTTCAGTCATGTTTTGCTCCAGCTCTAGCCGGCGCCATTCGCAAAGCCGTGCTGATCATAACCGGCCCACAGGGCATCCAGTCACGACCGCGGCTTTCGTTGATAGCGAATCTTGCGCGGCCTGGCACAGCGCGCAAGCGGCTCTTCGGCAAACAATTCTCTTGGACGCCCGACGCTATTTCGTGACCATCGGCGGCGGCGTTGCCGGAGCGGGTGCGGCGGGCGAGAGCACGAACGTGACCCACGCATTCCAGCCGGAAGGCCGATCCGCCGCGTCGAATTCCGCGTAGGCCTTGAAGTTGAGATAGCCCTGCATCCCCGCGACCGGGAAAATGTATCCGATCTGCGGACCGACGGCGGCCACGCGCGATTCGAAGCATCCGACATGATCGCCGGAGCCGCTATCGCACGACAGCTGATCGTAGACGTAGCCAACCAAGCCGATGAGCACCTGCTTGGTCAAGAACTGCGAGGCGCCCCAATCGAGGTGCATGTCGACGCCATTCTGATATTGCGTCGACTGATCCATCAAATTGTAGGTGAGACCGAGGACCGCCGACAATTCATGCCCGGTTTGCGGATCGAAATAGGTGTAGCCGCCGCCGGCATCGATGGCGCCGTGCCCGATGCCGATATTCGCCAGGCTGGAGGAGCTGTAGGTGCCGACCGGCACGTCGCCGGTGATATATGTCATGTAGTTGTTGACTCCGTTGTTCCAACGGAAAGCGAATTGCGGATACAGGCCTCCGAAACCGGTCGTCGAGCTGCTGATGTTGTCGGATCGCATGAACGGAAAGCCGCCGAATGGAGACGCGAGCGTGCCCGTCACCGTCCCGACCAAGGAGGTGCTCGCGTTGCCGTATATCCCCATGAGTGTGGCCGACGCCTGGCCACCGAAGACCGGCGTTGCGAACACGTAGCTCGGAGCGAATATGCCGAGATCTCCGGTGGCGTTCAGGTTGGCGCTCGCATGCCCCGATAGATCCGCGGGAATATTTCCGATCTGGAACTCGCGGGAAAGGGATACGTCGCCGCCCGCCGACACGGAGGTATGATAATAAATCGACGTTGCCGCCCATCCCGGTTGTTGTGGCGTAGCCGCGAGACTCCCAAATAACCCGGGAAGCCAGAAACTCACCCCGCCTTCGTCGGCCAAGGAAGTCCCCGGCGCCGAGAAGACGACCGCGAGCGTGAGCGTGGCGCAGACAAAACCCGATTGAATTGCGCGAAAAAAAGCATGGCGCTGCTCAATAGCTGATCCTCGAGGCGCTGCGGCTGGTTTCATCGTCGTCCCCCGTTCCGATTAGTCTTACTGCGTCATAAAGCATAGCGGGTGTTCGGTTTGAAGCTGCGGGCACAGCATGGGCATCGCGGCAGGGTTCTGGCGATGCCGACGATCAATCTTCGATGGATGGTGGCGATCGAG
>JBEKNW010000032.1:0-28529 GCA_049522435.1 Xanthobacteraceae bacterium
CACACTCGGCGGCAGAAGCAGCGTCTGATCGATATTCCAGGGGCGAAAATACTTGCTCATAGTCCAAGATTGAATCAGACTCGCTGAGACTTGACCAGCGACTACTCGGACAGGCTCCTAGACAATCAGCAAATCGAGGAAGCTTTCGTCGGAGCCAAGCGTCGCCGAGGCGCCGGCGGCCACCACCTCGCCGCGCTGCATCACCATCACCTTGTCGCAGATGCGCATGGCGAGCTTCGGGTTCTGATCGACCAGGATCAAGGCCAGCTTGCTCTCGCGCGTCACGGTGATGAGCGCCTGGGCGAGGTCCTGGACGATCGAAGGCTGCAAACCCTGCGACAATTCATCGACGATCAGGAGGCGTGGTCCGGTAGCGAGCGCCCGAGCGATGGCGAGCTGCTGCTGTTGGCCGCCCGAGAGCGTACCGGCCGGCTGGTCGGCGTGGCCTTTGAGGGTGGGAAACAGCGCGTAGACGTCCAGTTCGCTCTCCGCGTAGGCACAGAGCCGCGCGAGGCGGATGTTTTCGGCGACGGTGAGGCGCGAAAACACGCCGCGGTCGTCGGGGACATAGGTAATGCCCAGCCGCGCGAAGGCCCTCGGGTTACGCGCCGGCAGCGGCCGCTCGTCGACCCGCACCTCGCCGGCGAAGCGGTCGGCTAAACCGACCAGGGTACGCAGCAGCGTGGTCTTGCCGACGCCGTTGCGACCGAGGACCGCCAGCGTCTCGCCGGCCTCGATCGTGAAGGACACGTCCTTGACGATGCGGATCAAGCCGTAGCCGCCGGCGATATTGCGGGCCGAGAAAAGCATGGCTAGGCCAGACCCAGATAGGCGCGCCGCACTTCGGCATTCGCGGAAACCTGATCCATCGTCCCTTCACTGATCACCTTGCCGCGATGCAGGCAGACGACGCGATCGGCGAGATCGCGGACGATTTCCATGTCGTGTTCGACGCAGACGATGGCGCAACCGACCTGTTCGCGCAGCGCACGTAAGGTCTTGGCCAGTGTGCTCGCTTCGTGGCGCGCCAGGCCCGCGGCCGGTTCGTCGAGCAGCAGCACGGCGGGCCGCGAGCACAGCGCCATTGCGATTTCAAGCGAACGGCGATCGCTGAGCGACAGCATCTCGACGCGCTGGCCGCCATGCTCATGCTCGAGCCGCGCATAGGCGTCGGGCAGCGGCACCACCATGCCCGCTTCCTGGCGCGCGAGAATGAGATGCTCGGCGACGGTCAAGCCGGGGAACAGGCTCGGGATCTGGAAGGTGCGCGCCAGCCCCGCGGCGACGCGCTGATGCGGCGGCGTGGTCTCGATGCGCTCGCCGCGCAACGTCACCGAACCGGCGTCGCATTCGATCGCGCCGGACAAGACGTTGAGCAGCGTGGTTTTGCCGGCGCCGTTGGGGCCGATCAGGCACACGATTTCGCGCGCCCTGACCCGGAGACTTGCGCCGTCGAGCGCCGTATTGCCGGCGAAACGCTTAACGATCGCCTCGGCCGCAAGCACATCGCCGTCGCCGACCTCGCGCGCCGGAGCGGGCGGGGCTTTGCCCACCGGCGTCGTGTCGGCGAGTTGCGGGCCGGTATGGAACAGGCCGGCGATCCCATTGGGCACCAGCAAGACCGACAGAATGAACAGGATGCCGAGCAGCAGCAGGTATGAATTACCCATCGCGCTCGCCAGCACGTCCTGGCCATAGGTGGCGGCCACGGTGCCGACGAAAGGCCCGAGGATCGTGGCCCTTCCGCCCACCGCCACCCACACCAACACTTGGGTCGAGAGCACGATGCCGACGCGGTCGGGGCTGACGCTGCTCATCCACGGCGCGGACAGGCAACCGGCGATCGCAGACACGACGGCGCTCAGGGTGAAGGCGATCACGCGGCCGCGGTAGACCGGAATTCCCAGATGTTCGGCACGCCGGTCGTTGAGCCGGATCGCGGTCAGCCGATTGCCCAACGGCCGGCTCAATACGGTCAGCCATAATATCGCAACCACGCCGACCGAGGCGGCGAGGCAGATGTAATAATATGTGTATGTCGACGTCAGCGGCGGCACATAGAGGCCCGAGCTGCCGCCGGTCACCGACCACCAATCGCGCGCGACTTTCTCGGCGAGGAGCGTGATGGCCAGCGTCAGCACCGCCATGGTCGAGGGATTGGTGACGCGACGCAGGCCGACGGCGGCAGTGAAGGCGCCGAGGATTGCCGCCAGAACGACGCCGATCAAGCCGCCGAGCTCCGGCGAACCGTGGCGGGTCAGCGCGATCGCCACCCCATACACGCCGAGCCCAAAGAATACCGCTTGGCCGATGGAGACGATGCCGGTCCGGCCCCAGGCCAGATCAAGTCCGACGGCAAACAGGCCATAGGTCAGCCCAAGCCCGATCAGTCCGACCTTGAACTCACTGAGCAACAACGGGCAAAGCGCCACCGCGACAAACAAAAGAAGGCCGAGCACACCACCGGAATTGAACATTCCGGTCGCGCTCGGCCCCAACTTCAAATCCCTGGCCCGGAAGGCACGCCGGCGGTTTTTTTGGACCATATCCAATTTTGGACCATATTCTCCGAGCGTGCCATCGGCGCGAAGGCGTCATTCGCACCTTAGACCATGATCCGATTCAATTGAATCGGATCATGGTCTGGATTTTTTATTGGAGCATGATCTTTTCCGACCTTCCTTCGCCCGCCCGCCTGCCGAAGTCGTACGGAGGGCAGGCCGAAGCGGGCTTCGCGAAGGCGGGAAACCGGTTTCCAACCCGGATCAAGTCCGGGGCAGGCTTTTTCGGGATCATGCTCTAGGGTTCGCACTTCAGGTCGTTTTCGACGAAGCCGACTTCCTTGACGATCTTGTACAGGCCGCCCTTCTGGATCTGGGTGATGTACATCGGATAGTTGGGATTCATCGTTGTCGGATCGATCTTGATCGGCTTATCGGAAAGGATCGTTTTGGCTTCGATGCCCTTGAAGGCGTTGAACACCGCCTTCTGGTCGTAGGTGCCGGCCTTCTCCACCGCCGCCTTGACGAAGTCCAGCGAGTAGTAGGCCGTGGTCGCCACCAGCGGGATCGGGCCTTCGCCGTACTTCTTCTTGTAATCCGCCTTGAACTTGTCGTTGGCCGCGGTCTTGATGTCCTCGCTGTAGCGCACGCAAGCGAACTGGCCGTCCACGGCATCGCCCATGGGCGGGTAGAATTCCGGCTGCAGATTGACGCCGGTAAGATGCGCGCCCGGCAACAGCCCGAGGCTTTGCGCCTGCTTGACGAAGCCGATGGCATCGCCGCCGACGACGCACGAATAGATCACGTCGGGCTTTGCCGACTTGATCTTGGCGATCGTGCTCGACCAATCGGCGGTGCCGAGCGGTGCATAGAGCTCGTCGAGCACCGTGACGCCGGCCTTCGCCATGTATTGCTTGGCGACGCCCAGATAGGCGTGCGGGAACGAGAAATCGGAGCCGATCAACAAAAACTTCTTACCGAACTTTTCGGCCATGAACGGCACCAGGGGAGCGTTCAGGTCGAACGAATTCTCGCCCATCATCACGGTAGTCGAGTTGCAGTACGTGTACCAGAACCCGGCCTCGGGCAACAATACCGGCACGCCCGATACCGCGCAGACCTTGCTTGCCACCTCTTCCTCATCTCCGGTGATGGTGCCGATGATCATATCGACCTTTTCTTCCTGGATGAACTTCTTCACCACGGTGCCGACCACGGCGGGAACGGCCTGGGTGTCTTGCGTGACGAACTCGACTTTCTGCCCGGCGATACCGCCAGCGGCATTGATCGTCTCGACGCCGAGATTGAAGCCGCGCTGCATCGACATCCCTTCCGGTGCGACCGGCCCGGTGAGCGGCGCGACGAATCCGATCTTGTAGGGCCGCGGTCCCTTGAAATCCGCAAATGCGCGGCCGCCCAACGCGGTGGCGCCGGCAAGCCCCATGGCCATGCGGCCGAGGGTACGGCGGGATACACGTGGAGACAGTATGTGGTCGGTTGCCGACTTACGTTCAGTCATGATGCTTTCTCCCTTGCTGGTTTCCAGGACCAAGATATCCCCTGGGGTTTGAGAACGATGAACAGAGCTAACAGTCCGAACAGGATGCTCTCGGCTACGGTGATATTGAGATAGGCCTGCAACAACGTGAAGGTGAATTCCACGGCAATAGCGCCGATGACCGGTCCGGCGAGGGACCCCTGCTTCGAGATTAGCACGGCGAAGAAGGACGGCGCCAGAAAGGAAAGTCCAAGTGTAGGATTGATGGCGATGGTCGGCGCGATCAGCGCGCCGGCGAGCACGGCCAGCGCAGCGGCCACCGAAAAGACCAGGGCGAACATGCGTTGCGGCGAAATACCGAGCACAGAGGCCATTTCCACATTGTCGATCGAGGCGCGCAGCCGCAGCCCAAGCGACGTGCGATAGACCAAGAGCAGCAGGATCGTGAGCAGAACGACGATGCCGGCGGCGACCGCGATGCGATACTCGGGGTAGACCACTTCGCCGATCTCAATCAGCCCCTTGGTCGGCGGGTCAATGCCCTTTTGCGAAACCGTGAAGATGGTGGCGACGCCCTGCTCGAGCACGATGCCGACGCCCCAAGTCGCCAGCAGCGTCGCCATGAAGCCCTTGTCGTAAACCCAGCGCAGCACGCCACGCTCGAGAACGAAACCGAGCAGCAGCCCGACGACGAATGTGGCGAGCAGTGCCACAGGAAACGGCAGGTCGCGCATGGCATACATCGAGTAGGCGCCGACCATCATCAGATCGCCCTGGGCGATATTGACGATCTTCAGCTCGCCCAGAATCAGGCCGAGGCTAAACGCCACCAGTGCCAGCCCCGCCGACACCCATATGAAATCGAGCAAAATCTGAACCGAGCCGCTCATCGACCCGACGCTCCCTCGCCCGCCTCAGCCGTGGCAACGCCAATCCAATAGGCCCGCGATCCTCGGAAGCCGCCGGCGAGCCGGCAGTTGCAAGGCCACGATATTGACGGTCGAATGCGCTTCCCACCCAGCCCGGCGGCACCCCAGCTTATTGTTTGCCCCGGTCCCG
The DNA here is from genome assembly GCA_049522435.1 of Xanthobacteraceae bacterium. GTDB lineage: Bacteria > Pseudomonadota > Alphaproteobacteria > Rhizobiales > Xanthobacteraceae > BOG-931. The sequence continues at coordinate 5,059 of JBEKNW010000032.1, forward strand.
CGCGCGCGTACCGTACGGCACCTGCTGCCCACCGGCAAGTTGAATCAGCCGCGGGCGCCGCGCGTTCCTACACGAACATGCTGTGGTTGATCTTCAGCGAATCCGCTTCCGAAGCACTGATGAATCCACCTGTGTTTCCATACTTCTTGATCATTTCGGTGAACGGCTCGAAGACTGGAATAATGCCGGGCATTTGACCTGTCACTGACGACCTCACTGGTCTTTTTGCGGGGGTGAGCGGAAAGACAGCCTACGCCGCGCCGTGGGTCTTATGAGTCTTGGCCTTCACCGAATGAATTTCTTCTCGTCCGGCATCCCGAGCCGCCTGCTGCAAGGCGCGCCGGATCTCGTCGCGCTTCTCGTGGATCGAGGCGATCGCCGGTCCGGCCGCGACGCCCAATCCCACGAGCGCCGCTTCCGAGAGCTGCAGGCTCGCTTCGATCGTCTCCGGCACGGCGTCGGTGGCGCCGAGGCTATAGAGGTGACGGGCGTGATCGGCATCCCGCGCGCGCGAGACGATGATAATGTCGGGCCGCAGCGCACGCACGTGCTCGACGACATCGTCGATGACGCTCGCTGAGTGGATCGTGATGATGACTCCGTCCGCCGTGGCGAGGCCGCAAGTTTCGAGGAAGCGCGGATCGGCCGCGTCGCCATAATACACGTCATGACCCTCGCGGCGGTCGCGAGTGACGGTCAAGGCATTGGAATCGGCTGCAATATAGGGGATGCCGTGCTCCCGTAAGAGCGCGCACACAACCTTGCCGACGCGGCCATAGCCGACGATGATCGCATGCTTCTGTCCGCCGGCCGGCCGGGCGATCAGTTCGGGATCGACGGCTTTGCCCGACGTGAGCCGCGCCGCGAGATGCCGCGCGCCAATGGAGAGAAGCGGCGTCAGCGCCATGGTGACCGAGGTAACAGCGAGCGTAAAGCTCGCGAGGGGCGCTTCGATCAGGCCCGCAGCCGACGCCATGCCGATGCCGACGAAGGCGAATTCCCCTCCCGGACCGAGCAGCAGGCCGGTCTCGGCCGCGACCGGCCACGCCAGACGAAAAAGCCTGCCGAGGCCGATCAGCAGCAGCGATTTCACTGCAATCAGGCTCACGACACTACCCAGAAGCCAAAGCGGCTCGCGCAGCAGGTCGCGGAAGTCGATGTTCATCCCCACGGTGAAGAAGAAGATGCCGAGCAACAGGCCCTTGAACGGCGCGACTGTCGCTTCGATCGCCTTGCGGTATTCGGTCTCCGCGAGCAGCAACCCGGCAAGGAAGGCGCCGAGCGCCATGGACAGGCCGGCCTGACCGGCGATCACCCCGGCCGCGACGATCACGAACAGCACGGCCGCGATGAAGAGTTCGTTGGAGCGCGCGGTCGCGACCAGCCGGAATAGCGGACGCAACAGCACGCGACCGAAGACAACGATGACTATGACAGCGACTGCGGCTTGCAGCAACGCGCTGGCGAGGCTGGCGAGAACCGATCCATCGGACCTTGCCGCAAGGATGGAGACGAACAACAGTATCGGGATGACGGCGAGATCCTGAGCGAGCAGCACGGAAAAGCTCGCGCGCCCGACGCTGGTCGTGAGACGCTCCTGGTTCGAGAGGAGTTCGAGCACGATCGCAGTCGAGGATAGCGAGAGGCTCGCCCCGAGCACGATCGCCTCCGAGGGATTTTTTCCCGCCGCCACAGCAGCGCCGGCGATCAACGCGCTGGTGAGAAGAACCTGCGAGCCGCCGAGGCCAACAACCAGGCGGCGCATCGTTGACAGCCTGGGGAACGACAGCTCGAGACCGATCAGGAACAATAGAAAGATGATTCCCAGATCCGCGATGCCGGCAACGTTCTGGGCGTCGCTGATCGTGAACCATGAGAGCGCTGGGAACGCATTGCTGATTGAACCGAGCCCAAGCGGGCCGAGGACGGCGCCAGCCCCCAGATAGCCCAGGACCGGGCTCAATCCCCATCGCCGCACCAGCGGAACCACGACACCCGCGGTGCCGAGGACGACGAGAGCATCACTGTATGCGGCGATGTTGATGGTCGTGACCACGAAATCCTCCAGTTCCGTGCCGGCACACCGACTGTTGTAAGCGGTCCGCGCGATTGCCGCGACCCCAACGCGCAGGAGTAGCATCGCCTTTCGGGGCTTTTTCTTACGACCGCTCAATAGATCGAAAACGTCGCAACGTGGCGAGCCAATTGAACCCATGCCGCTTTATCGTGATTAAACGATTCGCGACCCTGCCGCTGTCCGCTGCGGGGCATCGCTTGACCGAAAAGCAAAACGCTTCTTGAATTTTAAACGGTTGCGCCCTGTAATACCGTCGCGCGGGGCGAAGAAAGCTCATTTCATGACCAATTCCGCTTCGGGCGGCCCGTCCGCCGGCACGGTGTCATGGGTCACAGCGACGGCGATCGTCATCGCCGACATGGTGGGCGTCGGCGTCTTCACGAGCCTCGGATTTCAGGTCAATGACATAACGCCCGGATTCTCGCTGCTCTTGCTGTGGGTCGTCGGCGGAATCGTGGCGATATGCGGGGCGTTCTGCTATGCGGAACTGGCTACGATGTTCCCGCGCTCGAGCGGGGAATACAACTTTCTGCGCCGGATCTATCATCCGGCGTTCGGCTTTGTCGCCGGCTGGCTATCGGCGACCGTCGGTTTCGCGGCACCCATCGCGCTCGCCGCCATGGCATTTGGCATCTATTTCAAATCCATCGTGCCGGGTGCGCCGCCGCTGCTGCTCGGATTTGGCATCACTTGGCTCGCCGCACTCGTGCATCTGTGCGGCGTCTGGTTTGGCGGCGCCTACCACAACGCCTGGACGGCACTCAAGCTCGTGCTCATTATCGCATTCATCATCGCCGGCTTCGCGTTCGGCGACTCGCAGACGATTTCATTTGCGCCGAGCGCCGTCGATCTCAATTACATCGGCGGAGCGCCATTCGCCATCAGCCTCGTGTTCGTGATGTATTCCTATTCCGGCTGGAACGCCGCGACCTATATCGTCGGCGAGTTGCGCGAGCCTGCCCGCAACCTGCCGCGCGCGTTGTTCCTGGGAACCGCGATCGTGATCGTTCTCTATGTCAGCCTCAACGCCGTCTTTCTCGTCACCACGCCGATGCGGGAATTAGCCGGCCAGCTCGACGTCGCCATCGTAGCCGGCAAGCACCTGTTCGGCGAGTTTGGCGGGCGCATCGTCGGCGCGCTGATCTGTCTCGGACTGGTATCCTCGATCAGCGCCATGACCTGGATCGGCCCGCGCGTGACCATGACGATGGGCGAAGACATGCCGCTGTTGCGTCTCTTCTCGCGCAAATCGAAGCAGGACGTTCCGGCCGTCGCCATCATCTTCCAGCTCCTGGTCGCGAACCTGCTGTTGCTGACCCGGAGCTTCGAAGCGGTGCTGGATTTCATCCAGTTTAGCCTCACCTTCTGCTCGTTTTTCACGGTGCTGGGCGTCATCAAGATGCGGATCACTCACCCCGAGCTGGCGCGGCCCTACCGCACCTGGGGCTACCCGGTGACGCCGCTCGTTTTTCTCAGCGTGACGCTTTTCATGATGTATTATCTTGTCGTCAACCGGCCGCTGCAGTCACTCGCCGGCTTCGCCATGATGTTGGTCGGCCTGGTTATCTATTATACGTCCCGCCTGTTATCGACTGTCCCTTCCTCGGATGTTTCCCAAACAATGGCCTAAAAAAGATGCCCGCGACCATGCCTAAAATGACGGCGGCTGTCCTTGTGGTGGGCATGCTGGCGCTGGCCGCGGCTCCCGCGCGGAGCGGTGAGCCGGGTACGCCCGACGATACCGCGCGTTTCCTGGCTGGGCTGTCGCCGGCGCCGGACTCCGCTCTCGCGGCGCTTACCAAGGGTCCGCTCTGGCAGCAGCACGCGCGCTATTTCGATGCTATTTTCGAACGGGAGGACAGCACCGCCCTTGCGAAAATTCGCGCATTTTCCCAGCAGCGGCTGACCGATCAGCACGAGACGATGCTGTATATGTTCAGCGGTCCGGATTTTCTCTACGCCACTTCGTTTTTCCCAAATGCCTCGACCTACGTGTTGAGTGGTCTCGAGCCGGTGGGCGACATTCCGCAATTGACCGGACTGACGCATCCCACCGTCGAGCGGACGCTACGAAATCTCGAGAGTTCGCTGGGATCGCTTCTCAGCTTCAGCTTCTTCATCACCAGGAACATGAAGACTCAATTGCGCGAGGGGCCGGTCTACGGAACCCTGCCGATCCTCTATGTGTTTCTGGCGCGGACCGGCAAGACCGTCCACGACGTGAGTTTCGTGAGCCTCGACGAGGAAGGAAATTTCGAGGCGCCGAACGAAGCGGGCGCCGATAGCGCAGCCAACAACGCTACAAAGCACGCTGCTGAAAACACGACCAGGAAGACCAAGAGCGCCGCCCAAGGCGTGAAGATCGTCTTTTCAGACGGAGGCGGACCCAGCCAGACGCTTTACTATTTCAGCACCAATCTCGCCGACGACGGCGTCAAGAGAAGCGGCTTCCTGGCGTTCTGCGACAAGCTCGGCGTCGCCGACAGCTTGCTCAAGAGCGCGTCCTATCTCCTGCACAGCGGCGGCTTCAACACGGTGCGCGATTTTCTCCTCGACCGCAGCGCAACGATCCTTCAGGACGACAGCGGTATTCCGCTCGCCTATTTCGATCCGAAAAAATGGCGGCTGCAGCCGTTCGGCCACTATGTCGGTCCGCTCTCCATATTCGGACGCCCCTACCAGGCGCGGATGGGGGAGCTGTTCCGCAAAGACAATGCCATCCCGATCGACTTCGGGATTGGATATCGGTGGCGGAGAAATGAATCGAACCTGCTGCTCGCCGAGAAGACCGCACCTAACACGAGCGAGAGCGAATTAGCGCCGCATTTACCAACGGATCGATACCATCACGGGACAGGCGCCCAATCGCCGAAGAGGGCGCGAGCTGCGGTTGGATCACCGCAATCGCGCCGAAAGCGTGTGGAGAGCGAGTCAACGGGGTCGTTGGGCTGCCGAATCGCGGGAATTTTCCCGTTTTGTTCGGCTCCGCAGACAAAGTCGAGCCGCTAGCGCGTCAAAATGGGGACATAGTCGTCACCGAAACTATGCACTTGTCGGGGCGGGTGAACAGTGCCGAATACGGTCCGAGGACCAGCGCCGCAGGCGCTTCGCAGACCGGCCGCTGGTGCGGCTGCGGTTCAGCGCGCGCGCCATTTCAATCTAGATCCGAAGGTACGGCGGCGACTTGAACCCTCGGGCGTGCGTCTGGCTCCGGCGCGTAGCCACCTCGAAGGCGGCCGCGCTCGAGCCGAGTTTGGCAAGAGGCCGGCGCCCCGCGTAAGCGCACTGAGAGAGAAATTGGAGCGCAATTTGCTCCAGATCTCCGCCGCCCTGCTTGTTGTCGGTTCCGTGGGCTGGTGCTGGCTCATCTACAACGAATTCCGCTCGTCCGTTTTGGTCGCCCCGGCGGAAGCGGCATATGCGGTGACAGCCAAGGCCGATGCCGATGTCGGAAAGTCGGACTCGTTCGGCACCTCGACTTACATGCGCATCGATCATCCGCAGGCACCGGGTACCATGGACAGAAACTCCGGCGGGGAAACTGCCGCCAGTATCGTGGCCCGCGAATGGAGCCGCTTCGAATCCATGCGCGTGGCCGACCGCGGGCGCTCGCCGGCGAAACCGTCGGCGAAAGAACCGCATGTGAAGCCGCCGGTCCGCCTGGCATCGCTCGAAGGCGCTGCGCCGCAAATTGCCGCCTTGCCCGGCGCGACCGAGACCGTCCCGTCGCGCATCCCCTTCAACGTCGGAGCGCAGACGAGCCTCGTCGACTTCGAAACGGCGCCTTTTCCGTATCATGGCAAGGTGCCCGGATCGAACCGGCCGTTCCTGAATGCGGGCGAAGAGGGCCACCGCGGCCATGTCAATTTTCGCGGCCGCGTTTTCTGGGAATCGGCGACGTTCAGCGACAGCCGCGTGCTGCTTCACATTCCGCCGGGCTTCGACCCCAAACGCCCCGCCGTCATGGTGGTGTTCTTTCACGGCCACGGCGCTAATCTCGTCCGCGACGTGATCGACCGGCAGCAGGTGCCGGCGCAGATCAATGCGGCGGGAATCAATGCCGTATTGGTGGCACCGCAGTTTGCCGTCGATGCTGCCGATTCGAGCGCTGGAAAGTTCTGGGAGCCCAACGGATTTAGGCGTTTCCTTGACGAAGCGACCGTGAAGCTCGCGCGGCTCCATGGCGACCCGCGCAGCGTGGCGGCATTCGCCAACATGCCCATCGTGATCGTCGCCTATAGCGGAGGCTTTGGGCCGACTTTGTCTGTCCTGGATCGGGGTGGCGTGAAGTCGCGCGTGCGCGGCGTGGTCCTTCTCGACGCGCTCTACGCCGGGATCGACAAGTTCGCAGACTGGATCGCCGACAACAGATCGACCTTCTTCGTGAGCTCTTATACGCCGCACACGGCGCACCACAATGCCGATCTCGAGCGCCTGCTCAGTGAACGATCGGTGCCGTATGGTTCGGAACTCCGGCGCAATCATCTTCAGGGCATGGTCTCATTCCTGCCCGCCGGCGACATCTCGCACCGCGATTTTGTGACCCATGCCTGGGCCGACAATCCGATCAAAGATATTTTGGCGAGAACAAACGACGTCGATCCAAAGATCGAAACTGCTGGAACTCCGGCTTCGATTCCCTCCGGCAGTTTCGCGGCAGCGCGCAACTAGAGCGCGGCAGAACGACGGCTTGTCAAAAATTCTCAAGGTCCGATAGCTGCACGGCTCTTGCCTGGAGCCGGGATAATGAGGCGGTCGGATTCTCCGAGGTCATCATCTACCTCAATGTCGGCCTGAAACCGCACAATCAGGTCAAGGACGAGGTGGCGCGCTTCATGGCCGAAGTGGCGGCGGCCTTCGAAGGCGCACACCCACAGCGCGCTGCCTGGCGCAACGAAGCTGGAATTCGGCGATACCTTCGCCACGCAACCTGGGAGATTTCCCAGTTGCCATATTCTCGGCATCCAGCGCGCAATGGTCTCGCAGTACCAGGAGGCAATGTGGGTCCCGCCATCAGGCCGAAGGGACCCTGTTCAACCGGGTGTCATTTATTGCCGGTGGGGGGCTATGGTGCAGCGGCCGAGGAGAAACGGATTTGTTACACCGCCTGGTCGCTCCAGCAACTCGCAGAGCGACATGAAGAGCATGCTGTTTTTGCTGCTCTCGATCAGGGCGTCTTTGCAGCAGCATGGCGCTGGCGCGCGTTGTTCGACGATCATGGAGGAATGTATCGCTTCGTTTCAGAAGCGGCACAACCTGACTAACCGCGATATGAGTGAAGGAATCTTTTGGACTGAGACCAGCCTCGACGCGTTGCTCCGGCTGCTCGACTATCTCCGAGCGGAAGTCAGGGATCAACTGAATGATCAACGGTGCGCCCAGCAACTCAGCCTCTGCATTGATCGCCTCACGGAAGCGCGTCGGCCCTCTCCGTAATACTTTTGACGCAAATCTGGACAAATGCAGCGGAAGTCGATGGATAAAGCGCGTGGTGGAAATCACCCGGATCTGCAACGAGTAGAGTGCCGACAGGTCAACGCCGCGACCACCCGTTCTGCCTGGACCGTGCGCACGCTGAAAGCCGCCGGTGAGACTGTCTCTGCCATTGTTGCGGACACAGGACATGATCCGGTCGTTTTTCTCCACGGAAATTCCTCCACGAAATCGGTTTGGGTGCGTCAACTGGCAGCGACGCGAGATTGCGGCCGTTCGGTGCTGGCCCCCGATTTGCCCGGACACGGGGAATCGGAAGATGCACATCTGCCGGATATCACTTACAGCTTGCCGGGATACGCGGCAGTCGTCGGTGCTCTTCTCGACGTCCTCAACTGGATGTCGGTCGACGTCGTGGGCTGGTCTCTCGGCGGTCACATCGGATTGGAACTCCTTGCCACAGATAATAGGGTGCGCTCTTTGCTGATCGTCGGGACGCCACCCGTGCCGCTGCAACCCGATTCGCTCGCGGATGCGTTCCATCGATCAGAGATCATGGATCTCACCGGCAAACGGGATTTTACCGAAGCCGAAGCGCTTGCGTACGGTTCCGCAATGATGGGCGGTTCGCAATTATTGAGCCGGGAACTGCTAGAAAGCTTGAAGCGTACCGACGGCAACGCGAGGCAATTGCTGTTTGCAAGCGCGTTAAGCGGGATGGGCGCAAATCAACGAACAACCGCCGAGAAAATCGAGAAGCCACTATGCGTTGTCCACGGGGAGCACGACCCATTTGTTCGTCTCGACTATCTGCGAGCGCTGAGATATCGCGCTCTTTGGCGCAATCGCATCTATCTTATTGCGGGCGCGGGCCATGCGCCACACTGGCAGTGCCCCTTGAGCTTTAACAACATCTTGCTGGACTTTCTGGGCGCAGCGGAAACCCGCTAAAGCCCAGCGAATTTAGCCCTTGCACCTCTACCTCCAATCGGTCGATATTTATGCAAAATCCTGATGGACCTTGGCGGAGGGCAAGGCGTGCTGCTTTTCGAGGACTATGTGGAGCAAAGTTGCCGGGCTAAGACAATCGCGGAGCTTGGCCGGCTCTACGCAGCTGTCGTGGGTTCAGAGGGTTACGAAAACTCCGTTTTGACATCGCTAAGGGGACGACGAATCGGTCGCGTGGCTTGGGCCCAAATCCCCGACGGGTACTACGAGGCCTACATGCACGGACGATGGGATCGCATTGACCCCGTCGTGGCCTGCTCCTTGCGCGCCGTCCGCCCCTTTTCCTGGAGTGACGTCGTCGAGCAGATACCGCTCTCCGACGGGCAGATCGAGTTCATGAACCAATGCCGTGAACTGAAGGTCCATTCTGGCATCGTTTATCCATTTCATGGTCCCGGGCACCAGCTCGATATCATCAGCATCAGCAGGCGGTCCGACGAGCCCGCAAACCTGGAAATCTCGGGTGTGCTTCATGCGGTGAGCGTGCAGACGTGGAGCCGCTTCCTCGAATTAAGTAATGAACAATTGTTTGTGAATCTCCAATCGATTCCCCTGACCGCCCGAGAGCTGGAAGTGTTGCGGCGGCACAAGGACGGCAAGAGCCGGACGGAGATCGGAGAAATCCTGTCGATTTCCGTAAAGACCGTCGATTTTCACATGTACAACGCGATGACCAAATTGGGCGCAAGCAACCCGATCAGCGCAGTCGTCATTGCCCTACAACGGGGCCTTATCGAGCTGTAATCGCCGGCCTCGGAAATCTCCCAGTACGAAAAAGTCCTCCAACATGGTGCCGTCCGTGCCTCTGAGCATCGGACGGCACCATGATCGAAGGCTTTTCACTTAAGACGGCACACCTTTTTGGCGATGCGCTCGCATCGCAAGCGCGCCTACGATATCGCGTATTCGTGCAGCAGCGTTTGCTGCCGCACAGCTACTACGATGGCATGGAGTATGACGAATTCGATACGCCAGCCGCCGTCTATCTGGTCTGGCGTGATCATGACGCGGAGGTTCGCGGTCTGTTCCGACTGCTCCCGACGACTGTGCCGTACATGCTTGAGCGCAGCTGGCCCTACTTGTGTCAAACGCGCTTTCTGCCCAAGGGCGATCATGTGTGGGAACTGGGACGCGTTTGCGTTGATCGTTCCTATGATGCGGGCGTTCGCAAATTGATCGTCCCGGCCCTGCTTTGCGCCTTGCGAGAATTCTGCGAATCCAACGGCATTCAGGCCGTCGTCGGGGTGACCAGGAAGCATTTGGTCCATCACTACGTGCCGGTCGGCGCCGAATGGCTGGGCGAGCCGGCCGAAATCGAGGGGGAGCAAGAAGCGGCGTTCTGGATACCGGCTCGATATCTGCGCCCCAATGCGCACTGCGCGAAATACGGCCTTCCGAAGCGCCTTCTTTCGTTGGAACCGCTGACCCGCCGGATCGCTGCCTGATGAGCAAACATTCGCAAGCGACCGACCATCTCTCGCTGCGAACAACCACCCGCAACATGGCGGATGCTGTCAGCTATCTAAGGCACGTAGCGATTGATGCGGGACTCAAAAAGACAGCTATACGGTTGGCAAGCATCCGCGCTAGCCTGTTGAGAATGTCATACGCTACCGACGCGAGGCGGAAGCAATCGGCACGGGACGAGCGACTGTGAATGGTGACTTCCATGGAAAACGCATGCTCAACTAGCGAATGTACCAACGAATTCGAAGCGAACGAGTCGGCTGTTCGAAGCTATTGCCGGAACATGCCGGCCGTTTTTTCGCGCGCGGTCAACGCGCGCGTATGGGATGAGGATGGCGTCGAGTACATCGATTTTCTCTCGGCGTGCGGTTCTCTCAACTACGGGCACAATAACCCAGTGATCAAGTCGCGGGTCGCCGACTATCTCGCCAACGACGGCATGATCAACGGCCTCGACCTGCACACGGTCGCCAAACGGGATTTCCTGAGAACCTTCCGGGAAACGGTTTTAGCGCCGAGAGAGCTGGAGTATCGCCTTCAATTCACCGGCCCGACCGGTACCAACGCCGTCGAGGCTGCACTCAAGCTGGCGCGCAAGGTCACCGGCCGTCGGTCCGTCGTGGCGTTCACCAACGCTTTCCACGGCATGACGCTTGGATCGCTTTCGGTGACTGGAAGACGTGAAAGCCACACGTCGGCGGGTGTAGCGTTGAACGATGTCGTGCGCCTCCCCTATGACGGCTATCGGGGCGCCGGCATCGATGAGCTCGACCGCTACCAGGCAATGGTCAACGATCCCTCCGGAGGCATGGAATCGCCGGCCGCGTTCGTCGTCGAGACGATTCAGGGCGAAGGCGGGCTCAACGTAGCGCGTCCGGAATGGTTGCAACACCTCGCCAAGGTCGCAAGGCGACTAAGGGCACTTCTCATCATCGATGACGTGCAGGCCGGTTGTGGGCGCACGGGAGAATTTTTTAGTTTCGAGTCCGCCGGCATCCGCCCGGATCTCATCTGCCTGGCGAAATCCATAGGCGGCATCGGGCTTCCCATGGCGCTCGTGCTGATAAAGGCAGAATATGACCAGTGGTCGCCCGGTGAGCACAACGGAACATTTCGCGGCAACAATCTCGCCTTTGTCGCCGCGACGGCGGCGCTGGAGCTTTGGCGCGATCCCGAGTTTGTGCAATCAGTATTGTTGTCGGCTCAGCGAATCAGGCAATGGCTCGCGCAATTGACAGCGGAATATGGCTTGCAGACCGTTCAACCCAGAGGACGAGGGATGATGTCCGGTCTCGCCTTCAGCGATCATTCCATGGCGCGCCGACTGGCCGATGCGGCGACTCGACGAAGACTTCTGATTGAAACATCAGGACCGTACGCGGAAGTTATCAAACTGCTACCTCCTCTCACCATCGAGCAAGACGTGCTCGAAGAAGGGTTGGCCCGCTTGCGCGGCGCCATCGCCGATGTCTTGAAGGACGAACGGCTGCGATCGGCCGCGTGAGTTGGCGAGCGTTATCGTCGAGCCGCAATTTTCTCGATCAACTGCACCAGCGTTCGGCGAATGTCGGGCTCGTCTATCTCGGAAAACGCTTGGACCAGCCGAACGGACTGCGGTTCCGCAAGCTGTTCGGATATAGACCGCCGCCCGGTCTCGTGAAGCTGATCGCTTCCCTCGAAGAAATCGGTGATCGTGGTGCCCAATATTGAAGAAATTTTCAACAGTCGGCCGCTGCCAACCCGGTTGGTCCCCTTCTCGTATTTTTGTACCTGTTGAAATGTCACCCCAATATGCTGCGCAAGATCCGTCTGCGAAAGCCCCTTCGCCAGACGAAAGACGCGGATGTTGCGGCCTACGAGCTTGTCGACCGCGTCAGGTCCTCTGCCAGCCATCGCATTGCTCCGGACTAGATAGCCGCCAAGCGGCACCACTGCGGCGGGGTTAAGTCGCACTAATCAACGGATGAATTATGAGGGAAAGGACTACAGTGTACAACATACGGCGTTCGCGGCAGAACACAAGGCCGTCATGGACCCTGTAGGCGTGCTTTGAGGAGGTAGCCCATTCATCGCACCGAGGTCCGATCACCGCCACGGCTCGGCGGACGAGCGCAATCGCCAAACCCGCCGACTTGATGCTGAACACCGCATTCCCCCACATGTTTCATGAACTATTGGTAGCGGAGGAGGGATTTGAACCCCCGACACACGGATTATGATTCCGCTGCTCTAACCAGCTGAGCTACTCCGCCATCACACGTCAAACTTCGCGCCGATCGAGGCGAGATTTAGGGCAGTTCATGGGCCTTTCCAAGAGCCTACTTTGCCAGCGGCAAAATTCCGCTCCGGCGCTGCGCCGGAGAGAATCGGCGTGCACTCAGGCTGAGGCGCTTCGACATCACCGCGCCGCGCGCGCCGCCGTGGCAAAAGGCTCGCGCGCCAGGCGGCCGAGCCGGGCGAAGCGGATGAGCGAGAAATGCCCGAGCGGCGGCACGGCGCGCCGCTCGATGATTCGCACGCCGCCGTGCCGCGCCGCCCATTGCGCGAGGCGTTCCCAGCGGAACTCCGGCCGCCAGCCAAGCCGGCGCGCCAGCGGCGCGAACCATCGTTCCAAGGATGCGCGCAGACCGGCCTCGGCGCCGAGATAGTTCACCAAAATGATCTCGCCGCCGGGTTTCAGCACGCGCGCGAACTCGTCGAGCGTCGCCTCCGGATCCGGCACCGCGGTGATGACGTATTGCGCGACGACGACATCGAATACCGCATCCCGGAAGCCGAGATGCTGCGCGTCCATCACGGCGAGCCCGTCGACATTGGTCAGGCGGTGCTCCGCCACGCGCGCCTTCGCCTTGCGCAGCATCGGCGCGGAAAGATCGATACCGGTGAGGCGGCTGGTCCAGGAATAGTCCCGTAGCGACAGCCCCGTGCCGACTCCGACTTCGAGGATACGGCCGCCGATGCGCTCGGCCGCCGCGATCGACGCCTTGCGGCCGCGCTCAAACACCGCGCCGAATACGAGATCATAGATCGGCGCCCAGCCGGCATAGGCTTTGGCGACCGCGTCCTTGTCGAGTTCCGCCGCCATCGCTCCCGCCATCGCCGCCGCGATTGAGGCAGCATCAATGCGCCGCGGCCAGATCGGCGCGAAGCGCGTGCTTTGCCGTCGCCGCGGCCATTGTGCTGGCGATGATGCCGCCGCCCAGAACGCGCGCCTGGCCTTCGGCCGCGGCGTAGAAGGCGCAAGCCTGGCCGGGCGACACGCCGTCCTCGCTCGCGATCAACTCGACATCGATACCGCCGTCGGCGCCGGCACGCAGCCAAGCCGGCTGCGGCGCCCGCGTCGAGCGAACTTTTACAAAGACCTCGGGGTAGCTCTCCAGCGCCTGTTGGATCGTGGCGTCGCCGAGCCAATTGACCCCGCGCAGCCGGATGCGGCTGGTGCGCAACGCCTCGCGCGGGCCAACGACGAGGCGGCGCGAGGGCGCGTCGAGCCGAATGACGTAAAGCGGCGCGCCGGTCGCGACGCCTAATCCGCGCCGCTGGCCGACGGTGAAATGGATGATCCCGTCATGGCGGCCGAGCACGCGCCCGTCGAGGTCGATGATCTCGCCCGGCGCGGCGGCGCCCGGCCGCAGGCGCTCGATCACATCGGCATAATGTCCGCTCGGTACGAAGCAGATGTCCTGGCTGTCCTGCTTGTCGGCAACCGGCAGGCCGAAGCGTCGCGCCAGGTCCCGCGTCTCCGCCTTGGTCCGTTCGCCGAGTGGGAAGCGCAGCAGATCGAGCTGGGCGCGCGTGGTAGCGAACAGGAAATAGCTCTGGTCGCGCTCGGCCTCGCGGGCGCGATAGAGCGCGCGGCCGCCGCCGGGCAACGCCCGCGAGGCGACATAATGACCCGTGGCCAAAATCTTGGCGCCGAGTTCGCGCGCGGTTTCCAGGAGGTCGCGGAACTTGATCGACTGATTGCATTCGAGGCACGGCACCGGAGTCTCGCCGGCAACGTAGCTTTCCGCGAAGCGGTCGATCACCGCCTCCTTAAAGCGGCTCTCGTAGTCGAGCACGTAATGCGGAATGCCGATGCGTTCGGCGACCGCGCGCGCGTCGTGAATATCGCGGCCGGCGCAACAAGCGCCCTTGCGGTGGGTGGCCGCGCCGTGGTCGTAGAGCTGGAGCGTGATGCCGACCACGTCGTAGCCGGAATCGGCAAGGAGCGCCGCGGTGACCGACGAGTCGACCCCGCCCGACATGGCGACGACAACGCGCGTGTCGGACGGCCTGCCCTCGATATCGAGACTGTTCAGCATGGCAATACGACCGAACTCCTCCCTGGCGGCCAATCGCGCGGCTGCACCAGCGCCACTGATCGCCTCGACCTAGCATTACTATAAGCGCCGGCCACTCACTCCGCCACGGTGGCAGCCTCCTTAGCGAACCGTCCATTTTCCGAAAATGCGGCAAAATTTGCCGAGCAGGCGCAGAGGCTGCCGTACTCCGGTTTCGGCGAATGCGCTTAACGCATTGAATTCACGTAGTTTGCGCCGCGCGCCGCTCTTGGCCCGCCGGTTGCAAGCTGGCATTCGCGTCATCTTGCAGAGGGTCCGCAGTGCCGAGTATAGCGTCAGAGGTCAGTGCCCCGCTCTCCATTGCGGCCTCGCAGTGGCTACAGGCGCCCACACCGGCGAAAGAAACCGACGCGCCGCCGCCGCCGTTCGCCGCCCTGCTCGACGCCAGTACGACCACGGCGGAGGCGACGACTGCACCTTCGAATCCCCCGCAAGCCGCCGCCCAGGCGCCTGCATCCACGGCTGGCAATGCATGGCAAACTGGGTGGTCCGACCGCAGCTCAACCGGCGACGCGAGTGCGGGCTCTACCTCAACCGACACCGCGAACTCGATCCTGACCGCAAGGGGCGGCAGCAATGCAAGCCCGAAGGCGACGGGCGGCAGCAATACGAGCCCGATTATGCCGCGCAGCAGCAATGCGAGCCCAAAGGCGACGAACGGCGGCAATGCGACGCCGCAAATGACAAGCGGCGCCAACGCGACTGCAAAGGCGGCGAGCAGCGCGAACAACCCGGTTTCCGGGCCGGATGCCGCAACGACAAATAGTACCGATATCGCGGCGGCAGCGAACGTTGTCGATCCCGGCCTACCCCAATCTCCCGCGCCAGTCTCGCCAACGAAAAATTCTCCGGGCGACGTCGAGAGCGACCCCGGGGATGACAGCAGCGGGACGGATGTCAGCGCCGCTGCAACGGCCGCGAACCAGGGACAAGCAGCGGCCAATCCAGTGCAACCAGTCGCGGCTGCAGTCGTCCTCAATGCCGCCGTGAACATGGCGCCGGCGCCGGCCAATGCGCCCGCCGCAGGCCCGGCGATCGGCGAGCCTGGCAAAGCTCGCGCAAGGTCCACCGTGCCCATCGATGCCAACCAGGATGCTTCGTCGGCGCAGGACGCGACGGATGCCGCGCCAGCAAGGCAGGCACGATCGGCCGCGAACACCGATAGCACCGCCAATGCCACGTCAGGTTCATCCGACGACAGCGCCAAAACGCAGGCCCCGAACGCCAGTTCCCCGCAGCAGGCACAGACACGAGCGGCCAACGATGCCACCGGACCATCCCAGACCGACGGAATCGCCCCGGCGGACACCGATCACGCCACCGCGCGAGCGGCAGAGCTTTTCGCCATCTCTTCGTCCGACACCGCCGCCGGGACATCGAGTGCTCAAAGCGGAACCGGCGCGGCGAAAGCAGATGTTGACGGCCTGCCGAATTTCGGCTTCTCCGCGTCGGCTGCGACGCCGTCGACGGCCGCAGCTGCGGCAACGTCAGACACGGCATCCACCGCCGCGGTTCCGATCGCCGGGCTTGCGGTCGCAATCGTCGCGCGGGCGCGGGCCGGCTCCAACCAGTTTGAAATTCGTCTCGACCCGCCCGAACTCGGTCGCATCGACGTGCATCTCGACGTCAATCGCGACGGCCACGTCACCTCGCACGTTACCGCTGACCGCGCCGACACGCTCGAGCTGCTGCAGAATCAGCAGCCGCAACTCGAACGCGCGCTCGAGCAAGCCGGATTGAAAACCGCGGACAACGGCCTGCAGTTCACGCTGCGCGATCAATCTTTTACCGGACAGAACAACGGCTCCGGCTCACAGCCAAGCACCGCGCAACTTGTCATTCCCGACCCTGATCTTGCGCCCATCGACGCAACGCAGATTTACACGCGCGCGGGCCTCGGCAGCGGGATCGACATTCGTGTGTGAGCGGCAATTGGGTGAGGACGGACCATGACAACGAACACTATCTCTTCTGCGCTCTCGCAGCTGGGCACCTCCGCTTCGACGGCCCTCTCACAGGTGGGCATCGGAACGTCGGGCACGGCATCGAGCAGTTCCACCGCGTCCAGCTCCTCCGCTGCGTCCACCGCCCAGGGCGCCAACAGCGCTGCATCGCAATCGCTCGCCGGCAATTTCGACACCTTTCTGCAGCTCCTGACCACCCAGTTGCAAAATCAGGATCCGCTCGATCCGATGGACACCAGTGAGTTCACGCAGCAGCTCGTCGAGTTCGCCTCGGTCGAACAGCAGATCAACACGAACACCAACCTGCAAACCCTGATCTCGTTGCAGCAGACCACAGAGGCGACGTCGGCGCTGCAACTCGTCGGTTCCACCGTCACGATCAGCGGCAGCGCCGCAACGCTGTCCAACGCGACCAACAGCCCGGCCACGTGGAGCCTTTCCACATCCACTCCGGCGACGGCCAACGTCACGATCAGCAGCTCGACTGGTCAGACGGCTTACACTGGAACTACGTCGCTCAGCGCCGGAACGCAAAGCTACACCTGGAACGGCCAGGGCACCAACGGCGTGACCTGGCCTGACGGTACCTACACGCTGTCGATCAATGCGACGGGCGCCAACGGCCAGGCGGTCACGGTCTCGACGCAGGTGCAAGGCACCGTCAGCGGGGTCAATCTCAGCCAGAACCCGCCGACGCTCACGGTGAACGGTCAGAGCGTCCAGATCAGCCAAATCCAGTCGATCAGCCACTGACTATCCATGTACCGCTCCGCCGACTCATCAGGTCGCTTACGCCGGTGAGCGCCGCTTCGCAGGTCGGCAGCGCGAAAATGGGGCGTCGCGCCACGGCTCTCCGGGCAAAAGCCTCCAATCGACCTTTGCGCTTAGGCAAATTTTAAGCCGCCCATGGGTAAGGTCCAATCCTGGTGTGTCGAGTCTGTGAGAGTTGCTATGGCTGAGCCCCATCGCCCGAGGGTCAAGTACGTCATCGGGCCAGACGGTTCGCCCCTGACGATCGCCGATTTGCCGGCGCCGGGAACGAAGCGTTGGGTGATTCGCCGAAAGGCGGAAGTCGTCGCCGCGGTCCGCGGCGGACTTCTTTCGCTTGAAGAGGCGTGCAGCCGTTACACGCTCACGGTCGAGGAATTTCTCTCTTGGCAATATTCGATCGACCAACACGGCCTTGCCGGTCTGCGCACGACCCGTATTCAGCAATATCGTCAGTGACGCGCGCGTGATGGCGGCATCTAACTGACCGTCATCCCGAGTTACGGAACGTCATTTCCGGGCGGCCATTAACCGGGTGCTAACCATAGACT
This sequence comes from Xanthobacteraceae bacterium, assembly GCA_049522435.1. Classification (GTDB taxonomy): domain Bacteria; phylum Pseudomonadota; class Alphaproteobacteria; order Rhizobiales; family Xanthobacteraceae; genus BOG-931. Next base: position 22,670 of record JBEKNW010000032.1, read on the forward strand.
GGGCAAATCTTGCCGAGCGAGACGCGCAGCGTCGCTGGCGGGAGATGAAGCTCGGTGCAAGGTCTGCTTGAGTTCACCAAGACGCTCGGTGCCCCACGCATCGCCGCGATGGGCGCCGTCACCATCGCGCTGGTCGGCTTTTTCGCCTTTCTCATTCTGCGCGTGACCGCGCCGCAGCTGACCCCGCTCTTCACCGACCTCACCTTCGAGGATTCCGCCGCGATCGTGAAGGAGCTCGAGCGGCAAGGCGTTCCGTACGAACTGCGCAACGACGGTAACATCGTCATGGTCCCGAAGGATCGCGTCGCACGGCTGCGCATGGCGCTCGCCGGGGACGGCCTGCCCAAGGGCGGCGGTATCGGCTACGAGATTTTCGACAAGTCGGACGCGCTCGGCACGACCAGCTTCGTGCAGAATATCAATAATTTGCGCGCGCTCGAAGGCGAGCTGGCGCGAACCATTCGTGCGCTCGACAGCGTGCAGGCCGCGCGCGTGCATCTGGTGATGCCCGAACGTCCGCTGTTCTCGCGCGACAAGGTCGAACCGTCCGCATCGATCGTGCTCAAGGTTCGCGGCACACTCGAGGCGCCGCAGGTTCGCGCCATCCGCCACCTCGTGGCCTCCGCCGTCAACGGGCTCAAGCCGCAACGGGTGTCGATCGTCGACGAAGCGGGCCACCTGTTGGCCGACGGCGCCGGCGACGACGGCAATGGCGGCGAAGTCAGCGCCGACGAACGGCGGGCGGCGTTCGAGAAGCGGCTGCGCGATCAGGTCGAGGCGATCGTCTCGTCCGTCGTCGGGCCGAGTCGCGCGCGCGTCCAGCTCACCGCCGATTTCGACTTCAATCGCGTCACGCAGACATCGGACAAATACGATCCCGAGGGCCGTGTCGTGCGTTCGAGCCAGACGCGGGAGGAAACTTCCGCGACCAACGATGGCCGGGACAATCAGGTGACGGTCGGCAACGAGATACCCGGCGCCAATCAGCGGCAAACCACGGCCCCCGAAGCCAATGCCGCTCCGCGCGACCAGAGCAGGAAATCGGAAGAGATCGTCAACTACGAGATCTCGAAGACTACCAAAACCGAAGTGATCGAGGGCGGCCGCGTCAACCGCATCTCGGTCGCCGTCCTCGTCGACGGCACCTATGGCAAGAACGACAAGGGCGATGTCACCTACCAGCCGCGCAGCAAGGAGGAGATCGATCAGATCGCGGCGCTGGTGCGCACAGCGATCGGCTTCGACCAGAAGCGCGGCGACCAGATCGAGGTGGTCAATCTGCGCTTCGCCGAGACGCCGGCCTATCCGATCAACGAGCCCAGCGGCTGGCTCGCGGCGCTGCAATTCACCAAGGACGACATCATGCGCGCGATCGAAATGGTGGTTATGGGTCTGCTCGGCTTCGTCGTGCTGCTTATGGTGGTGCGGCCGCTGGTACGCCGCGTCCTCGCTCCGGAGGAGCGCACGCTTGCTGCGCTACCGCCGGGCGCCGCCCTGGTCGAGGGCGCGGCGGCAGACACGACCGCCGCCGCGAAGGGCGGTGAAGGGGCCAAGGCAGAGCCGAGCCAAACCGCCAAAATGATCGACATCGCCCAGGTCCAGGGCCAAGTGCATGCCCAATCCGTGCAAAAGGTCGGCGACCTCGCCGACAAGAATCCTAGCGAGGCCGTTTCCATCATCCGTCAATGGCTGAACGACAGCGCCGCTGCCTGATCGGTTGACCCATGCCTTCCGCCTACTCCGATAAAAGCGACAGCGACGCGTCCCACCGGGAAAGCACCAGCGCATTGGCGAGTCTCGCCCGTTCGAGCGCGCCGACCGGCAAGCGTCAACTCACCGGGCCGCAGCGGGCGGCGGTGCTCATGCTCGCGCTCGGCGAACAACATGGCGCCAAGATCTGGAACTTGCTCGACGACGACGAACTCCGTGAGATTTCGATCATTATGTCCACGATCGGCATAATCGAAGCCGAACTCGTCGAGAATCTTCTGCTCGAATTCGTCTCGCGCATGTCGGCTTCGGGCGCCCTCATGGGCACATATGACTCGACGGAACGCCTGCTGCAGCAATACCTGCCGCCTGAACGGGTCGGCATCATCATGGACGAAATCCGCGGTCCCGCCGGCCGCAACATGTGGGAAAAGCTGTCCAACGTCCAGGAGGAGGTGCTCGCCAATTATCTCAAGAACGAATACCCACAGACAGTGGCTGTCGTACTTTCGAAGATCGGACCGGAGCACGCCGCGCGCGTGCTCTCCATCCTGCCGGAGGAGCTGGCGCTCGACGTCGTCAACCGCATGCTGCGCATGGAGGCGGTGCAGAAAGAGGTCCTGGAGCGGGTCGAACAGACGCTGCGCACGGAATTCATGTCGAACCTCTCGCAGACGCGCCGGCGCGACGCTCACGAGGTGATGGCCGAGATCTTCAACAATTTCGATCGGCAGACCGAAACGCGCTTCCTCACCGCGCTCGAGGAGGACAACCGCGAGAGCGCCGAGCGTATCAAGACGCTGATGTTCACGTTCGATGATCTGATTAAGCTCGACCCCGCCTCGGCGCAAACCCTCATGCGCCACATCGAAAAGGACAAGCTCGCGGTTGCGCTCAAGGGCGCTGCCGAGCCGGTGCGCCAGTTCTTCCTGTCCAACATGTCGACGCGCGCCGCCAAGATGCTGTTGGACGACATGGGCGCCATGGGCCCGGTGCGCCTGCGCAACGTCGACGAAGCCCAGGTGCTCCTCGTCAATCTCGCCAAGGACCTGGCGGGCAAGGGCGAGATCGTCATTTCCAAGACCCGCGGCGAAGAAGAGCTGATCTTTTGAGGCGCATGAGGATGATTTCAGCATCGACGCATTCGCAGAAAGCTCCCTCTCCCCAGCGGGTGAAGTCGGGAGCGCTCCGATGAGCGCGCCGGCAAAGTTCCTGTTCGATGTCGATTTCGCGGCAGGCCGCGAGCGCGAGCCGACGATCACGCTCGCCCAGCATGCGGTGAAACTCGCCGAGGCGGAAACCGCCGCGCACCGCAGAGGCTATGCGGATGCGCAAGCCGACGCCGCGGTCGAGGCCGACCGCCGGATCGCCGGCGCACTCGAACGTGTCGCCGTCAGCCTCGGCGAAGCGAATGCTGCGCTCAGCGCGATCGAGGCGCGGCTCGAATGCGAAGCGGTCGAGGTCGCGGTGGCGGTCGCCCGCAAGCTCGCACCTTCTTTGATCGCGCGTGAACCGTTCGCCGAAATCTCAGCGCTGGCCGGCGACTGCTTCCGCGAGCTTATCGCCTCGCCGCACATTGCCGTGCGCGTCAACGATGCGCTCTACGCCGCCGCGCGCGAGAAGCTCGACGGCATCGCGCGCGCGCGCGGCTGCGAAGGCCGGCTGGTCGTGCTCGGCGACCCGGGCATCGCCATGGGCGACTGCCGGATCGAATGGGCGGACGGCGGCGTCAACCGCGACAACGCCGCGGCCGACGCGGCGATCGGCGAGGCGGTTGCCCGCTATGTCAGCGCGCGCCGCGGCTTCGCCGGTGCAACAAGAGATGCACAGGAGGTGCGAGAATGAGTGAGGATGGCAAAGTGCCGCTGCCCAATCTCGAAGACCGCGCAGCGCCAGCCGACCTGCCGGTCGCGGCGGAGCCGGAGGGATCCACGACGCGCATCGCCGCCGACCTCGAAGCGGTGTTCGACGTCCCGGTCCAGGTCTCGGCCGTGCTCGGACGCGCGCGGATGGAAATCAACGACCTGCTCAAGCTCGGCCCCGGCACCGTGCTCGAACTCGACCGCAAGGTCGGAGAGGCGATCGACATCTACGTCAACAACCGCCTGGTCGCCCGCGGCGAGGTCATTTTGGTCGAGGACAAGCTCGGCGTGACGATGACGGAAATCATCAAGGCGGAGCGCAATTGAGGCTACTCCTGCAACGCCGCCAAAATAAAGGAATTTAGCCATGCGGCTCCTGATCGTCGGCACGCTCAATGGCCAGCTCACCACCGCGACCAAGCTGGCGATGGATAAGGGCGCAACGGTCACGCACGCGGCGGATATCGCCCAGGCGCTCGCGGTACTGCGCTCGGGCCGCGGCGCCGACCTCCTGATGGTCGATGTCGCCATCGCCATTCGCGATCTCGTGCACGCACTCGAAGCCGAGCACATCCACGCCCCGATCGTCGCCTGCGGCACCGCCACCGATGCCCGCGCCGCGGTCGCCGCGATCCATGCCGGCGCCAAGGAGTACATCCCGCTGCCGCCGGACCCGGAACTGATCGCCGCCGTGCTCGCCGCCGTCGCCGACGATAGGCGCGAATTGATCTATCGCGACGACGCCATGGCGCGGGTCGTGAAACTCGCGCTGCAAGTGGCCCCGAGCGACGCCTCGGTCCTGATCACCGGCGAGTCGGGGACCGGCAAGGAAGTGTTGGCGCGTTACGTGCACGCACGATCGAGCCGCGCCAAGAAGCCGTTCATCTGCGTCAATTGCGCCGCCATCCCGGAAAACCTGCTCGAATCCGAGCTGTTCGGCCACGAGAAGGGCGCCTTCACCGGCGCGGTGGCGCGCCGCGTCGGCAAGTTCGAAGAGGCCAACGGCGGCACGCTCTTGCTCGACGAGATTTCGGAGATGGACGTGCGGCTGCAGGCCAAGCTGCTGCGCGGGATTCAGGAGCGCGTGATCGACCGCGTCGGCGGCAGTAGGCCGGTGCCGATAGACATCCGCATTATCGCCACCTCCAACCGCAATCTTGCCGAGGCGGTGCGCGAAAATACTTTTCGCGAGGATCTGCTGTTCCGCCTCAACGTCGTGAACCTGAAAATCCCGCCGCTGCGCGAGCGGCCGGCCGACGTGATCGAGCTGGCGCAATATTTCGTCAAGAAATACGCCGCGGCGAACGACGTGCCGGCGCGGCCGCTGGCGCCGGAGGCGCGGCGCACGCTGACCGTCAATTATTGGCCCGGCAATGTGCGCGAGCTGGAAAACACCATGCATCGCGCCGTGCTGATGGCGGCCGGCGCCGAGATCGGCCCCGAGGCGATCCTTAGCCCCGACGGCGCCCGGCTCGATCAGCAGCGCAGCGCGCCCTCCGTCGTTCATGCCGCGCTCGCCGCCGAGCAGGTCTCGCGCGCGCTGGTCGGCCGCACCGTCGCCGAGGTCGAACGCGACCTCATCCTGGAGACGCTCAAGCATTGTCTCGGCAACCGCACCCACGCCGCCAATGTGCTCGGCATCTCGATCCGTACGCTGCGCAACAAGCTCAACGAATACGCCGCCCACGGCCTGCCGGTTTCGCCGCCCGGCGGCGGCGAGCCGCGCGCGGCGGCGTAGCTTCGAATCACTCCCGCGACGCACCAGCGTTTATCCTTTCCTCCCCCGCTTGCGGGGGAGGCGGCGCGCGAAGCGCGCCGGAAGGGGCCTGCGGCCGTGAGGCTCACGCAAGCGTCGAACACTTGCCCCCTCGGGCTCGCTCGCGACTCCCTCGCCCCGCGCGCGGGGAGAGGGTGGGGTGAGGGGGCCTCTCCGCTGGGCGCAGAATTTCGGCGCTCAGAATCGCGGAGAGGCCCCCTCACCCGCCGCGCTCCGCGCGGACGACCTCTCCCCGCGCGGCGGGGAGAGGTGAAATGGAAGTCCGTTCTCGCGACGCATCCGCGCCCGAGCTATGCCAACGCCGTTCGCAAAATCGTCCCGCGGAGCAGGATCGCGTCACGCCTAAACCGGCGGTGGGACCGGCCTTCGGCTCGATCATGCCCAACGAACAAAAGGAAGCGGAACGCCGGCAGGCGCTTTAGTCCAAACCTCCGCGCCTTACGGGCGCGGCTCGCGCTCAGCGGAGCGCGCTCGCCTGTCGGCGTTCCACCACGGCGCTTGCTGCAGCGAC
>JBEKNW010000033.1:0-27816 GCA_049522435.1 Xanthobacteraceae bacterium
CGCGACATTTGCGACCAATACGCTGCACTCGTCACGCCAAACAATCGCTTCGTCGCCGTACGTTCATCGGTAGCGGTGAAGGACACGGCGATTTCGTCGTTTCCTGGGATGATGGATACCTACCATTACGTGTTGGGCGAGGATCAGGTGATCGAGAAGGTGCGCGAGTGCTGGGCCTCGCTGTGGTCGGCACGTGCCGCCTATATGCGCCATCACAAGCGAATCCCGCACCAAAAGGCAATCATCGCCCCGATTGTCCAGCTGATGGTCAATTCCGACACCGCCGGCGTGCTGTTTACGGCAAACCCGATAACCAAGGACAAGACCGAGGTGATGATTGAGTCCAACTGGGGGCTGGGTGAATCGGTCGTGTCCGGCAAGTCCATGAACGACTATTTCGTGCTCGACAAGGCCACTCTGACGGTCCGGGAGAAGAAGATCGCTCACAAGACCGTAATGGTCGTGGCCGATGACGGCCGCGGTAGTGGTCGCATCGAACTCCCGGTACCCGTCGAGCGCGCCACACTGACGACGCTCTCGGACACCCAGTTGCTCGAGCTCGCGGATTTCGCTCGCCGGATTGAAGCCCACTTCGGCTTCAACGTCGATGTCGAATGGGCATACGAAAACGGCCGGCTGTACATCCTGCAAGCCCGTAAAATTCGAGACCTTGACTGATCTTCCGTCCAACCTGTGCGAGAAAGGCCTATTCCAATGGAACAGAGAACTGTCGACATCCACAATCACTATTATCCTGTCGACTACATCCAGCACCTGCTCGGCCGTCCCGGCAAGATCAAGGCCGTGCAGACCGGCCCTGTTTCGTATGTGATGAAGGCCGGCGACGTCGTCGTCGCGCATATCGACCGGCCCGGCCATTATAATCTCGCTGCCCGCATCGCCGATCTCGACAAGGCCGGGATGGACACGCAGGTCGTGAGCAAGACTGTACCCGGCCCCGACATGCTGGAGCGAGACGAAGGCGTGTACTGGGCCAGGCGCATCAATGACTCCCTGGCCGAGGCGACACAAAAGTATCCCCATCGCCTCTACGCTTACGCGTGTCTGCCCTATCAGGACGTCGATGAGTCCTGCAAGGAACTGACGCGCTGCTACAAGGAGCTTGGATTCAAGGGCGTCCAGATGTTCTCCAATATCCAGGGAGAGCCATTGTTCCTCGAGAAGTTTGCGCCGATCTTCCAGATGGCGGCGGAATTCAACCTGCCGATCCTCATGCATCCAACCGTGCCGCTGACCGACAAGATCCTGGATATGATGAAGATCCCGTATCAGCTGTACGGCTATACGTTCGATACGACCATGGCTGTGATCAGCCTGATCTTTCACGGCGTCTTCGAGCGCAACCCCAAGCTCAAGATGGTTCACACCCATATGGGCGGAATGGTGCCGTACTTGGTTCGTCGGCTGCAGGATTCTTGGAAAGGCTATTCAAAGGAATGGGGATTGGAGCTCTCGGAGTCGCCGGACCTAACCTACAAGCGGCAGGTCTACCCCGATACGGCGTCGTTCTACCTGCCGGCCATGAAATGCTGCCTCGAATGGGTTGGTGCGGACCATATGGTGATCGGCACCGATTATGCCCACCGGGTGGGTGATCCCGAGGGCGCCATCAAGTGCATCAAAGATCTCGGCTCGCAGCTCAAGCTCCCTCAAGCCCAGCTCGACCTGATGCTCGGAATCAATGCCGAGAAGTTGTTCAACTTGCCCCCGATGCCGGGGAAGTAGGAACTCTCCGCGGCTGGCCGGAGATCTTCTCCGGCCAGATCGCCGCAATCCAATACAATCGCGAGGCTGCCATGATCGATACCAGCATCAGCGCCCTGCGGACTCTCAGGCCCAACTACGACAAGGACATTTTCTGGTTCCGTGACGACCTGCATCAGCCGTTCCCCGTCTCGCCCATGGGCATGACGACCATCCAAAAACACCATGCCTGGGGCTACCACGTGGCGGCGGAGCAAACCCAACTGCCGCCGTCCAAAGGTGCATACGTCAAAATTCACAAAGGTCGGGTGTACCTCGGCTTCGCACTCATAGACGACCCCAAGGAAGTGGCGTCCCGGGCCGAAAAATTCGGCGTCTTTGTCGAGCATTGCATCGATCATTGGGACGAGTTCTATCGGGGCTACATCGCCGAGGTCAGCGCCGGCTTGGCCACTCTCGCGGCGGTGGATCCGGATCGCCTGGCCACCTCCGACCTGGTGCGTTACCTGGAGCGCAGCGAGGAGATCAATCGGCGGAACTGGGAGATCCACTTTATGCTGATGTATCCGGCTGACACGATCTACCTGCGGTTCGAAGACTACTGCGCGAAACACGGACTCGACGAACAGCGGATGGTGTCGATGCTGTCGGGTTTCGACAGCATGCCGGCACGAACCGACTCGGAGCTTTGGGCGCTGGCCAAGGCGGCCCGCCAGCAAAGGCTCGATCGAGTGCTGCTCGAGACGCCCGCGTCGGAAGCTCGCGCCGTTTTGTCAACGATGCCTGAAGCACGCGATTGGCTTGCGCGCCTCGATCAGTTTCTCATCGTCTACGGCAACCGTATCAGCGCCGCCCACCTGGATGTTATTTTTCCGACGTGGCGAGAGGATCCGGCGCCGGTGTTCGATACCATCCGCAGCTATTTCCGCCGGATGGACGAAGGCTGGGACCATGCCGAGCAGCGTAAGGTTGTCAACCGCATGCGCGAAGAGGCCATCGCTGCCGTCAAGCGCGAGCTGCCGGCCGACACCTTGGACGAATTCCGGCGTCTGCTGGCGGTCGGCCAGCAGATCTACGCGTATCAGGAGGACCATGGCTTCTACATCGACCAGGGCTCGACCGCGGCGCTGCATGTGACGCTCTTGTCCTGCGGCCGGCGCTTGCACAGGGTCGGACTGCTCGACCGGGCCGATGATGTATTCTTCCTTACCTATGCTGAGTTGCATGAAGTGCTTTCCGATTTGGCGCGCGACGAGAAGGTCGCAATCTACCATCACCAGACGCTGGTGCCGCCGCTGGTCTTGGAGCGTAAAGAGCAGCGGTCGAAGGTGCCCGAACTGGATGCGCCGCTTACCCTCGGCAACGTTCCCGAGACCATGACCGACCCCATCGCCATCAAGGTCTTCGGCATCATCGACGAGATTCTCCACCCCAAGGGCGAGAAGGATGTTCGGCTCAAGTTGCAGGGCTTCGCCGCCTCGCCTGGCGTGGTCCAGGGCCCGGCCAGGGTGGTGATGCACTTCGAGGATTTTGCCACGGTGCAGTCCGGCGACATTCTGGTCTGCCCGTATACCGGCACAGCCTGGACGCCTCTGTTTCTTAAGATCGCCGGTGTCGTCACCGATACCGGCGGCATGCTCACCCACGCCGCCATCGCCGCCCGCGAATACGGTATTCCGGCCGTCGTCGGCACGTGGAACGCGACGGCGTCGGTACGCAACGGTGACATTGTCCGTATCGATGGAGCCGCCGGTGCCGTCGAGATCTTGAGCCGCGCGTGATCTAGCCGCCGGCTTACAGTCTGCCAATGGGAGCTTGACATGTCTGTCGACATCGAGTCGATCAAACAGATCGTCTTAGCCGCGGGCGAACTGGCGTTGATCTATTACGGACGAGTCTCGGCCTCGGTAAAGGCCGATCTGACCATCGTCACCGAGGCCGACGCAGCGGTCGAGAACTATCTCAAGCTGGCACTGACGGGGCTCGCTCCCGGGTACGGCTATATCGGCGAGGAGACTGCGGAGTCCCGCGCTCCTGCGGCCGGTGAGACCCATTCCTGGATAGTAGACGCGCTCGATGGTAGTCGTGCCTTCGCGGCGCGCCTGCCGTTGTGGACTCCGGCGGTTTGTCTGCTGCGTGGCGGCCGTCCGCTCGCCGGTGCGGCATTCAACCCTCTGACACGCGAGTTGTTCTGGGCCGCGGAAGAGACGCCCGCCTTCTGCAACGACGAGCCATTGCGCCCACACTACGAGACGATGGCCAAGGCCAACACCATCGTGTTGGGCCCAACCGATCACCACCGGACGTTCAAAGTCGAATTCCCCGGCCGGATCTATTGTCTCGGCGCACCAATCTACCAGCTCTGTCTGGTGGCGAAGGGAGCGGCACAAGCATTCTTCTTCGGCCCCTCGGTCAACTTGTGGGATCTAGCCCTGCCTTCACTGTTGCTCGGGAAAGCGGGAGCAAAGCTAGTTTACGCCAGTGGCCGCCCGGTAACGATCGGCGAACTGATGGATCGGCGCACCGTTCCCGAGCCAATCTTCGCCGGCGGCACCCAAATGGTCGAAACGCTTCGTCAACACACAAGGTTCACCAACGGAACACCGCACTAACGGCGAGCATCACGTGGTCTCGAGGCCCTGGCAAACACGGCGCCGGCATGATGATATAATCGGACCAGATCCTCGAAGGGGATTGAATATGTCCACGTCTGCGCTCGGGACATTGGACGACCTACCGAAGCTCTACCGCGATACTTTGTCAAAGGCCAATCTTGTCCCATTATGGCCGGCGTTGCGCAGCTTTCTCGCCTACGGCATGCCGGAGCGAAAATGCGCTCCTACCATCTGGCGTTACAATGACGTGCGACCTTTGTTGCCGGAGGCGGGCGACCTTACGCCCATCGAAAAGGCCGAGCGGCGCGTTCTTATTCTGGCCAACCCCACGCTCGATCCCGCCACGGCTCGTGCGACGCCGACCATTTATCTTGGCCTGCAATTGATCAAGCCCGGCGAGACGGCACCGAACCACAAGCACTCGCCGAGCGCAATCCGCTTTGTTGTGGAGGGCGAGGGTGGGTTCACCATGGTAGAGGGCGAAAAGCTGCCGATGGATAAGGGCGATCTGATCTTGACGCCCTCCGGCCGGTGGCATGAACATGGTCACTCAGGCAAGGGGCCGGTAGTGTGGCTCGATGCTCTTGATCTGCCGCTGATTTATTCGATCGAGGCCTCGTATGCATCGAGGGTGCTCCCCAAATGTCGTCCAACAAGCCGGATCGTTCCCAAACCACCTACCGGCGCTCAGGCTTGGTGCCGTACAGCGTGATCGAACACAGATCAAGCAAATATCCGCTGAAACGCTTCCCGTGGTCCGAGGTCCGTGAGGCCCTGCTGGCTGTTGTCACCAATTGCGGTCGAGATCAGACGGCGCACCTCGCTTATGTGAACCCTGAAACCGGTGGCGAATGCCTGCCGACATTAGGCGTTTCGGCGCTCGCACTCCGGCCTGCTGAAACTTTTGCCCCCCGCCGGCGCTCCGCATCATCGGTGTTTCACGTCATTGAAGGCGGCGGCGATGCTATTGTTGACGGCGTCGAAATGACGTGGGGGGAATCGGACACCATGGCCGTTCCTACCCACGCGAACATTCAAATCCGCAACAATTCTTCTAAAATGGCTTTTTTGTTCATGGTCGACGACGCGCCGATGCAGCGTAAGCTTGGCTTCTACGAGCAGTTTTAGTTGCGGGCCGCCTGAGTCGTCATAGGGGCGCGCCGCGCTCCATCTTTGGCCGTGTCGACTACGCCGTCGTCGCGGGCCCAGGACGACCGATCTGCTTTATTGCTCTGGCAGCGCAGCGTGGCATTGGCCGGCATGAAGGGATAGTCGTACTGGACATGGCCGACTGTCTTCTGCTTTTCGACCGCCCATTCGCGCGGGTAACGATGCGCGAGAAATCGTAACCTTTTTACCGTTCCACCATTTACCGTAAGGTCCGTTTTGACGAAGCCACCATATCGGAACCGCCACGGCGAACCTCCATCGTTCGCCACGTTGAATTAGAGCCCAGCTGATTTTGGAATCGTCCAGGAGTCACGATTTCAGGGATGGGGCATAAGCCGAGGTCGCGGGTCGACCATGTTCTTTGTGAGTGCTGCAGCTTTCTCGCCCAGCCCGAAGGCCAGAGCCATGAGCTGGGTAAAGTAGAGAATGGGGATTTTGCCTGATCCACCCGGCTGCGGGCCGAGCACCAACTGGTGCTGCCGGGCATCGAGGTTGACGTGGCACATCGGGCAGGACACCGCCACGACGTCCGCCCCGGCGGCCTGCGCGCTCGTCAGGATCTTGCGCGTCAGGTCGAGGGCGATGTCCGTTTGCGTCAGCGATAGGCTGCCGCCGCAGCAGGACGTCTTAGCGCTCCAGTCGACCACCGTTGCGCCGAGCGCGGTGATCAGCCGATCCATATTCATGGGGCATTCGTGGTCCTTCGCCCCGGTGACCGCGACAGGCCTCGTCAGCAGACATCCGTAATAGCAAGCGACCTTAAGGCCGGTGAACGGGCGGCTCACCTTCTGCGCGATCGCGTCCAGGCCGATCCGGTCGACCATGGTATCGAGCAGGGTCCGCACCGCGACGGGCGGCTCCGCGGCAAAGCCGATCTCGGCCGCGAGCTCGGCTTTGAGCTCGGGGTTTCGCGCCACCGCGTGCTGGGCGGCCTTGTGCCGGCCGAAGCAGGCAGCGCAAGGCATCGTTACCTCATCCATGCCCATCTCAGCGATAAGCGCCAGATTGGTGAGCGGCATCGACGCGGCGAGGCGCGCATCGGTCCGATGTGCGGGCGACGCGCCGCAGCATAGCCAGCCCTCCGGTTCGACCAACTCGAGCCCGACGGCGTCCGCCACGGCGTGAACCGAATGATCGTATTCCGAAGCGATGGAGTGGAGCGAGCAGCCGGGGTAATAGGCGATCCGGTTGTGCTTGCTCTCCACCGGCTCGACGTGGCGCGGCCGCCGGGCCAACTCAGGCATGAGTTTGAGCTTGCGCTTGCGAACCATGTCCAGGCCGAGACGCCAGTCCTTCAACGGCTGTCCGGTGCGCGTGTTGAACTCGACCGTAAGGCCCAACTCGTAGGTCCGCCCCATGAGCTTGGCGTTGCGCAGGAAGATCTCGTTGAACAGGGCGACTTCGGGCACCGCCGGCGCGATCCCGCGCGCTTTCCCCTCGGCGGCCAGGAAGTCCATCACCCGCGCAACGTCGATGCCGTTCGGGCAGCGCGTGGTGCAGACCTCACACCCCGCGCAGAGCCACGGCGTCTTTGCCCCAAGCACGACCTCGTCGAGGCCGAACTGCGCGGCGCGCATCACCTGATTGGGTGCGAGATCGAAATGTTCGGCAACCGGACAGCCGGACGCGCACTTGACGCACTGGTAACAAGAAAAAACGTTTTCGCCGATTTCGGCGCGGATTTTCTCGGCCAGCTCGGTTTTCAGGCCGGGGGGCGTCATGATGCTTCCTTCAGCCGCTCGGATTCCCAATGTGACCGCGGGAGCAAGCCCGCCCGTTCGGTGATGATCGGCACGACCTTCTCCCATTCGATCGCCATCAGGTGAATGCCGGCCACGCCTTCGATTTCACGCATCTGCTGGATCAGCTCGACGCAGATCTTGATGCCTTCCTCCTGGAAAGCGGCCGTCCGCTCGGCCTTGTCCTCGATGCCTTTGCCGACGGCCTCCACGCGCTGAAGAATCTCGTCGGGTATGTCAATGCCAGGGACATGCTCGCGCATATGTTTCGCCATGCCCGGCGTCTTCAGCGCGCCGACGCCGGCAAGGATGTATGTTTTCTCATGGATGCCGAGATCGACCACCCGCTTCATGAAGTCGCGGAAGCGGGGAACGTTGAAGATCATCTGGGTCTGAATGAAGTCGGCGCCGGCCTTGACCTTCTTGCCGAGACGATAGGGCCGCCAGTCGATCGGATCACTGAACGGGTTCTCGGCGGCGCCGACGAAGAATCGCGGGTTGACTCCTTTGATCTCCTCGCCGCACTGGAAGCGGTTCGCATCGCGTAGTTCTGCCACCATATGAACGAGCTGCATGGAATCGATGTCGTGGACGTTCTTCGCCTGCTTATGATTTCCGAAACTTTGGTGGTCGCCCGATAGGCAGAGAACGTTGCGCAGGCCGAGCGCGTAGGCGCCCAGCACGTCGGATTGCATCGCCAGCCGGTTCCGGTCGCGGCACGTGATCTGGATCACTGGCTCCACGCCTTCCTGGTGAGCGAGCACGCCTGCCGCAATCGACGACATCCGCACGATGGCGGTCTGGTTGTCCGTGATATTCGCCGCGTCAACGAAGCCTTTGAGGATTCTGGCCTTGGCGCGGACCGCCTCGGCGTCGGCGTTTTTCGGCGGACCAAGCTCGGCCGTAACGGCGAAATCGCCGGCTTTCAGAACCTTCTCCAGATTGGAGCCGGACTTGGTTGCGTCGGTATTGCTCATGACTCGCTTGGCGCCTCGCTGGTTTTCGGTAGCCGCAAATCTTCCCGCACGATCTTGCGCGGCCCGCCGTCGCGACCGGTGCGCCAGTCCTTCGGCGGCGCGATCTCCATCAGCAGATGCAGACGATCCTGGGCCTTGAGCTTGTCGTAGATCAGCTGCCAGGCACAATCCGTCTCCACGCTGACCTCGCACTTGCCATGCGACGAGCCGCCGCATGGACCGTTGAGCAGTTGCTTGGCGCAGCGCGCGATGGGACAGATGCCTCCTGTCGAGCCCAGCATGCAGCTCCCGCACGCCGCGCAACGTTCGGCCCATACTCCCTGTTCGACCGGAAGGCCGATGAATGTGGTGTTCAGTCCGGGAACGACGACCGCGTCGGGATAGTGCTCGGCCAACGCCTGCACTCCAACTCCGCAGCCGAGGGAGAGGACGATATCGGCCTTCTCGACACGATCGCGGATCGTGTCCAGATATTCCCATTCGCATTGCCGCTGCACCGTCGCTTCGCTTACGTCCTTGCCCTGGCCGTCGATCTGCGTGGACATGCGCAACGACGACCCGAGAACGGCTGCTTCCTTCGCGCCACCGGAGAAACAAACCGTGACGCAGGTACCACAGCCGACAATGAGCACGCGCTTGGCATCGCCCAGCGAATTCTTGATCTCGTCCAGACCTTTCTGTTCGGCGACGATCATGGCGTTTCCCCTTGCGGATGTGCGGTCTTGAACCGGTGCCGTCGCAGCGGGCTGGGCCCCAATTGCCGCACCGTTTCATCCATCACCGTCACGGCATCTGCCCAACGGCGCGCCATGGCCGACGACATATTGAACATCTTCACCCGTTCGGGCTCGATCCCGATCTGGCGCAGCAGCCCCTGGGTGTGGGTCACACGCCGCTTGGCGTTGAAATTGCCCTGCTGGAAGTGACAGTCGCCTTCCATGCAGCCGGCGACCATGACGCCGTCGGCGCCGTGCTCGAACGCGTCGAGAATGAGCTGCACGTCGAGCTTGCCGGTGCACGGCAGTTTGACCACCTTGACGCTCTGCGGATATTGGATGCGAAGCGAGCCGGCGAGATCCGCGGCGGCGTAGGCGCAGTAATGACAGCAGAACGCGATGATGTTGATTGCCGGCGCCTCGCCGCCGGCAATCTGAGTCGCCTCGGCGGTCATGCGGATGCTCCTTCAAACAGCGCATCCACTTTCGCCATGACCTGCGCATCGCGGTAATGCATGACGCTGATCGCCTTGGCCGGGCATTCCGAGGCGCAAATTCCGCAGCCTTGGCAGGTCGCAGGCTCGATGAAGGCCGCGCCGAGAATGCCGCCGGCTCCCGGCAGGTCGGTTTTGATTTTCGGCACGTGATAGGGGCAGATGCGCACGCAAGTCAGGCACCCCGTGCATTTCTCGGCGACGACCGAGGCCACCGCGCCACCGACGCTGAGGTGATCGCGGCTCAGGATGATGGCCGCCCGCGAGGCGGCGGCACGGGCCTGAACGATCGACTCCTCGATGAATTTCGGGTAATGCGCGGCGCCGGCCACGAACAATCCCGCGGACGCAAATTCCACTGGGCGAAGCTTGACATGCGCCTCCAGGAACCAACCGTCGGCATCGACCGGGACCTTCAGCTTGGAGCCGAGATCGCGCGCGCCGTCCGCCGGCACCATCGGCGCGCTCAACACGACCAGATCCGGCCGCAAGATCAGATCGAGACCGAGGATCGGATCGCGGACCTGCACGGCCAGCGTTTCCGGCTGGACCACGGGCGGATGGTCATCCTCGTAGCGAATGAACCGCACACCGAGTCGCCGTGCCTCGGCATAGCTGCGCTCCTTGAACCCGTAAGTGCGGATGTCCTTGTAGAGGACCGTCACTTCGGCAGCGGGATTGGCAGTCTTGACCTTGATCGCATTCTTGAGGGCGGTGGTACAGCACAGGCGTCCGCAATACTTTTCCGCCGGCCCGACGCATTGGATCATGACGATCGAGCGCAGATCGGCGATGGTCCGCTTGTCGGCGACCCGAGCCTCGAATTGCTGCTGCGTTACGATCCGCCGATCAGTCCCATACCCATATTCGTCGCCGCGATATTCCTTGCCGCCGGTGGCGACGATGGTGACCGCGTGACGGATCTCCGTAGCGTCGGTCAGGCGGCTGCTGAAGTTGCCGAGGGAGCCCGTGGTATCCTTCAGTTCCGCATTTAGGTGAACGGCGATCAGAGGACTTTCGCGAACCCGGGCGATCATTTCGCGCAGGAAGACCTGGGGATCGGCCGCCGCCGCCGAATCGGTTGAAGTGAAGACGTAACGCAGGTTCCCGCCCAATTCGTCGGCGCGTTCGAGCAAGTGAACGGGGAAATGCTGCTCGGCCAAGACGAGCGCAGCGGTCATGCCGGCGGGGCCGCCGCCAATCACCAAGGCTGATCGCTCGATGGGCACATCCATCACTTGCAACGGCTCGAGCCCGCCGACCCGCGCGACCGACATGCGCACCAGGTCCTTGGCCTTGCACGTTGCACCGTCCCGATCGCCCGAATGCACCCACGAGCAGTGGTTGCGGATATTCGCCATTTCGAACAGGTAGGGGTTGAGCCCGGCCTGTCGCAGGGCATCCTGGAACAAGGGTTCGTGCGTGCGCGGGCTGCAGCTCGCGACCACCATCCGGTTGAGCCCGCGCTCTTGCACGCGCTCGACCATATTGGCGATCGAATCCTGCGCGCAGGCGTAGAGCGTATTCTCGGCGTGCACGACGCCCGGCAACGTCCGCGCGAAGTCGGCGACGTCGGGCACGTCCAGGAATCCAGCGATGTTCGTGCCGCAATGGCATACGAACACGCCCACGCGCGGCGCCTCGGCGGACACCTCGCGCTCCGCCGGATAAACCGGCTCGCGGGCGAGCACACCGCGCACAGACGACAATAGCGCTGCCGCCTGACCGGCCGCGCCCGAGGCTTCCACCACCGTTTCCGGAATATCCTTTGGCTCGCGGAACGGACCGGCCGCGTAAATTCCCGGCCGCGAGGTCTGCAGCGGCTCGAAGCGCACCGTGCTGCAGAACCCGTAATCATCGAGCTCGATTCCGACCCTGCGACCGAGCTCTTGAACCGCCGGCGAAATTTCTATTCCGACCGACAGCACCACCAGATCGAATTCCTCCTCCACGATAGACGCGTGGTGGTCGTCGGGAACGTAACGCAGCACGAGATTGCGCGTGGCCGGATTTTCGCCGACGGCGGATATACGGCAGCGGTGGTAATTCACGCCGTACTTCGCGCGCGCGCGCAGATAGTATTCCTGATAGCTCTTGCTGAAGGCGCGCGCGTCCATCATGAATATGTGCACATCGGTGTCCGGCTCGTGCTCTTTGGCCATGATCGCTTCTTTGGCCGCATACATGCAGCAGACCGCCGAGCAATAGTCGTGCGTCTGGTCGCGCGAGCCGACGCACTGGAGAAAGGCGATCTTTTTTGGTGTCTTGCCATCGGACGGACGCTGGACATGGCCGCCGGTCGGACCGGAGGCCGACAACAACCGCTCGAATTGCAGCGACGTGACGACGTTGGGAAAGCGGCCGAAGCCGAATTCCTGGGACAGTCGGGCATTATAGGCCTGGTATCCGGGGGCGAGGATCACCGCGCCGACTTCAAGCTCTTCAACCCGCTCGACCTCGTCGTGATTGATGGCCTTGGCGGCGCAGGCATAAACGCAGGAGAGACACTCGGCGCATACCCCGCAACTCAAGCAACGCGCAGCCTCCGCCCGCGCTTGCGTCTCGCTGTATCCGCGCTTGATTTCGGCGAAGCTGCGGCGCCGCATGGCCGCGGACTCCACGGGCATTACAACACGCGGCGCCGGACGAATCTCGCCGCGCGCCGACTTCTTTTCGATGTCGGATCGCGTCATCCGGGCAACCGGCTGGTCGGGCCGGAGAGGCAACGGCTCGCCTGACAGATAGCTGTGAATGCTGGCCGCGACTTTGTGCCCGCCGGCTACCGCCTCGATGACGAACGCCGTGCCGCTGGTGGCATCGCCGGCCGCGAACAGCCCGGGGCGCGTGCCCGCGAAGGTCGTGCTGTCGACGGCAATGGTCCGCTGCGGCGTGATCGTCAGCCCGGCCTCGGGAGGTATGAAGGCGAGCCCGGCAGACTGGCCGATCGAAAAAATCACGGTATCGCAAGCAAGCTCCTGCTCGGAACCCGGCTCGGTTTCGAGCGCCAGCCTGCCGTTCGGATCGAACGTCATGGAACGCACCGCGATGGACGCGACGCCCGTCACGCGCCCGTCGGTGTCGCGGATGCTGGTAACGGAGCGGGTCGGGTGAATCGTCACGCCTTCCGCCTCGGCCTCCTCGATCTCCGATCGATGGGCCGGCATCTTTTCGCGCGTTTCGAGGCACGCCATCGCCACCGACGCGGCACCGAGTCTTACCGCCGTACGGGCGCAATCGATCGCGACATTGCCGCCACCGATCACTAGGACGCGTTTACCCGCGACGCGCGGGTCACGGCTTCTTGGTGTTGTTCCTTCCGCCAGGCGGACGTCGCGCAGGAATAGAGTGTTCACCAGCACGTCCGGGAGATCGGTGCCCGGAATGGGGGGCCTCTTGCCTTCATGCGCCCCGACCGCGATGAGCACCGCGGAGAATCCGTCCGCGAACAGCGCGTCGAGGTCGTCGATCCTTGTATTGAGCCGCAGCGCGACTCCAAGATCGACGATATCCTGAACCTCGCGTTCGATGATCGCGGCCGGCAGGCGATATTCGGGCACGCCGACGCGCAGCATTCCCCCGGCAACTGGCAGAGCGTCGAACACGGTCACGCCGTAGCCGAGGGTGACGAGATCCTTGGCGGCCGTCAGCCCGCATGGCCCCGCCCCGATAATGGCGATGCGCTCGGAGCGTGTCTGTACAAGCCGCTGCACGGGCCCGCGCTCGCCGGCATACGCCCAATCGGCGACGAAGCGCTTGAGCGCGCGAATATTCACCGCTTCGTCGACGTGCGAGCGCTCGCAAGCGAGTTCGCATGGGTGATTGCAGATGCGGCCGCAGATGCCCGGGAATGGATTGTCTTCCTTGATGACGCGAAACGCTTCGGCGTAATTCCCAGCGCGGATATGGGCGATGTAGCCCTGGGAGCGCTGACCGGCGGGACAGGCGTCGCGGCACGGGGCGACACCCTTTTTCTCGATGGCATAGGCGGCCGGGATCGCCTGCGGATAGAGCCGAAAGGCGGCGCGGCGCGAACTCAAATCTTCGTTGAACTCGTCCGGCAGCTCGACTGGGCAGGCCTGTTCGCAGTCGCCGCAGCCTACACATTTCGACGGATCGACGAAACGAGGCATCCGCCGAATCCGTGCGGTGAAGTTTCCCGCGGCACCATCGAGCCCGAGAACTTCGGTTTGGGTCAGGATATCGATGTTGGGATGCCGCCCGGTCTCCACCAACTTGGGCGAGATGGTGCACATGGCGCAGTCGTTGGTGGGAAAGGTCTTGTCCAGCTGCGCCATGTGTCCGCCGATCGCAGACTTGGTCTCCACCAGGTAAACCTTGAAGCCTTGTTCGGCGAGATCGAGGCTCGACTGCATCCCGGCGATCCCGCCGCCCACCACCATGACCGCACCCACCGGCGCACGTCCGGCATCGGCGGGATCACCAGCAGGATCGGATGTGGGTTGACCTGAAATGCGCATCTCGCGGTAATTCACACGATAATCATCAACCGATAACGATTGACGTGGCAACGTCGCACTATCGCCGAATCTTGGTGACGGGCGGGGTCAGATTTCTTTTTAGATAAGTTCCCCCGAGGGACCTTGATCTAAATCAAAACCATTGACTCTAAAGACACGCCAGCAACTCCCGCGTCGCGTCGTAGACGAGTTTTGCACACTGCGGTTAGGTCGGATTTCCGGATGGCGTGCATGAGGCCATCCAAAGCCGGTGAATAGAAATTTTTCAAATGCGCTTGCGAGACGTAATGATCGAGTGCCATAAGCGCCGCGAGACTCGGGTCAGGGACGCCACCAAAAACGCCGCGAGACGACGCCTGGCGTTCCCAGGGTTCAGGACGTGGCGCTGTTCGAGGAAGGACAATCCCTGGATCAGATATGAAGGCTGGACGGTGACCATCTTTGCCTAGGGTGTTGGGTACATCGGCGTTATAAGTCGCCAGGGGCAAGACCCAATATTTTCCCCACAGGTTTTTCTGACTGAAATTGAGGCCACGTCCGCAGCCTTCGATGCCATACAATGGATTGAAGCCAGCGAGCGGCGAACATCTACTATGGCATCACGCCCGGTAAAGCTTACGGACTGCGCGCAGTGCATTGCTGCCGGTCTGCTCGAGAATATTCTTGTAGGCGGCGAGAACGTAATTATTGTCCGGCAGCGGATGATAGTTTCGCCAAGGCGTGCACATCACCGTGTCGAAGCCGAGCGGCACCGCCAAAGTCAGAAAGGCGCATTCAAGCGAAAGCTTCAGATCGGATCCATCAGCCGCCTTCGGTGGTAGTTGCTGGCCGATATTGGTGAGGCCGCCCATGATATGGAGGCCCTGGAGTTGCGGATCGGTGTGCAGCATGCGCACCGCCTCCAGCGTCGCCCGGTGCAGTCCGGTGGTGTCGGCGACGACCGCGCTGACCGAGACGTCGATGAAAATATCGTCCAATGCCATGCCGTAGTCCTTGCGAAGGCGCAAGGCGGCGCGTTTCGCCGTCGAGGCGATTTCGTCGGCGGCCTTGTTCGCCTTTGGCGTGCCGTCTTCCATCCGCTCGGACGCCATAACGATGACCTTGAACGGGCCAAACGCCTTATGGAAGTTCATCAAATCCCAGCGCTGTTCGGTGATGGAATTGATGATGGCGGGCTTGCCGCCGGCGCGGGCGCGGTCATAGGTCTTGAGGCAGACTTCCTGCACCTGGGCGCTGGGGGAATCGAAACATAACGGCACCGATACGGTTTCTTGGATGGCGCGCACCACCGTCGCCAAGAAGACGAAATCCGTCGAGCCGCGCGGCCCGATGGTGACGTCGAGTGCGCTCGCGCCGGCGT
This sequence comes from Xanthobacteraceae bacterium, assembly GCA_049522435.1. GTDB lineage: Bacteria > Pseudomonadota > Alphaproteobacteria > Rhizobiales > Xanthobacteraceae > BOG-931. Next base: position 15,275 of record JBEKNW010000033.1, read on the forward strand.
CGACCTGCTTGACGGCAAGCGCCTGAACGCCGGCAAGGTCCTCGTTGTCCAGTAGTAGCTTTGTGCTCTTGAAGCCGGGATTGATGCGATCACCGATCATCTTGATGCCAAATCCGGGTGAACTGGTCACGACGCTCTCCGCGCTTTGGACGATTGGTTGAAGCCGATGTTATGCAGAAAAGTCTTCTGGAAATCGCCGCGCGTGCTCAGCTCGACATAGCGGCAACGTTGGGCGAGCTCGCGCGCCCGCACGCGCGTCTGCCGCGAGGCGAGAATCTGCCGCACACCGACGCCGGCCGCATTGCCGACCTGCTTGAAGCGGTCGAGCGGCAGCACCGGCAGCAGTCCGATGGCGATCGCGCTGCCGACGTCGATATACGAACCGAAGGCGCCGGCGATGACGACAAGCTCGATGTCGTCTTCGTTTAGTTTGCGGTCGCGTAACAGCAGCTCGATGCCGGTGCGGATTGCCGCCTTGGCGAGCTGCACCGCCCGCACGTCGTGCTGATTGAAATAGACGCCGGGAGCAAGCACCGCCACTCGCTTGCCGTCGATTTCCTGAATATCCGGATGCTGACCGATGATGCGGCCGCCGTCGTCCACAATGCCGATTTGACGCATGGCCGCCAAGGCGTCGATCACTCCCGAGCCGCACAAGCCGACAGGCTTGCGGTTGCCGATCACCTCGATCGTGATGCGCCCGTCTTTGACTGCAACGCATTCGATCGCCCCTTCCGCCGCCCGCATCCCGCAGGAGATGTGCCCGCCCTCGAGCGCTGGACCGGACGGACAGGAGGCGGACATGATGTCGCCGTGGTGGATCAGGGAAATTTCGGTATTGGTGCCGATATCCATGACCAAGGTGGTAGTCCCCCCGCGCCAAAGGTCTTCCGTGGCCAGGAGTGCGGTCACATGATCGCTGCCGACGAAACCGCCGATGTTCGGCGCCAGGTGAACATAGGCGCCGGAACAGACCGTCAGGTCGAGTTCGCGTGCCTTGACGTCCATCGCGTCGCGGACAGCGGCGATGAACGGGGCACGACCGAGTTGTCGCACCGGTAACCCGAGCAGCAGGTGGTGCATGGCGGTATTGCCGCAAATCGCCACATCGACGATGTCGGTCGTGGCAGCGCCGACGGAAAAGCATAGATCATGGGCTATCGCGTTGATCGCAGTGCTGGCCGCCTGGCGTAATTCCGCGGCGCTGGCAGGCCCATGGATGGCATGATTCATACGGCTGATGACGTCGGCGCCCCACGCTACCTGCGGGTTCTCGATGCCGAGGCTGGCGATGCGCGCGCCGCTTTGCAGATCGACCAGGAAACCGGCAACATTGGTGGTGCCGAGGTCGACGGCAAGGCCGAGGGTCCGGCGGCTCGCCGGCGAAAACCCGATCAGCTCACGCTCGCGGATATGCGCGCGTAGCGACCAGTCGCCGCCGCGAAGTGCTGCGGGCAGTTGCCGCGCCGCGGTAAGATCGACCGCAGGCAGCACCGTCGCCAGCCCGCGGATCACGCGGTCGAGGTCCGACACGTTATCTGCAAGCGTCGCTTCCGGAACTTTCACCTCACGGCTCACCACCGCCGGGTCGAGCGGCAAGATTTCAACGGTTTCACCGGCGTCGAATTCGGCCCGAACAACCGGTGCCAGCGATCGCGCGGCAATCTCCACGACGCAGTCGGACTTCGGCTTGACTTGGCAGGCACGCACCCATTGCGGTCTTTTCTCGCCGCTTCCGGTGCCCGGCATCGCTTTCTCGCTGGCCGTGTCGACCTCGCCCTCGACGATGAGCAGGCGGCAGGTGCCGCAGGTGCCGCGGCCGCCGCAGGCGCCGATGATACGAACGCCGCCGCGGCGGGCGGACTGATAAATCGTCTCCCCGTCTTGGCTCAGGATCTCCCGATCGAGTTGGGGAAAACCTAGCCTGAGCGCGTGTGCCGCCGACGCCGGTTTGTGGTTGGTCACGACAAGCCGCTCAAAGCATTGCCGCGGCCGCGACGCGGCCCGACATCCTGCACTTCGGCGCCGAAGGGCAGTCGTCGCAGCGCGACCAGCGGGCAGGGGGCAAATCGATGCCGACGCCCAGCACCATCGATATCGACTTGAGCGGATGCAGAACCTGGCCCTGCGTCACGCTCACGCCGATCGACACGGCGCCGGCCAAACGTTGCACCGCTGCCTGGGCCTGCAGCGGCAGGCCCGGATCGCCCGCCCGCAGCTCGCCGGCCGCCGTCAATTGCTGCTTGCGCGCCTCGATGACGATCCGATCCTGCACGCGGCGGGAGAGCGCGAACAGGATTCCGTTGCCCAGTTCGTCGAGCGCCAGCGCCAGCGATATGCGCCGTTCCGCGAACAGGGCAGTCGCTCGCTGTTCGAGCGCCGGCCCCAGCGTGCAGACGCTGACCGCCACAGCCGTCAGTTGCCCAGTCTCCGGCACCAGCCGCACGGCATCCAACGTCTCGCCGCCGGCCCGCAGCACATCGCTCGGCGGCTCGTCCAATGGAACGATGCGATAGCAGAACGCGGCGTTGAGCAGATTTTCGCGCTCGACCAAATCAAGAGCGTCGCGACGAAAGCGCCCGCGCTGCCGCAACGGACCGCCGGCGAAGGGGATCGCCGCGATGTCGCGAAGCAGACCGCTGCTGCGGACCATCGGCATGTCGCTGCGCTCGCTCCATCAACTCGCGTATTTGCGCGCGGCCGCGTACATGGCACGCACATTCTCGATCGGCGTTTCGTCCGGAAGACCGAAAGCCGCATCGAGGGTGAGCTTACCGCCCTTGTGAAAGACGTTTTCCGCGAGATGACGGACCGCGGCGTCTACTTCGTCCGGCTTTCCAGTGGTGAGCAGCGATGGCGAAATATTTCCTCGCAGCGCCACGACGTCTCCCAGAACTTCGAAGGCGCGCACCATGTCGGTGCGTTCGAACCAGTAGATGCATTTTCCCGGAGGAATATCGCGGATCACCTCCAGGCGCTTTGTGCAATCCGCCTCCCACAACGGCATCGGGATCAAGCCGCCGTCGATCAGGCCGATTATCAGCTTGCGGAATGACGGCCACCAGAACGTCTCGAATTGCTTCTGGGACATGAAGGCATCCGCCGCCCAGTGGGTGGGAATGAAGACGATCGGGTGGTTCCATTGCTTGGCGGCAGCGAACGTTTGCCGCAGGATGAAGACGACCGCCTTGTCCATCAGCTGCAGCAACTTTTCTTTATTGCGGTAAAGATCCTTCATCATCCCCGTGGCGCCGCGGAAATAATCGGCGATGAGGTCGTAGGGGGCGATCGAAGTGGTGCCAAAGGCGGTCGGAAAACCGCGCATTTTCATGCGCGCGATGAACTCAAACTGATGGTCATTAAGACGCTTCACCTCTTCCGCCGCCTTGATCACTTTCTCCATGGATTCGCGGATGCGGGGGTTGATGAAGGGAATGATGCCGGACAACATGCGCAGGTAATGCAGGCCGGGAAGATAAGGCAGTTCGTCGAGCCCCTCGAACGCGCCGGCAATGCGGGGCAGATATTTCGACAGGTAATAGCCGGTCGGATCGAACAGAAACTCGTCGTACTCGTCCGCCTTCATGTATTCACGGTCGAGGTACTGATAGGGCTGGGTATCGCTGACCCCGTGGCCCGGCCACTGCAGCTGCTTAAAGCCGACCGCATCGAGCGAAGGGCCGAGCGCGCATTGCAGCACCAGGTTGCTGTGGGCGTCCGGTTCGAATTCGAGGATGGCGCGTTCGCCGATCTCCTCGACTTTCTCGTAGTCGTACATGAGCTGGCGATTCGTGATCCCGCCGTATTTTGCCAGCCAGAATGTCGCAAACATGGAGACCGGCATACGGTCGGGCTGCTTGAGGTTGACGCAGTCCATGATGCGCTGCCAGCGCGCTTCATAGGCAGCCTTCGCCGCCGGCGTCTGGACGTAGGTCTGCGAAGCGGTCACGCGGCAACCACCATCCAGTTCTTGCACAGCGACACGGCGTCGATGGCGTTGTTGCCGAAGGCATCCGCCCCGGTGTAGTTGCGCACGGTTTCGTCGACCTGGCCGCCGCCGATCATGATCTTGAGCTTGTCGCGCAGGCCGGCGTCTTGAATTGCCTCGATCGTCTCCTTCATCGAGTCGAATGCCAGCGTAAGAAAGCCGGACAGGCCGACGACATCGGGCTGGAATTGATTGATCTCGTCGACAAAGGTCTTAACCGGCACATCGATACCGATGTCCTTGACCTCGAAACCGTTGATATCGAGCATGAAGGTGACGATGTTCTTGCCGATATCGTGCAGGTCGCCATGCACGGTACCAATAAGGACCTTGGCCAGCTTTTTCGGCTCTTCGCCGGGAGCCTGCTTGATCAACGGCTTGGCAATGGCCCCGATATTCTCGAGCATTTCGCCGGCGAGCACGAGTTCCGGCAGGAAATACTCGCCTTTCTCGAAGCGCTTGCCGACGATATCCATGGCGTTGCGGCACAACTCCAGCACCCGAACCGGATTTGCGCCTTCCTCGAGCAGCATTTTCTTGGCGAGAGCGAATGCACCGTCCTCATTCATGTCGGCGAGCCACTCCACCAGCTGTTTTTCTTGATCGGTCATTTCAGCCATCTCATCCTCCCGGATCAAATATCCGCGTCAAGCCGCCCGAGTGTTCACTCGGCGGCGAACTCCCGATTCCGCGATTGCTTCAACCGACATGCCGTCGTTGCGGTATCCCATCAGATGAACGCCGGCCACGCCTTCGATGTCACTCACCGCCCGGATCGTTTCGACCAGAACCGTCTTGGCCCCGGATCCAAAAACCACACTAGCAGGCAAAGGTGCCGAGGTCACGCCTGCCCTCAGTAAATGCGCAGCAGCGAAATCGAACCAAGGTCGAACACCGGCTTGGCGTATGGAACGACCTCGCCATTGGTAGCGATGTCGATGAGGAGATTAATCCCGCAAAAGAACTCCGGGCGGCGCGTCAGCGGTTGCCCAGTTCGCCGAGGGCGACGGCGCGCGCGGCGCGGCGTTCGGCGAACAGCGAGGCGACCCGCGCCTCCGGCGCCGGTCCAATGGTGCGGGCGCCGCAGCCGATGGCCGTCAGTTGCCCCGATTCCGGCAATAGCCGCGGCGCCAGCAGCGCTTCGCTGCTGGCGCGCAGAAGCTCGGCCGGCGGGGGGCGTCCAACGGCACGATGCGGTAGCTGTAGGCGGCGGCCAACCAGCCCCTGCCGGCGCAGGCGCAGGCGCGCCGCCATCGATCTGTACACCGAATCCAAGTCGCTCTGCATGGCCTACTGACGTTACGATGGGTGCCGTCGCCGCGACGGCACTCCCCAGCCCCGACGCCGGACTTACGGCGTATACTTCTTGACCGACTTCGCCATCGCGACGACGTTCTCGATCTTAGCCTCGTCGGGAATCCCCAGCGAGCCGTCAAGCAGGAAGCCGCCGCCCTTGCCGACCTTGGTGATCAGCTTCTTGCAGTATTCGTCCACGTCGTCGGGGGTCCCGGTGACGAGCATGGAGGCCGGCACGTTGCCACGCAGACAGACGGTGTCGCCGAGAACCTCTTTGGCGCGGAACATGTCGGTCTGCTCGAACCAGTAGACGGCCTTGCCGCGCGGGATGTCGGCGATGGTTTCCAGGCGGCGGTCGCACTTGCCTTCCCACAGCACTATCGGGATGAGGTTGCGCTCGATCAACCACAGCAAGTTCTTGCGCAAGGGCGGCCAGTAGAAGGTCTTGAACTGCTCCAACGACATGAAGCCGTCCAGCCCCCAGTGCATGGGCAGGAAGACGAACGGCGAATGGTTCATCTTGCAGCTTTCCTCGACGCCGCGCAGGATCAGGACGCCGGCCTTGTCCACCGCCGCCATCAGCTTGTCCTTGTGGCGGAACATGTCGAGCATGCCGCCCTTGGAGCCGCGCATGCCGTCGACGATGTGGTCGAACGGGTTTTTGGTGAAGCCGCCGCCGATGAAAGGATAGCCGGCATCGGCAATCTCGCCGACGAAGCCGCCGACCTTGCCCAGTATGACCGCCAGATCGGCGCCCACCTTGGCGAGAGTCTGCAGGCTCTCCTGCAACTTTGGATTGGCGAAGCCCACCATTCCGAAGATGTTCATAAACTCGATCAGCGAGGCGAACTCGGGCAGTTCGGCCAGGCCCTCGAACACCCCGGCAACGCGCGGGAGATATTTGCGGATGGTGAAGCCGGTGGGATCGAACAGGTATTCGTCGTACTCGGAGGCCGCCATGTACTCTCGGTCCAGGTACTGGAACGTGGCGTCCTCATTGACTCCGCCGCCGCCCGGCCATTTCATCTGCCGGTAGTCCATGTCCTGCATCGCCTGGCCCATGGTGAAGAAGAACAGCGATACGACGTCGGGTTCCAGCAGGTCCACCATGCGGCGGGTAGCATCGAGCGACTTGTCGATGTCATACATCATGTCCTTGCAGGTGATCCCGGTCATCTTGCGGGCGAACAAGCTGGAGAGGCAGATGTAGGGAACGCGGTCCGTCTCCTTCAGCGCCACGTTATCCATGACCCGCTGCATGCGTTGGTCATAGAGCTGCTGGTTGGTCGTCGCGGTCATCCTGAAGTCTCCCCTGAAGGTCTTGTCGTTGCCGTTCGGTGCTGCCGTTCAGCCGCACCACTGCTGGCACAGCGACACCGCCGCCATGGCGTTGGCGCCGAAGGCGTCGCTGCCGGTATAGCTGCGTACCAAGTCGTCGATTTTCTGGATCGTCAGCGTAATGAATTTCCTTCGCCTAGACAACGGCGGTAGCCGTCACACCTCGCGTATGTCTTCCAGGCAAGCCAAAGAAGCGCTAATATTTAGTCCACTTCGGGTTGTTATCCAGGGAATCCCGGGTAATGTTAGTTGAGAGGCGACAGCATCGAAATGCCGATCGCATTGATCCAGATCAATCACTGCCTTTTCCGACTATTGCTCTTTTTTGCCGACTGTGACTTTAATGAATCTTAATTCGAAAGGCTTCTCTCGAAGTGGGACGCGCCGGGGTCTCCGCCGGGGTTAATGGGTAGCTTGGTGCTGCCGGCAAGCAGGTCTCGAGAGGTCGACATCTTTTTCGGCCGCGCGTGGCTGGTTCACATTAAAGAATATGCCGACCGTTCAACGATTGATCATCGGGGAATTTCGGCTAACTCGGTCTCTCCGATGGACACGCTAGTCTTGACGAGAAAATCCATGAAACAGGGAGGATTAGAGAATGGAGAAGAGAAAGTCTGAGCGGAAGCCGCTCCGGGTGACTCGCAGGGACTTCATCAAGAAAACCACTATCGCCACGGGAGCCGCGGCGTTGGCGTCGAGCCTTCCCGCGCCGTGGGTGCAGGCGGCCAATACGGTCAAGATCGGCTTCGTCACGCCGCGCACCGGACCGCTGGCCGCGTTCGCCGAGGCGGACGAGTTCGCCATCACGGCACTGCGCAAGATCTTCGCAGACGGCGTCAAAATCGGCGGCGCCACGCATCCCCTGGAGATCATCGTCAAAGACAGCCAGTCCAATCCCAACCGGGCCTCGGAAGTGGCCTCTGACCTGATCGCCAAGGACAAGATCGATCTCATGCTGGTGTCGTGGACGCCGGAAACCACCAACCCGGTGTCCGATCAGTGCGAGCTGACCCATACACCCTGCATCTCGACCTGTTCGCCTTGGCAACCGTGGTTCTTCGGTCGCGGCGGCAAGCCGGACGTTGGTTTCGACTGGACCTACCACTTCTTCTGGGGCCTCGAAGACATCATCGCTGTGTTCACCTCCATGTGGGGATCGCTGCCCAACAACAAGGTTGTCGGCGCTCTCTGGCCCAACGACGGCGACGGCAACGCCTGGGCCGATTCCAAGATCGGCTTCCCGCCTGCGATTACCGGCAAGGGCTTCACCATCGTCGATCCAGGCCGCTACCAGAACCTCACCGAGGACTATTCGGCGCAGATCGCCGCGTTCAAGAAGGGCAACGTCGAAATCGTCACTGGCGTGCCCCTGCCGCCCGATTTCACCGTCTTCTGGCGGCAGGCGATGCAGCAGGGTTTCCACCCGAAGATCGCCACCGTCGGCAAGGCGCTGCTGTTCCCGGTGGCGGTCGAGGCCCTGGGCGATTCCGGCGCCGGCGTTTCCTCCGAGGTGTGGTGGACGCCCAGCCATCCGTTCTCGTCTTCGCTGACACATCAGTCGTCGGCGGATTTGGGGGCCAGCTGGGAGCAGACGACCGGCAAGCAGTGGACGCAGCCGATCGGCTTCGCCCATGCCATCTTCGAAGTCGGCATCAATGTGCTGTCGCGGACCCAGGACATGAGCAAGGCGTCCATCCGCGATGCCATCGCCTCCACCAAGCTGGACACCATCATCGGCCGGGTCGCCTGGGGGAACGGGCCGGTGAAGAACGTCGCCAAGACCCCCTTGGTCGGCGGCCAGTGGAAGAAGGGCACGAAGCACAAGTTCGACCTTGTCGTGGTCGAGAACTCTCTGGCCAAGAACATCCCCGCCAAGGGGCAGCTCGAGCCGATCTAGGTCCAGTAGTCGTCCCCTCCGCCACGCTCGCGGCGGCGGAGGGGATCGGTCGGCCCGGACGGAAGGACTTTGCTCTTGGCCACCATCCTTGCAGTCGAGCGGGTCTACAAGAAGTTCGATTCCGTGATCGCCGCGGACGACATCAACCTGGCGGTGGCCGAGGGTGAAGCGGTGGGCATCATCGGCCCCAATGGCGCCGGCAAGACTACTTTATTCAACATCATCGCCGGCTCGATACGGCCGAGCGAGGGTCGGGTGGTCTTCTGCGGACGCGACATTACCGCGCTGCGGCCGGCCCATCGCTGCCGCGCTGGCATCGGCCGATCCCACCAGATACCCCATCCCTTCGCCGGCATGTCGGTGTTCGAGAACATGCTTGTCGGGGCGACGTTCGGCGCTGAACGCAGTGGTGACGACGCCTACAGCCGCTGCGTCGCCATCCTCGACCGCCTCGGCCTGTTGGCGAAGGCGAACCAGCTCGCCGGCAGCCTTACCTTGCTCGACCGCAAGCGCCTGGAGATGGCGCGGGCGCTAGCCACCGAGCCGCGGCTCCTGCTTCTCGATGAGATCGCCGGAGGCCTGACCGACGGAGAGGTGCTACAATTGATCGACACCATCGTCGCCGTCCGCGACACCGGGGTATCGATCCTGTGGATCGAGCATATCGTCCACGCCCTGACCTCGGTGGTGAACCGGCTGATCGCCATGCATTTCGGGCGTCTGCTTGCCGAAGGCACGCCGGCGGCTGTTATGGCAAGCCCTGAGGTGCAGGAAGTATACCTCGGCATCGAAGAGCCATGAGCCTGTGTTCGGTACGCCGCCTCTCGGCCTTCTATGGGGATTTCCAGGTTCTTTTCGATGTCGATCTCGAAATCGAGGAGGGTCGGACGGTGGCGATCATCGGCGCCAACGGCGCCGGCAAGACGACGTTGTTGCGCAGCGTCACCGGCGTTTTGACGCCGGCGGCCGACAGCATCCATTTCGCCGGCCGGCCGATCGCCGGACTGCCTGCCCATACGATCGTCGCGCAGGGCATCGCCATGACGCCGGAAGGGCGGCGCCTGTTTCCCAGCCTGTCGGTGGAGGAGAATCTGATGATGGGCGCCTACGCCGGGCGCCGCGGTCCGTGGACGCTGAAGCGGGTCTACGGCCTGTTTCCAGTCCTCTCCGAACGCCGCCGGATGCCCGCGGTCGTACTGTCGGGAGGGGAACAACAGATGGTGGCGATCGGCAGGGCGCTGATGTCCAATCCGCGGCTGCTGCTGTGTGACGAAATCTCGCTGGGCCTGGCGCCGGTGGTTATCAAGTCCATCTACGAGGCGTTTCCCGCCATTGAGGCGGAAGGCACGACGCTGGTCATCGTGGAGCAGGATATCGGCCGGGCGCTGGCCATGGCCGATACCGTCACCTGCCTTCAGGAGGGCAGGGTGACCCTGGTCGGGCAGCCGAAGCAGTTCAGCCGCGCCGACATCACGGCTGCCTATTTTGGGACCTAGCAGTCATGTCCTTTTTCGACCTCGTCGATCCCATCCTACAAGGGCTTCTACTCGGCGGCCTGTATGCCTTGTTCGCCATCGGCCTGTCGCTCACCTTCGGCATCATGCGCATGGTCAATATCGCCCACGGCGACATCATCATTCTGGCCGCTTACGTGACGCTGGTGGTGGTCAACCAGTTCGGCATCTATCCTCTGGCCGCGGCTGCGGTAGTGATCCCCGTGCTCGCCGGGTTTGGCTACCTGATGCAACGGGTCTTGCTCAACCCGGTCCTGGGCGACGACATCTTGCCGCCGCTTTTGGTTACTTTTGGGCTTTCCGTTATCATCCAGAACCTGCTGCTGGTGGTGTTCTCGGCCGATTCGATGGGCGTTCACGCCGGCGCCATCCAGACCGCCAGCATAAGCCTCGGCGGTGGCCTGGCGGTAGGCTGGCTTCCGCTCGTGATATTCATCGTGGCGGTGTTGGTGATCACCAGCTTGGAGCTTCTGTTCGCCCACACTAAGCTGGGTCGCGCCTTTCGCGCCACTTCCGACGACCAGACGATGGCCCAGTTGATGGGCATCAACAATCGCCATCTCTATGCCGTCGCGACCGCGCTGGCGTTCGGCGTCACCGCCATCGCGGGCGTGTTCTTGGCGGTGCGCACCACGTTCGTCCCCACCCTCGGGCCGAGCAAGCTGCTGGTCGCTTTCGAGGTGGTGATCATCGGCGGCATGGGTTCGCTGTGGGGGACGCTGGCCGGGGCCATGCTGGTGGGAGTCGCCCAGGCGATAGGTTTTCGCTACGACTCGGGGTCCGGCATCCTCGCGGGCCATCTTGTGTTCCTGGCGGTGCTGCTGCTGCGACCGCAAGGCCTGATTGCCCGCACGAGGGACTTGTGAACAGCCCCCGGTTCCAAGTCGGCAGCGCGACGCGGTTGAGCCGCGGCGCCTGGGCAGCCGGAGCGGCGCTCCTTGTGGCCTTGGTGCTGGCCCCCTGGTGGGCCGAAGACAGCGACCTGAGGAGCATCGCCGAATTCGCCTACCTCGTCGCCATCGCCCAGATGTGGAATCTGCTCGCCGGGTATGGCGGTCTGATCTCAGTGGGCCAGCATGCCTTTATTGGAATCGGCGGCTATGTCCTGTTGATCCTGTCGCTGAACGCCGGAATTTCACCGTTCTTGTGCGTTCCCATCGCCGGCGTGGTTTCGGCGCTGGTGGCGATTCCGGTCGCCGGCGTGGTGTTCCGCCTTCGCGGCCCCTATTTCGCCATCGGCACCTGGGCGGTGGCGGACATCTTCCGTTTGATACTCGACGACATTCCGGCGATCGGCGGCGGTTCGGGCAAGAGCCTGACCAGTGCCCTGATGGCGATCCCGGGCTGGGAGCGGGAGGCGACCACGTATTGGATCGCGCTCGGGCTCGGCTTCGGCCTGACTCTGGGCGTTTACCTGCTCCTGCGCTCACGCTTGGGGTTGGCGCTGACCGCAATCCGCGACGGTGTGCCGGCTTCCGAGAGTCTTGGCGTCATGGTCGGGCGGGTCAAATTACTGGTCTTCGTCGCCTCGGCCGGCGGTCTGGGTCTGGCGGGGGCGCTGATCTATCTGACCAAGCTGCGCATATCCCCCGACTCCGCCTTTTCAGTGGACTGGACGGTGCTGATGATCTTCATCGTCGTCATCGGCGGCATCGGCACGATCGAGGGGCCGATCGTGGGGACGGCGGTGTTCTTCCTTATGCGCGGTCTGCTCGCCGACTACGGCCCGTGGTATCTGGTCGTGCTGGGCAGCGTCGCCATCCTGGTCATGTTCAAGGCTCGTGGCGGGCTATGGGGATGGGTGGCCAGCCGCTTCGATCTGCATCTCTTTCCGACCCGACGCCGCATCAGGATCGAGGGTCCTCAGCCGATCACGGCCACGACTCCCGCCGCCCAGAGTCCAGCCGCCGAACGCTGACCCGCGCGGCCGCCGCTTTGGATCTTGGTCGTGTGAAACCTCCGACGTTCAATTTGCAGATAGAAATTTTGTCTCGATTTCGTCAGTTTGAAAACCAACAACGCTGGCGACCACTGTCGGGAGAAGACAATAGAGAAAACAATTCTGCGCATTCCTTGCGCGTGCACGTTTTCACAATGGATCAAATTTTCGGAAGGGACAGGAATCCAACAGCGTGTTTTACTCAAGCAACCCGCCGTTCCATGGCGGCACGCAGCAATGCGGCCGCTCGATAGATGCCGTGAATGAGCTTGCTGTAGGGAAGAAGCAGAAAAAACGACAGCACGATGCCTAGATGGATTGCGAGAAGCACGCTCATACCGGCTGTCCCGCGAAATATCAATAAGACCAAGCCGCTGCCTGCCACCATCAGCGACAGGCTCAGAATCGCGTAGTCCGCGCCGAGCACATTCCGTGCCATAAGATTTGGATCGCCCGTCATTTTTATCAACGCCAGCCCGGCGACACCGGTGACCATGCTTAATCCGCCCCCGGTTCCCAAAACAACCGGTACGCTCAAGAGCGGATAGGGAGCACGCCAGTTCAGAACGT
>JBEKNW010000034.1:0-27143 GCA_049522435.1 Xanthobacteraceae bacterium
TCGGGCAACCGTCCGGGCACCTGGCAGCGATTGCGCATCGGCGCCAAACGCGACGGCGCGCTGACGGCGATCTCGCTCTCGAGCTACGGCACGGCGGGCGTTGCGCTTGGCGCCGGCGTCGGTTTCAACGCCGAGGCGCTGTACGCCTGTCCCAATTTCGCCGGCGCGCAACACGACGTGTTCATCAATGCCGGGCCGGGCTGCGCGATGCGTGCACCGGGCAACACACCCGGCGCCTTCGGGCTTGAGCAAGCGATCGACGAATTGGCCGAACGGCTTGCCATCGATCCGCTGGCGTTGCGCGAGCGCATCGATCCGAGCCCGGTGCGGCGCGAGGAGCGGCGCATCGGCGCCGAGCGGATCGGGTGGCAGCGCCGGCACGCCCCCGGCGCCGATCCGGGCCCGGTGAAGCGCGGCCTTGGTGTGGCGCAATCGCTGTGGATGGCCAATGTGCAGCTCGACTCGTCCTGCGAGGTGCGCGTGATGCGCGACGGTTCGGTCGAGGTGCTCTCGAGCGTGCAGGATATCGGCACCGGCACCAGTACGGTTTTGGCGCAAACCGTCGCCGAGGTGTTTGGGCTTCGTTCCGAGGAAGTCACGGTGCGCATCGGCGACACCGAGTTCCCGCCTGGCCCGCCGTCTTACGGCAGCCGTGCGACGGCTTCGATCACGCCGCCGGCGCGCACCGCCGCCTGGCGCGTCCTGCAATCGCTCTTGCGCGAGGCGGCGCTTGCGCTCAACGCGGCCCCTGAGGATATCATCGCGCGCGGCGGAAAAATCCTGGTCCGCGACGACCCGAGCCGCGGCATGAGTTTCGCCGAGGCCGCCGCGCGGCTGCGCACCGACCGCATCAGCGCGGTGGCTTCGCGCAGCGACGATTATTCCGGGTTTCTCCGGCGGATCGGCGACGACGCTGCTCTGGCGCAGCAGGCTTTGGGCGGCGTCCAATTCGCCGAAGTGGCGGTCGACACCGAGACCGGCATCGTGCGGGTGGAGCGCGTCGTCGCCGTGCAGGATTGCGGCCGGCCCATAAATCCCCGGCAGATCGAGAGCCAAGTGCACGGCGGCATTCTGATGGGGCTGTCCTATGCGCTGTTCGAGGACCGCATCCTCGACGAGCACACCGGCCGCATGGTCAACCCGGACCTCGAACATTACAAGCTCGCCGGCCCGCGCGAGACGCCGGAGATGGACGTCGTGATCCTGGAAAACTATCAGGGCAACAGCGCCACCGATGCCTACGGCATTGCCGAGCCCGCCAACATCGCCACTGCGCCTGCGATCGCCAACGCTGTCTACAACGCCATCGGCGTTCGCCTGCGCAGCTTGCCGATGACGCCCGCGGCGATCCTCGGCGCGCTCGGCAAAATTCCGCAGAGGAGCTGAAGCCGTGAACCGCTTCGCCTTCGCCAATGCGCGAACGATCTCGGAAGCGGCGGCCGCGGCATCAACGACCGTCGCCAACGCGATGACTGCCGCTCCCGAGGCCATGGGCCAAGGCGAAATTTCCGTGGTGAAGGCCGGCGGCATCGACCTTCTCGATCTTCTGAAAGAAGGCCTCTTGGCGCCGGCGAAGGTAGTGAACCTGAAAGAGCTGCCGGAGCTCGACGCGGTCGTCGAAGAGGAGGGCGGCGGCTTGCGGATCGGACCACTGGTCACACTGACATCGCTCGCCGATCATCCGCTGCTGCAACAGCGCTACGCCGCGCTGGCCGGTGCGCTACGCGGTTCGGCCAGTCCGCAAATCCGCAACGTCGCGACCTTGGGCGGCAATCTCCTGCAGCGCCCGCGCTGCTGGTATTTCCGCTCGCATGCTTATCGCTGTCTGCGCAAAGGCGGCGGCCACTGCTTTGCCATTACCGGCGAAAACCAATACCACGCGATCTTCAACAACACGCCCTGCGCGATCGTTCACCCTTCGACGGCGGCCACAGCCTTGGTGGCCTTGGGCGCGACGGTCGAGTTGACGGATGCGGCGGGGGCTAGCCGCCAACTTGCACTCGAGGATTTCTTCGTCCCGCCGGAGCGCGATCTCCGGCGCGAGAACGATCTAAGGCCGCAGGAGATCCTGACCGCCATCCGCTTGCCAAAGCTTCCGCCGAGCCTGCGCATGGCGCATGTGCGGCAGGGCGAAAAGGATTCATTCGACTGGCCGCTCGCCGATGTGGCCGTCGCGCTCGATGTCGGTGAGGACGGCACCTGCAAACGCGCCGCGATCATTCTTGGCGCGGCGGCGCCCGTTCCGCACCGGGCCAAGGCGGCCGAGGCCGCGCTGACGGGGAAACGGATCGACGAAAACACGGCCGCGCAAGCAGGACGCGCCGCGCTCGACGGCGCCACGCCGCTTTCCAAGAACGCCTACAAACTGCCGCTGTTCGAGACGCTCGTGCGCCGCGCGATCCTCAAGGCCGTGGCGTAACACCAGACCTATAACCGTCATCCTGAGGTGCTCGGCGCTGAAAGCGCCGAGCCTCGAAGGATAACGGCCCCGGCGCCCCGGCCGTATCCTTCGAGGCCCGCGCTTCGCGCGGGCACCTCAGGACAACGGAGGAGCCGGTCAACGCATCCGCGACTTCAGCTTGATCGTTCGGCCGTCGACGACGAACGTGCCATAGCCGCGGTGGTGAATGGTCTTCGGATTCTTCTGCGCCGGATCGATCCAGGCCTTGAGCACTTCGAGAATGAAAAGGTTGTACTTGTTGACAAGGCGCCTGTCGGTCACCTTGCATTCGAGATTGGCAAAGCACTCGGCGACAAGCGGCGGTTTTACGCACGCGCCCGGAACTTGAGTCAGCCCGGACGCAGCGAATTTGTCGATGTCGCGGCCCGACGAGTTCCCGACCTTCACCACCTTCGCCGGTGGCGCGCAACGCGGCGAAACTGTAATTGGCGTTGCTGACGACGCAGGCGACCTGCGGCGGCTCGAACTCGACCATCATGTGCCAGGACATGGTCATGACGTTAGCGCGGCCGTTGCGCACGGTCGTCAGCAACACCACCGGCCCCGGCTCCAGCAATTGGTAGACCTTGGATAAGGGCAGCTCTTTCATCGCGATTGCCTTCGGCCGGATAATCACTTCAGAGAGATACTCCGCTCATTCCCGCGCAAGCGGGAATCCAGCACTGGGTCCCCGCTTGTGCGGGGACGAGCGGAAATTAAAATCATCAGTCGACCCAGCGGATTTCCGGCTCTTTTCTCGGCACCGGCGGCGGCGCCGATTTCGGATGCCCGACGATGATCGGGGCAACGGGCTTGTACGCCGCGGGGAGGTTAAGGACTGCCTTGCCCTCGGGCGTCCCCAGCCAGGCTTGAGAAAATCCGATCCAGCATGTTCCGAGCCCCGCGGCGCGCGCCGTGAGCATGAGGTTTTCCGCCGCGAGCGCGCAGTCTTCCACCGCCCACGGAATCTCCGTCACGGTGGAAATCACAATGAGGACGGGGGCATGATAGAAGATGTCAAAATTCGGATCGTTCAATATCTGGTCGAAATGATGCGACACGAGCCCGATCGGCGAACTTCTCAGCATATGCGCTTTCGCTTCACGGGATATTTTGGCCAGCACGCCTTTATCGCGGACGACGCAGAACGACCAGGGTTGCTGATTGACCGCGCTCGGCGCCTGAACAGCGGCGTCGATGAGCTCGCGAATAGTTGTTTCACCGACCGGCTCAGCCGTGAATTCCCGGACGGCGCGGCGCGTGTAGATCGCTTCCTTGAGGTCCATGTGCTGTCCTGACGTCCTATCCTAACGCTTTTCGGCGCCTGCCGGTTCCGCTGCAAACGACGGCGGTTCGCGAGCGCGAAAATGAAAGCGCGTTCTTCCCTCGACCGGGTTGATCCAAAGCAAGCGATATCGGTTAGGCGCGGCGAGTTGGTACTCGGTGCCGCGATCAGTGGGTGGGAAGATTGAATAGCGCCCTGAGGCCGAAGCCGACCGCAAAGGCTACGGCAGCCGCGCTCATGCCGATGAGAAAGGTCTCGAGCCCGGACCTCCACCACGCCACCGGCGACCACCGGCTCTTGATGGCGCCGACGCCGAAGAAGGTCGCGCCGGCCGCCAGAACGCACGCTGCAAGCCCGCCCGCCGAAAGGTAAGTAAGGAGCGGCACGAGGCCACACGCAATGAACGCGGCAAAGGTGCTGAGCGCGGCGAAGGTTGGTGATCTCGGAGTGGGAGAAAGACCGTATTCTTCCACCGCCATTGTCTTCTCCCAAAGGGCCCGATCGGAGGTAATGACGGTGACAATCCGCTCCAGGTCGTCGCCTGAAAAACCCTTGCCGGCGAAAATCTGCCTGATTTCCTCGCGTTCGCCCTCCGGCTCCAGCGCGATGTGCTTGCGCTCGATGCCAAGGACGCGTTCGTAATCATCACGCTCGGCCTTGGTGCCGATGTAGTTGCTTGCCGCCATCGCAAAGCCGTCGGCAAGGAGATTGGCAAACCCGAGCACCAGCACCACCACCGCCGAAAGATCGGCGCCGGCGACCGCCGCCACGACGGCGAATGTCGTCACCGTGCCGTCGATTCCGCCATAAATCCAGTCGCGAAGGTAATTGCTCTGCGGCCCGCGCTCCAGGCGCGCCCTGATCGCTTGTTCCGTATGGCTATGTTCCAGCGCGTATTGCATTAGCTGTCTCTGCCCCTCGGCCAAGGACTCCGCCGATCGCATCCACATTCCTTGAAATCCGGACTGCCGTCTTGACGTGAATCAAAGAGGTTCTCTTAAGCTTTTGCAGGCAATCCGGGCCAACTTGCACAAATCGGGACGGTCAAGGGCATTTGGTATGATCATAGGGCAGCGCATCACTCCTGCACGATCGAAGGCTTATACATCCTCGCTAGTGCCAGACGCCGAGCCGAGGGCCGCAGCCTCACGGCTGCGTCGGCCGAGCCCACGGCCTGCGGCCGCGGTCTGCGGCCTTGAAGGCGGCAATCCGGTCGCGGTGGCTCTGCGTCAAGTCGATGTCGTCCCAGCCGTTGAGCAGTTGATTGCGGCTCACCGGATCGATGCTGAACGCGAAGGTGCGATTGCCGCGTGCGATCGCCTGCCGCTCGAGGTCGACTATGACGGGCAATTCCGGCTCGGCGGCGATGGCGGCGCCGAGTTCGAGCACGTCGGCTTCGGGGAGGATGGCGGTGAGCAGGCCGTTCTTGACCGAATTCTGCGCGAAGATGTCGCCGAAAGACGGTGCGATCACGCAGCGGATGCCGGCATCGTAGAGCGCATAGACGGCCGATTCGCGCGACGAGCCGCCGCCGAAATTGCGGCCGGCGATGAGGATTTGGGCGTCGCGCCAGGCCGGCTGATTGAGCGCGAAGTCGGACCTTTCGTTGCCCGCGGCGTCGCGCCGCAAGTCCTGGAACAGGACGCGCCCAAGTTCCGCCGAGCGCGGCCATTTCAGGTAGCGCCCGGGCAGAATCTGATCGGTATTGATGTTGGGCAAAAGCAGCGGGCAGGCCTTGGCGGCGAGGCGAACGAACTTTTGCATCGGCTTTTTGCTCCCTAGCGCATGATCCGGAAAAAGCCTGCCCGAGCAAAATGCCGCACATTGCGCGGTGCGTGTGCAATACGTCGATTCTGCGCCCCTCTAGTCGCCGACGAAAGTGAACATCAAGGAGTCGCTTCGATGGCTCGATATCCGGCAATTAGAATCTGGAATCGGAGCCTGTCCGTATAGTGTCACTTGCCGCTGATCGTCTGACACAGGTCCGCTTACTTGGTAAGGCTTCGCCCCGCAACGCGAAAAAACATAGGCAGTGCCAGAATACGCATTGCCACTCTTGATACCACTGAACAGAAGCGTACCTTTCGACACTCCAACCCCAGCCAAACCTTCGCGGGGGCTTTCATACAGAAATTTTCTGACCGCGCCATCAGCGAACAGTCTCATTGTCGAGCCATTGTGATTCCACAGTGGTTGGACGATGGAAGGACTCAAAGTGCCAACTGATCCTGTCGGACCGGAAGTCACCTCTCGCCCCAGGCAGGGCGAGCCCTCGTTGTAACCCTGAATGATTGCTGCAACGCGCATTGATCGAGGCGGATGGGTCGGAGACGGATTCTCGTCAATGTATTGCAACGACCGTTGAAGGGTATCACTGAAATTCAAAGTGTTAGTTGACTCCATGTGTCGCAAAATCATCCCAGAGAAGCGGTCAGCTTCCAATTCTCTCGCCCACGGATCATTTGCCATGACTCCTTCTTGATGACCACATACGTGATGGCCCATTTCGTGACCGATGACATAAATCCGAGCATAATGGTCGATGTACCAACCTGGGTTTATGACGATGTAGCGAATTGGCTTGCCGCTGATGAAATAAATAGTCGCATAGGCATTTGGTATATCCGCCGTGCGGCCCATAACGAAGTTGATCTTTAGTCCAGGTACGGCCTTCACAATATCCTGCACGATAAACCAGTCATGCATTATGCCTTCGGTTAAATCACTATAAGGTTCATCGTCGCTCAGTTCATAGACGTTAATTAGCCTGCCCCGAAAATCTCTATCGAATACGAACGCGTCTTTCCCAACTGTCATTCTGACCCACCGCGCATCTGCGGCAGAAGTGGCACTCAGCAGGATCAATGCAACAAAAAGCCACCTCATGTTACCCTCGCGTTTACAGTGCTCGATCCCCGTTGAAATTGAAAGCAGCAATAGGTGCCGCAATTGCGTTCAGGACGCGCCCTCAGATTTTGCTTCCGATTTTCAGCTTGCCATTGTGATGAAGATACATCGCGACGAAAGGCGCGCCCACTAAAACACACATAATGACGTAATTTGGGGTTTTGTCCGAGGAGTTGTTTTGGATGTACCAAAAGGAAGGACTGAGAAACAACAAATTTGCGGCGGTAATGACGGGAGCGGCGACAGCGAATATGCGGTCTCCAGCCAGCGCGGAAATCACAGCGCACATGCTTGCTGCTGCCGCGATGAACAGACCATACAGCGGGATGAAAATCGCCAAAATGGCAAGTACTAATGCCGCAATCCCAACACCCTTTGCCATGTTTTCCCCTCCTACTTGCGGAAGCTTTGCCGGTTTTGATGGTTCGGATAGTGGTGCAGCCTGAGCCGCGCCAGAGCGAGGCGGCTGGCCCGTGCCTATTGTGCCCTCCGGTGCTCTTGCCGGCCCGCCAGATACATCGGCCGATGCATTTGGCTCAAAGGCCCTCCGCTCTTCCAACGGACCTGTGCTAGCTGCCGCTTCCTGAATCTTCGCAACGATTCTCGGGAGGTATGATTTATCGCCAAGAGCAAAGTAGGACCTTGCAAGTTCATCAATCCACTTTTGGCCAAGAGGATGGATCGTTTTCTCCGCCGAAGCAATCTCCTCATCGTATTTGACCAAAGCGTCCCATTTTGCAGCGTCATAATCATGCAGGGTCCTTGTAGCCGTTCGATCAGATTGGTCTTGCGGTGCTGAGCGTAAAGGTACGCTAGCGCGACCAAGCGGCCGAAAATAAGAAACCAGTTCACGAAAATTGGACGCCAATACGCGACGGCCGGAAACGACCACAGCAATTATTGCTAGAAAAATAAGCCACTCCCAAATGTTCGGCGGTCCCGGCTGCGCAACTCTTTTGAACGGCAGAGCAAGCCACTGCCAAATGCTCGGCGACTCCGCCGGGCGACCCAAGATTTCTCCGCTGATGGGTCCCGTCTTGGTCTGACCGAAATAGCCGCCGCAATCGACCTTGACTCCACAAGTATCTGGATTGCAGCCTGTCGGGTCGAACGGATTTCCAATATACGTAATGTTCGGGGAAACTTGCCCTTGGCATATATTCTTGAAAGCGTACTCCCGGAATTTTGCACGTTCGTCGGCAGTCCCCGATAAGGGCTGGGACTTAGCAGAACCGTTCGCAGCAAAAACAGCCGCCAAATAGAGCAGGAATAATACCAATCGCCCATTTCGCCGAAACATTACGAGCCCTCACATTTCACTCACCTATCCGACCCATATCGGCCTGTCGTTGTAGATCACGCACGCCTTCGTGGTCGAGCCTTAAGGGCTCGGGATGACAACCACAAACTCGTCGAAATTGAAACGACTGGTCGCGAAGGACTGATCTGGATCAAGGTGCTGCGCTTCAAAAAGATCGCTGGCCGACTGATCATTATTTCCTTTTGCCATCCAGCGGAATGATCGGTAGAAATAAATTCTTGCTAAAGCTGTACCTTTTAGAGTTTCCGATTTAATTAGTCGTGTACAAGCTCCTATCGCCTCATCAATGACGTGTGATTGCTTGCAGAGGTCCAAGTCTTTAGACGGAGGTGGCTCCAACACTATTGCATTGCGATTCCGTGGAAAAGCGCGTTCGTCAGCGCCTGGATAGCAATACGACCAAGTCACATCACAGTTGGTCCCGCTGGCCTCTTGACATTGAAGCAAAGCGCCCGCTCCAGTATTTACGCTGTCAGGCAATGATGCTCTACCAACCGTCCTTCGGTCAGGTGAAATTGCGACGGCGCCGCAAATGCCTGTCGGAATTGTGAGTAGCCACTGGCAACCTCTCGCTCCGCTTTGCAAGCACATTCTTTCGGAAGTGCGCCTAGCCTCAGTCTCGTTGGCGGAATGAGGCGATTGAAAGTAGCGAATCTGTCCGTTTATATTTCCGGCAGTGACAGCAACATCCGATAACGCGGGAGGAGAAGAAAACAGGACAATAATTGGGAGAGAGAACACTGCCATAATTGAGCGATAAGCCATCTGGACCCCCCAAGGTTCAATGCGGCATTCCCCGGATGCGGAGTATCGAAAGCTAGTACCCCATTTCAATCGCTGCACTGACGGCAACCTTGTTTCGGCTCGCACCATCCTCAGTAGACCCTACCGTCTATGCCTTGCCATCCCTTTTCAGTCTTCTGGAATGAAACAGTGCCGGCCATCGAAAATGAAAACGGCTCCCAGAATTTTCTACCGACTAGCTTCGGTTTCCAATTTCCAAGGTCTCGCAAGCTCAGGACCTTGTTGTTACCTTCTGCATTCAACTGTATTTCCTCGAAAACCCCATTCGGCCTCCGCACAAATCCTTGCGGAAAATCGACATCCGCAATGAACTGGATTTCATACCCTTCCAGCCCACCAAACGACATTTTGACACCGTTCGTCTTGCGAAAATTGCTCACTGAGACGGCAGTTTGCACTCTTGCGCGCAGCACGTTTTCAAAAACCTGCTGCGCATTCGCTTCCGACGGCTCGCACGAGAAAAGGCAGAATGCATTTCCGTGGGTACTCAAACCGAACAGGCTCAACAATAAAGAGATTGCAATGATGACCACCGTTCCGCGTCGAGCCATTTGTTACCTCCCCCAAGGTACGCTCGTTGATGAATTTCGGGACGCCCTTTGGATTAATACAAATCCACATCAAAGCCATTGGCCGTGGTCATTATTATGTAGCCAATGCGGATGACAACACCTCTTGTGGGTGCCCTCGATGCTGATGTGCACATTGACCGCTCCCCCGTTTTCTACTTTAGGGTACAACTTTCGCGGGCGCATGGAAATACCTCTCCTAGCCCGTTTCGGCGATATGCCCGGCCGCAAGGCGCGCCAGCGCGAAGCACAATCAGTTTTCCGAGAAGATCATGCGCCACTCTAAGGCTCGCGGCCGGCGAGCAGCGGCCGCACATCGGCGAGGTGTCCGCACACCGCCGCGGCGGCGACCATGGCCGGCGACATCAGGTGGGTGCGCGCGCCGGGACCTTGCCGGCCGCGGAAATTGCGGTTGGTGGTCGAGGCGCAGCGCTCGCCGGGGGGCACCAGGTCGCCGTTGATCCCGACGCACATCGAGCACCCGGACTCCGCCCATTCGAGCCCGGCGTCGCGGAAGATGCGGTCGAGACCTTCCTGTTCCGCCTGCCGCTTGACTGGCGTCGAGCCGGGCGAAACCAGGCCCGGCACCTTGCTGGCGCGGCCTGAAAGGACCGCGGCGGCGGCGCGCAGATCCTCGATGCGCGCGTTGGTGCACGAGCCGATGAAAACGCGGTCGATGGCGATCTCGGTCAGCTTGTTTCCCGGCGCGAGGCCCATATAGTCGAGCGCATCGCGCAGATATTTGGCCCGCACCGGATCGCTCTCGCGCGCCGGATCGGGCACGCGAGCGTCGATCGGCAACGCATCATCCGGCGTTATGCCCCAGGTGACGATCGGCGCGATCATGCCGGCGTCGAGTGCGACCTCGCGATCGAACTCGGCGCCCGGATCGGAGGCGAGCACGGACCACGCCGCGACGGCCTCATCGAACGCCGCGCCTTTGGGCGCGTAGGGGCGGCCTTTGACATAGCCGAAGGTAGTCGCATCGGGCGCGACCATGCCGCAGCGTCCGCCGGCCTCGATCGACATGTTGCAGAGCGTCATCCGTCCTTCCATCGACAGCGCGGTAATGGCGCTGCCGGCAAATTCGACGGCGTGACCCCGCGCCCCGTCGGCGCCGATCGTGGCGATGATGGCGAGCACGATGTCCTTGGCGCCAACCCCGGCGGCCGCCTTGCCGCCGACAGTGACGCGCATGCGCTTCGGCTTTTTCTGCCACAGCGTCTGCGTCATCAAGACGTGCGCCACCTCGGAAGCGCCGATGCCGAAGGCATAGGCGCCGAAGGCGCCGTGGGTGGAGGTGTGGCTGTCGCCGCACACGATCAGCAAGCCCGGCAGCGTCAGCCCCTGTTCGGGGCCGACGACGTGGACGATGCCCTGGCGCGGATCGCCGAGGCCGAAGAGGTTAATGTGGTTGGCCCGCGCGTTGGCATCGAGATTGCGGATGATCGCCGCAATCTCGGGATCGGCAATGGCGCGGTCGCGGCCGCGCGTCGGCACGTAATGATCGGCGACGCCGAAGGTCAGGCCCGGCTCCGCCAACGAGCCGCCGCGCGCCCGCATCTGCGCGAAGGCGTGAAACGAGCCTTCATGCACATAATGGCGATCGACCCAGAGGAGCACGGCGCCGTCCTCGCGCCGCGTGATCTCGTGCGCCGACCACAGCTTGTCGATGAGGGTTTGCGGCTCGCTCATGCGCGGTCAATTTACCTCAGCGCCTCGGGCTTGTCGGGGTTGCGCCTTATATTGTATGCTAAAGAATACCAAGTAAAGCGACCGCTGCCGGGCGGCACTTCAGTAGGAGAGCGGCTTGCGCGATTGGCTCGGGGAGGCGAAGGCGAAGCAGGTCTACCTGGTCCTGCGCGACCGTATCCTCAGCGGCGCTTTCGGCTTCGGCGCCAAGCTGCCCACCGAGAACAAGCTGGCCGAATATTACGCCGTGTCGCGCGTCACCGTGCGGCGCGCGCTCGGCGAGCTTGCGCGCGAGCGGTTGATCGAGCGGCGCCGCAGCGCCGGAACGCGCGTCATCTATCATCCGGCGCCGGCGCCCATTACCGCGGACATCTCTGGCGTTCTCGCCAATCTCGCCGAGATGGGGCGGCGCACGGCGGTCAAGCTCCTGTCATTCGACTATGTGCCGGCTGACGGTGCGGTGGCGCAGGCGCTCGGTGTCGGGCCGGACCAGCTGCTGCAACGCTCCGTGCGCGTGCGTGCCGTCGACCGCGTGCCGTTCTCTTATTTGACGACCCATGTTCCCGAAAGTGTCGCGGTGACGTTCACCCGCCAGGAGCTGGCCTCGCGGCCGCTGCTTGAGCTGCTGGAGCGCGCGGGAGTGAAGGTCGAGCATGCGCGGCAGCGCATCAGCGCCGGGCTGGCGACGCCCGATGTTGCCGAAGCGCTCGAGGTACGCACCGGATCGCCGCTGATTGAACTCGTTCGCGTCGTCCGCGACCAGTCAGGCCGCGCCGTCGAGCACCTGCATGCGCTCTATCGGCCCGATCGCTACGCCTTCGAGATGGACTTGGTGCGCTCGGGCGCGGCCGACACCAAAAGTTGGTCGCCGCTCATGCGCGCCAGCGACCGCGCAAGCAACATCACGTCCAATGCGGGACCAATGAGCAACAACAGGAAGCCGGAAAGTCTGACGTCGGAAAGCCAACCAGAGGAAGCATGATCATGTCGGAGCAAAAACTACCGTTCAGCCGCCGCCAATTCCTCGCCACCACGGCACTCGGTGCCGCCGCCGCCGCAACCGGCAGCCTGGCCATGCCGGCCGTGCTGCGCGCGCAAGGCGCCGGGGTGAAACTCGGTCTGCTTCACCCGGTCACCGGCGCGTTGTCCTATTCGGGCCAGCAGGGCCGCGTCGGCGCCACTATGGCGGTCGACGAGATCAATGCCGGCGGCGGCATCAAGGCGCTGGGCGGTGCCAAGATCGATCCGGTTCTCGGCGACGCGCAGTCCACGCCTGACGGCGGTACCGCCGAAGTGGAGAAGATGAATTCCGCGGAGGTAGCGTGCATCGTCGGCGGCTATGCGTCCTCGATCTGCCTCGCCGTCAGCCAGGCCGCCGCGCGCTATGACCTGCCTTACGTCGTCGACGTCGGCGTCGCCGACTCCATCGTCACCCGCGGGCTCAAGAACACGTTCCGCTTCAGTCCCGGTTTCGGCGTCATCGCCAAGGCTGCGCTCGATAATCTGACGACGATCAACGATCAGGCCGGCAAGCCGGCGAAGACGGTGATCATCGTGCACGAGGATTCGCTATTCGGCTCCGGCCTCGCCAAGCTCCTGAACGCGCAGCTGCCGCCGAAGGGTTTTGAGATCCTGGAGACGATCCCGCATCCGACTCCGACGCGCGACTTCGCCAATGTCGTGCTCAAGATCAAGGCGCAGAACCCCGACCTCGTGATCCCGGCCAACTATTATAACGAATACGTCCTGCTCGCCCGCACCATGCAGGAGCAGCACGTACGGCCGAAGGGCATCTATTCGGTGCTCGGCGGCGCCTCTTCCTCCTACAAGTTCGTCAAGGATTTCCCCGAGGCGGCCAGGTACATCATGGATTGCAATCATTGGTTCAACCCCAAAAGCGCCAAAGCGCAGGAGCTGAGGAAGAAGATCGAAGACAAAGGCCAGTTCTTCACCTACGAGCTGTACCTGAACTACAGCGCAATCCTTCTTGTCGCCGATGCGCTCGAGCGTGCGGCGTCCATCGATCGCGCGAAGCTCACCACCGCGCTGGAAAACTCGACCTTTGCCAGCCCGATCATGCCCTACGGGCCGACCAAGTTCGTCAACGGTCAGAACCAGGGCGCGGCCCCGGTCAGTACGCAGGTGCTCGACAACGACATCAAAGCCATTCTGCCGCCCGAGTTCGCCAATGCGAAGGCGGTATTTCCAATGCCCGCGTAAGGGTCAGAGCCGGGGACGGCGCGTTGTCGCCGTTGCCCGCGCTCTTGCATCGTGTTGAGTCGTGCTCTCGCCCCTCATCCTGATCTCCGTGGTTCTCAACGGGCTCCTGACCGGCGCGGTCTATGCGCTGGTGGCGCTGGGCCTGACGCTGATCTACGGCGTGCTGCACATCATCAATTTCGCACACGGCGCGCTCTTGAGCGCCGCGTTGTTCGCGGCGTTCTTCGCCTATCAAAAACTCGGGCTCGATCCCTATGTCGCCGCTTTCCTGCTCGCGCCCGCCTTCTTCGCGTTCGGCTATGCGCTGCAGCGCTTTATCATCGGCCCGGCCTCGCACGGCGACGACCGCAACATGCTGCTGATAACGCTGGGGCTTGCCGTCTTCATCGAGAACGCACTGCTCTACGCCTTTCACGCCGACACGCGCACCATCGACCTTGCTTACGGGTTCAAGAGCATCGATTTCGGCTTCACCTTCCTCGCCGTTCCGCGGGTTATTTCCTTCGCGGCTGTTTTCTTCGTTGCGCTGGCGCTGTGGTTGATCATGGCGCTGACCGACACCGGCAAGGCAATCCGCGCCGTTGCCAAGGAAAAGCTCGGCGCGGAGCTCGCCGGCATCGACGTGGCGCACATCTACGCGATGACCTTCGGGCTCGGCACCGCCTGCGTCGCCGTTGCCGCCTGCCTGCTCATTCCGACCTATTACGCCAATCCGCGAGCGGGAAACGCTTTCGTGCTTGTCGCCTTCACGGTCGTGGTGCTTGGCGGCATGGGTTCGGTGCCGGGCGCACTGATCGGCGGCCTGGTCATCGGCGTCGTCGAAAGCCTCGCCGGGTTCTATTTCGGGGAGTCGCTCGGCCAGGTCGGCATCTTTCTGATCTTCATTGTGGTGCTGCTGCTGCGCCCGCGCGGTTTGTTTGGAGCCAGCGCATGAAGGCGCTTCTGCTCATTGCCATCGCGGTTGCGGTATTCGCCGCCGTGCCGCTTGTCGTCCACTCGAACGTCGTTCTCAATTTCCTCGTGGTGACGCTCATGATTGCGCTCGCCGGGCAAGGCTGGAACATCCTCGGCGGCTATGGCGGCCAATATTCTTTCGGGCACGCCGCTTTCTTCGGCACCGGCGCTTATGTGACTGCGATCCTGCAAGTGGAATACGGCGTCAATGCGTGGATCGGGTTTGCCGCCGGCATCGTGGCCGGCGCGGCAGTCGGCGCGATCATCGGCGGGCTTGCGTTCCGCGCCGGCTTGCGCAGCTCGTATTTTGCGCTGGTGACGCTCGCCTTCGCCGAGGTGCTGCGCATTCTCGCCAGCGTCGCGCCGATCACCGGGGCGGGCGTCGGCCTGTTGGTCAAGCTCGACCTGCGGGCGCAGTCATTTCAGTTCCAGAGCAGGGCGATCTTCTACTATGTCATCCTCGCGCTCGTTGCCGTCTCGCTGGTGATTGCGCAGCTTCTCGAGCGCTCACGCTTCGGCACCTGGCTGATCGCGGTGCGCGAGAATGAGGACGCCGCTATGGCGCTCGGTGTCGATGCGTTCGCGGTCAAGCTCGGCGCCATGGTGCTCTCGGCCGCCGTCACTGCGGCCGCCGGCTGCTTCTATGTGCAATATTTCCTCTTCATCGATTCCGGCATCGCTTATGGCACCTGGATCTCGATCGAGGCGCTGTTGACACCGATCATCGGCGGCGTCGGCACCGTATTTGGCGCGCTGGTCGGCGCGCTGGTGGTGAAATCGCTCGGCGAGGGCGCCAAGCTCGTGACCGGCGACGTCCCCGGCCTCGACCTCATGATCTACGGCGCCGTGCTCATCGTCGTTATTCGCTTCGCGCCGCGCGGCCTCGTCGGCGCGTTCACCGATGCGCGCGAGCGCTTAGCGCGCCGCTTTGCGGCGCCGCGACCGCCGGTGCGGGAGGCGGTCCGTGGTTGAATCGCTCCTTTCCGTCGAGCACGTCTCGCGCCGCTTTGGTGGGTTGTTGGCGGTCAACGCCGCATCGCTGTCGGCGCCAACCGCCCGGATCACCGCCCTGATCGGTCCCAATGGCGCCGGTAAAACCACGCTCTTTGCTGTCATTTCCGGTTTCCTCAAGCCAAGCGCCGGCCGTGTCCGCTATGGCGGCGAGGACGTCACCGGCGAGCCTCCGCACCGGCTTGCCCGGCGCGGCATCGCGCGAACCTTCCAGATCGTGCAGCCGTTCGCCGGGTTGTCGGTGCGCGACAACATTCTGGTCGGCGCGCATTTGCGCCATCGCGCACGCGCCGCCGCGCTCGCCGTTGCCGAAGAGGTGGGACGCGAGGTCGGGCTCGGCGACATGCTTGACCGCCCGGCCCACACCTTGACCGTTGCTGGGAGGAAGCGCCTCGAGCTTGCTCGCGCGCTTGCGACCGAGCCAAAACTTCTCCTGCTCGACGAAGTGCTGGCTGGACTCAATCCATCCGAGATCCGCGACGTCGTCCCGGTTATTCGCGCTTTCTGCGCGCGCGGCATCGCCGTCATCATGATCGAGCATGTCATGCAGGCGGTGATGAGCCTCGCCGAGCACGTCTTCGTGCTGGCGGAAGGCCGCATCATCGCCGAAGGAACTCCTGCCCAGGTGGTTGCGGATTCCGCCGTCGTCGAGGCCTATCTTGGCCATGGCGCGGCGGCCAAAGTCAGGAGCGCCAATGTCCACTGATCCATCCCCTGCGCCGCTCCTCGAAGTGTGCCAACTCTGCGCCGGCTACGGCGACAGCGACGTGCTGCGCGGCATTGACCTCAAGGTCGAAGCCGGTGAGATCGTCGCCGTGCTCGGCTCGAACGGCGTCGGCAAGTCTACGCTCAATCGCACGATCTCCGGCATCGTGCGCGCGCGGAGTGGCGCGATTCGCTTCGATGGCGTTGCCATCGAACGCGAGAAGCCGGCGGTCATCGTCAAGCGCGGGCTGATCCAGGTGCCGGAAGGCCGGCGGATTTTTCCGAACCTGTCGGTGCGCGAAAACCTCGATCTCGGCAGCTACCGCCGCGCCGCCGAGCGCCGCGCCGTCAACCGCGACCGCGTCTTCGCAATCTTCCCGCGCCTGTTTGAGCGCCGCGCGCAACGCGCCGGGACGCTATCGGGCGGCGAGCAGCAGATGCTCGCCATCGGCCGCGGCCTGATGGCCGAGCCGAGATTGCTCATTCTCGACGAGCCTTCGCTAGGGCTCTCACCCGTTCTGGTCGAGGAATTGTTCGCGCTGATCGCGCGCATTCATGCCGACGGCGTCTCGGTTCTCTTGGTCGAGCAGAACGTGGTGCAGAGCCTCGAGATCGCCAGCCGCGCGTATATCCTCGCCGAGGGACAATGCGTCATGTCCGGCCTGGCCGCGGACATCGGCGCCGATCCAGAGCTTAAACGCGCCTATCTGGGACTCTGACGGATGAACCAAAACGCATTGTCTGCTCGCCTCTCGCGCCCGCCCATCTTAATCGCCCCCGGTGTTTACGACGCGCTCACCGCGCTCATCGCCGAGCGCGCCGGCTTCGAGGCGCTGTACGTCTCGGGGGCCGGGATCGCCTACACGCGGCTCGGGAGGCCCGACATCGGCCTCGTCAGCATGAACGAGGTCGTGCAGGCGGTCGCGCTGATCCGCGACCGCGTCGGCGTCCATCTTATCGTCGACGCCGACACCGGTTACGGCAACGCGCTCAACGTCGAGCGCACCGTGCGGCTCCTGGAGCGCGCCGGCGCCGACGCGATCCAGATCGAGGACCAGGCTTTTCCCAAGCGCTGCGGCCATCTCGACGACAAGGCCCTCGTTTCGGTGCAGGAGATGGCCGGCAAGATCAAGGCGGCGGTAGATTCGCGCCGCTCCCGCGCGACCCTTGTTATCGCCCGCACCGACGCTGTCGCCGTCGAGGGCGTCGACCGCGCGATAGGGCGGGCCGTGCGTTACCGCGAAGCGGGCGCCGACATGCTGTTCATCGAGGCGCCGCGGCAACACGATGACCTCGGCCGCATCGGCGCGCTGCTCGGCAAGATCGCGCCGCTGATGGCCAACATGGTAGAGGGGGGTAAGACACCGATGCTGTCGGCGAGCGAGCTCGAGGCGCTCGGCTTTGCCCTCGTGATCTTCCCGGGCGGCATCGTACGCGCGCTGGCCAGGGCGGCCGAGGAGTTTTACGGCTCGCTGAAGGCGCATGGCGGTACCGAGCCGTTCCGCGCGCGCATGTTCGACTTCGATGCGCTCAACCGCTTGATTGGCACGCCCGAGATGTTGGAGCGGGGCAAGCGTTATGGGGACGGCCCGCTGTTTATTCCGGGCACGATGAAAGTGAGAGGGCCGAAATGAAGACTTTTGATCTGGTCATCAAGAATGCGCGCGTGGTACGCCCGAACAATACGGGGGTGGACTGCCTCGACATCGCCATCAAGGACGGCAAGGTGGCGCGGCTCGCGCCGGAAATCCGGACCGAGGACGCCGACGAGGTATTCGACGCGGGAAAGCTGCTGGCCTTCCCCGGCTGTGTCGACGCGCACATGCATGTCGGCATCTACCGGCCGCTTGCCGAGGATGCGGTGAGCGAAAGTAAGGCCGCCGCGATGGGCGGGGTCACCTCCAGCCTGAATTACATCCGCACGGGTCAGTATTATCTCAACCGCGGCGGTCCGTACCGCGAAGTCATGCCCGAAGTGCTGAAACTGTCCGAGGGACGGTTCTGGGTCGACTATGGCTATCACGTGGCACCCATCGAAGGTCGGCACCTCGGAGAGATGGAGTACCTCGCGCTCGAACACGGCGTCACCTCGTTCAAGATATTTATGTTCTACGGCGGCTACGGGCTCCACGGTAAATCAGATTCACAAAATAAATTCCTCATGCTCGGCCCGGAGGACCGCTACGACATCGCCCATTTCGAGTTCGTCATGCGATCCGCGCGGTCCATAATGGACCGCCGCCCGGAACTTGCGGACCACATCAGCGTGAGCCTGCACTGCGAGCTTGCCGACATCCTCAATGCCTACACGACCCTGGTGGAGCGCGAGGGCAAGCTGACCGGGCTGCGCGCCTATAGCGCCGCGCGGCCGCCGCATTCGGAGGGGCTTGCCGTGTGGATCGCCTCCTACCTTGCCAACGAAACCAACTGCATGAACATCAACCTCCTGCACTTAAGCTCGCGCAAGGCGGTGGAAGCGGCTTGGACGATGCAGCAGGTCTTCCCCCATATCCGCTTCCGTCGGGAAGTCACCGTCGGGCATCTCCTGCTCGATACCGACTGCGACTGCGCCGTGCACGCCAAGGTCAATCCGCCCATTCGCCCGCGCGAGGACGTGGAGGCGCTGTGGCAGGCCGTGCTCGACCGCAAGATCGACTGGATCGTCAGCGATCACGCCTGCTGCTCGGCCGAGCAGAAATGGGCGAAGGACGACCCGGACAACATCTGGCTCGCCAAGTCCGGTTTCGGCGGCACGGAATATCTGCTGTCGGGCGTGCTCAGCGAGGGAGGAAAGCGCGGCCTGTCGTACAATCGCATGGCTGAACTCTTGAGTTGGAACCCGGCCCGGCGCTTCGGTTTGCTCAACAAGGGCGACATCGCCCCCGGCTTCGATGCCGATATCGTCCTGGCCGACCCGTACGAGACCTTCACTGTTCGCGCCGTCGATTCAGAGTCCGGGCAGGGATACTCGCCCTTCGAGGGTCAGGAACTCACCGGCCGTGTCAAGAGCGCCTTCCTGCGTGGAGCGCTCGTCTACCACAAAGGAAACGTCGTCGGCCCAGCGCGCGGCCGATATCTCCGTCGGCCCAGCAAATAAAGGAGACAACCGACTTGCCTCGGCGCCGGCGGCGGGTCGATCACTGCGGTCGGCCAACGGGGCGCTCGTTGGCCCAACTTTTTCGAATTTCGCGAAGTGGGCTTGCGCGGCCGTTGCCGCCACGGCTTTTCGCTGCCTAACGCGAGCCGCCGCGTGTACACTTCGGTGGCGAGCCGGCAAGGCTCGCGGCAAATCCTGGGAGGCGTTGAAGATGTATCGGGGCACCAAGGACATCATGCTGCCGACGACGATCACCGGCTCGCTGCCGCGGCCGAGCTGGTACACGGAGAATCTTGGCACCCGCATGTTCCTCGACGCGATGGTCAACCGCCGCTACCGCGAGCAATATGTCGACACGCTGTCCTGCTATCTGCGCGATCAGGAAGTCGCCGGGCTCGACATCGTGACCGATGGCGACTGCCGCTTCGACGACGATGTCGGCGGACAGAGCTGGACCAGCTACCCGCCGCACCACATGAGCGGATACCAACGGGGCGATCCGCGGCCGACGCCGGCCGGGCGCGGCGGTCTTTGGTTCCCGCGCGGCCACATTCTGCACGACTATTTGGAGTCGCGGGTCATGCCGGTCATCGTCGGCCCGGTCGGGCGCGGCGACCTGCAGTACACCGCGCTGTGGAAGACCGCGCAACGGCTCACCACGCGGCCGGTGAAATTCGGCGCGGTATCGGCGGAGATCGTCGCCTTCGCCTCGCAGGACAAATATTACAAGAGCGTGCCCGAGCGCATGCTCGCGATCGCCGACGCCTTCAATGAAGAATACAATGAGCTGGCCGACGCCGGCTGCCCGGTGATCCAGATAGAAGAGCCGCAGATCCATTTGGCGGCGGCGCGCGGCATCCAGGACAAGGTGATAACGCCGGACTTGATGGTCGAGGTGTTCAATCGCACCGTGAAGGGCCTGCGCGCCAAGACCGAGGTGTGGGCGCATTCGTGCTGGGGCAACCCGTCTCAGCAGCGCATGTTCGCGAAGGTGCAGAGCTACAAACCGTCGCTGGAGACCTACAATAGAGTGGATTCCGACGTGATCACCTTCGAATCCTCGAGTTCGGGCGGCATCGACCTGGAAGCTATCGGCAAGACCATCACCGGGAAGAAGATCGCGATCGGGGTCATCGACCATCACACGCTGCAGGTCGAGAGCCCCGACGAAGTGGCGACGCAAATCCGCGCCGCGCTCAAATACATTCCCCCCGAGCGGCTGGTGATCTCATCCGATTGCGGCATGGGGCGCGAGGGCATGAGCCGCCGCCACGCTTATTACAAGATGGTCTCGCTGGTGCTCGGCACCAACATGGTACGCAAGGAACTGGGCTTCCCCGAAGCCGAATGCCTGGCCGCCGACGAGCGCTACTCGCTGGTGGTGCCGACGAAATAACTCGCCTATGCGCTGTCGGCGCGGCTAATATCAGAAAGGAAGCAGGCGGAACTTAAGGCCATCGCCAAGGGTTGATTTGCTCAAGCGCCGCCTCGTTCCGGCTGCGGCGCGGTGTCGGGAAGGCTGTGGAGCTCCTGTTCTCTTCCGTATGGCTCGCGATCATGGCGTGGCTGATCCTGCGGGCCGTCAGGCAACGCGGGCTTCTGCCCGGCCTCGTCTGTGCGTCGCCGCCATCCGTCGAGCACGCGCCGCATATTGCAGTGATCGTTCCGGCGCGCGACGAGGAAGCCAATATCGGGCCGTGCCTGCAATCCCTGCTCACGCAGGATTATCTGGCGAGCCGCCTGAGCGTACTGGTGGTCGACGACCATTCGGCCGACGCGACCGCCGCCATCGTTGGCAACTTCGCGGCGCGCCATCGGCAGATCGCATTCATCCACAGCCCGCCGCTGCCTCCGCGCTGGGTCGGCAAATCGCATGCCTGCTGGATCGGCGCGCGTAGCGTGGCACCCGAGACCGAATGGCTGTGCTTCATCGATGCCGATGTAAGGGCGGAGCCCGGCGCTCTATCGAGCGCAATGCGTGCGGCGTTGATGGAACGCCTCGACCTGTTGTCGCTGGCGCCGCGCCAGGAGTTGCGAACTTTTGCCGAGCGTCTGATCATACCGTGCGGCCTCATTCTCCTGTCTTTCCTTCAGGATCTGCGGCAGGTTCAGGCGCGCTCCGGCCATGATGTCACGGCGACCGGGCAGTTCATGCTGGTGCGGCGCGACGCCTACGAGGCGGTAGGCGGACATGCGGCGGTGTGCACTGCGATCTGCGAGGACCTTGAATTCGCTCGGCGGCTGAAACAATCCGGACGATCGGTCCTGCTCATGGGCGGCGAGGAGCTGCTTTCGACACGCATGTATACCGGTTGGTGGACGCTGTGGCCGGGGCTCGCCAAAAATCTCGTCGACACGCTGGGCGGACCGGTCGCGACATTGTCAGTGGCTGTGGCGGCCGTGACATTGGCGTGGGCGGCGTTGATGGTTCCGCTGGTCGACCTGGCGGGCTGGTTGCGGGGCGCGGATGGCGCATCCTCTGCATTGATCCTGGCGCTCGCCGCCTCCGCCGCGGCCGCCGGATTGCATATCGCGGCCACGTTCTATTTCCGCATTCCTTTCTGGTACGGTCTTATCTTCCCGCTCGGCTATACGGCGGGCGCGCTGATGGCCTTCGATAGCGTGCGCCGCCGCCTCAGCGGACGGGTAAGCTGGAAAGGCCGGATCTATTCATGAAAGCGGTCAGCAGGAGAAGCGAGGAGATGCGGCCCGCCGAGCGAGCCCGCCCCGCCGGGCCTCTCGACTCGGGGGAGACGCGCGCGATGATGATCGCGGCCGGCGTCCTCGCGATCTTTCTCTATTTCATCAAGTTGATTTTGCTGCCGTTCGTGCTGGCGGGCATCATCGCCTATATCTGCACGCCGCTCTTGGATTGGGCAGCCAGGCGGACGCGATGGCCGCGTTTGCTGTTCGCGGTCGCCTTATTCCTGCTTTTCTTCGGCATCGCCGCGCTGGGCCTCACCTTTGCAGCGCAACGCCTCGCGGTCGAGGCACGAAGCACTGCGGTGGATTTGCAGGGAATGCTGGAGAACTTTATCCGCCAGGCGATCGGCGACCAGCCCATTCACCTGTTCGGGTCCTCAATAAACGCACATGAGATCGTCCAGTCCGTGCTTGAGCGGATGCGTGATTGGTTCGGGCAGACGGACCACATCGCCAACGTAGCCGGCTACAGCCTTGCAGCCGTCATGGGCGCGTTTCTTACGATGGTGCTGCTGTTCTATTTTTTGGCGAGCGGACCGCGCGTGGCGCGCGGGCTGTTCTGGATGGTGCCGCCGCAACGCCGGCCGCTGGTCGCGCGAATCTGGGCGCGGCTGGACCCGGTACTGATGCGGTATTTCCTCGGCGTGCTCGCCGTCGTGGTCTATACGACTTTTGCCGCCTATATCGGTCTCGGCGTCATTCTCGGCATCAAACACGCCGTGCTTTTGGCCATGCTGACCGGGATTCTCGAGACCGTGCCGGTGATCGGTTCGACCACGGCGGCGATCATCGCAGGACTGGTCGCGCTGCGCTCGGCGACCGGAATCATCACCGTCGTCGAATTTGCGATCTACGCGACGGTACTACGCCTGTCCATCGACCAGGTCGTCGGCCCGATCGTGCTCGGCCGCGCGGCCCATGTACACCCGGTGCTGATCATCTTTTGCTTCCTCGCCGGCGGAGTCGTGCTCGGCATTCCCGGCGTGATCCTCGCCGTACCCGTGGCCTTGATGGTCAAGAGCACGCTGGCGACGCTCTACGGCGATGAAGCCCAATAGGCAGGCGGCTAGCCTCGGTGTATCCTTTTTTTGGGCCTTTTTCGGATCTCGCAACTTGGCGCGAAATTCGGCTATATTGTGGGGCCCGCCAGCAACTTTCTCGGGGGCGGAGAGTTGCTCATTGGGTTGAGGAAACGCGGAGGCCCGCTAAATGGCGGTGTGGGATTCCGCAGCGCAAAGGCGGTCGCGGCACAGCCACCCCTGGCTGGCTGAGGCTCTTTTCGCGCTTGACGTGTGGTTGCGCCGCCGCCAGGCGGTGTTCGAATACACCCGCAATCCGTCCTGCGTTTTTCGCCTCGATATCAGCCGCTCCCCGCGACCGCTCGTTCTGCGCGACGGCACCCGCGTGGATGCGGGTCAACGGATCGCCCGGCTCCATTTCTGGACCGAGCAGATCCCGCCGGTGCCGAAGAACGGGGCGACGATCGCCTGGGCGCGCCGGATGCAACAGGCCATGGCGACCTCGCTCGCCGAGCTCGCCTGCTATCTCGCGTCGCGGCCCGATCTCAGCGACATCGCCGTGGTCTGCGCCGATATCCCCTCCGGCACCAGGACGCAGAGCGGACAACTCGCACGCATCATGGAACGTTACGGATTCGAGACAATCGCCGAGCATGAGCATTTGCCGCTCGGCGAGCGGGCGCACCGCTTGGGCGAAAATATCCTGATTTCGCTGATCGTTTTTGCGCGCAATGCCAGAGCGCTTCGCCTCGACACGCTCAAGCGCGTGCGGGTGCCGATCTATCTTTCGCGCCGAGTCCTGGACGAGAGTTCGGCGGTGTGGGTGAGCCAGCGTCCACAGCGTGAATGGTCATGAGCATCGCCGAGACTATTCCCGACGTGATTTCATTCGCCGTGTCGCTCAGCGACATCTGCCTCGTCGGCGCATTCGTGGGATGCGTATTCACGCTGGTGGCGTCGGCTTGCGTCCTCGGCTTTTCCGGCGAAGAGACTGAAGACCCCCCCGTGCAGCCGCCGGTGACGGTGCTGAAACCGCTGCATGGTGCAGAGCCCGGTCTCCCGGCGCGTCTCGCTGCGTTCTGCCGGCAGGACTACGACGCTCCTGTTCAGGTTTTATGCGGCGCGCAAGATCACGCCTCACCTGCCGTTGCAATTGTGCGAGGCATGAAGGCCGATTTCCCCGACGAGGCGATCGAGCTTGCCGTCGACCAGCGCAGTCATGGCGTCAATCGCAAGGTATCGAATCTGATCAATATCATGCCGCGCGCCCGCCATAGTATCCTCGTGCTCTCCGACAGCGACATCGTCGTCGGGCCGGATTATCTGCGCGCCGTCACCGCGCTCCTGGCGTCGCCGCGCGTCGGCGCCGTGACCTGCCTCTATCACGGCATCGGCGGCGAGGGGCTATGGACGCGCCTGTCCGCTCTCGCCATCAACTTGCAATTCCTGCCGCAAGCGATCACCGCGGTAAGCCTCGGGCTGGCGAAACCGTGCTGCGGCGCCACGATTGCCTTGCGCCGGTCCACGCTCGACCGCATCGGCGGCTTCGGCGCTCTCGCCGACGTGCTCGCCGATGATCATGCGATCGGCATTGCGGTGCGCTCCGCCGGCTATGACGTGGTCACAGCGCCGTTCCTGGTCGGCCACCGCTGCTTCGAAAGCAATCTGCGTCAGCTCATACTGCATCACATACGGGTCGCCCGCACGATCAGGAGCATCGATCCGATCGCCTATGCCGGCACGATCGTGACCCATCCCTGGCCGCTTGCCCTTCTCGCCATGCTGTCGGGGAACCAGGCCGCAGTCCTCGTCGCTGTCGCCGTGCTGGCCTCGCGCGTGACGCTTTGCCGCTGCGTCGAACGGCGGTTCGGATTGCCGCGACAAAATTACTGGCTCATTCCGCTGCAAGATGTCATTGCTTTCGCCGTCTACATGGCGAGCTTCTTCGGGGCGACGGTTCATTGGCGGGGCGCCGACTACCGCGTGGCGGCGGACGGCACCTTGATCGAAGGACACAAGACCTGAGGGTCACGATGCGAACCTTGTTCCTGCAGGCTCCTTCCTTCGACGGATTCGACGGCGGAGCCGGCTCACGCTACCAGGCGCGGCGCGAAATCCGCTCCTACTGGTACCCGACCTGGCTCGCCCAGGTCGCCGCTCTCGTTCCCGGCAGCAAGCTCATCGATGCCGTGCCGCATCGAGTAGCGCTCTCCGATGTCGTGCGCGAGGCAGCCCATTACGACCTTGCGGTGCTGCACACGTCCACGCCTTCATTCGCCGCCGATATCCGGGTCGTCGAAGCGCTCAAGACCGCAAATCCGCGCCTCAAAGCCGGCTTCGTCGGGGCGAAGGTCGCAGTCGAGCCGCGGGCGAGCCTCGAGAGTTCACGCGCGATCGATTTCGTCGCCGGCAACGAATTCGATTTTACCATCAAAGAAATCACGGAGGACCGCGACTGGAGCGCGATTACCGGGCTGTCCTATCGCGATGCGGCGGGCGCGATCAGGCACAACCCGCCGCGCGCCATGCTCGAGAACATGGACGAATTGCCTTTCGTCACGCCCGTCTACAAGCGCGACCTGAAGATCGAGAATTATTTCATCGGCTATCTCAAGCATCCCTATCTCTCGCTCTATACCGGGCGGGGATGCAAATCGCGTTGTACCTTCTGCCTGTGGCCGCAGACCGTCGGCGACCATCGCTACCGCACCCGCAGCGTCGGCAATGTGGTCGAGGAGATCCGCTGGGCCAAAGCCGCATTCCCGCAAGTGAAGGAATTCTTTTTCGACGACGACACCTTCACTGACGACCGGCCGCGCACCGAGGCGATCGCGCGCGAGCTCGGCAAGCTCGGCGTCACCTGGTCGTGCAACGCCAAGGCCAACGTGCCGCGAGACACGCTGAAGGTGATGCGCGACAACGGCTTGCGGCTCTTGCTCGTCGGCTACGAAAGCGGCAATCAGCGGATTCTGTACAACATCAGGAAGGGCATGCGCATCGACGTGGCGCGGCGCTTTACCAAGGATTGCCACGAGCTTGGCATCACCATTCACGGCACTTTTATCCTCGGGCTTCCCGGCGAGAGCAGGCAAACCATCGAGGAGACCGTCCGTTTCGCCACGCAGATCAATCCGCACACCATCCAGGTCTCACTCGCGGCTCCGTATCCGGGCACCGAGCTCTTCCGTGATGCGCTCAAGCACGGATGGCTCGACGAAGCGCATGCCGAGCTGGTCGATGCCAGCGGCGTGCAGATCGCTCCGCTGCATTATCCGCATCTGAGCCATACTGAGATTTTCCAATCGGTCGAGGATTTCTACCGGCGCTTCTATTTCCGGGTTCCCAAGATGGCGGCGATTATCTCGGAGATGGTGCGCAGTCCGGAAATGCTGGTGCGCCGGCTGCGCGAAGGCGCCGAGTTCTTTGCCTTCCTGCGCGAACGGCGGGAGCTGGCGCACTGAATCACCTGGTCATAAATGCGGACGATTTCGGGCTCAGCGAGCCGGTCAACGCCGCGGTCGAGGAAGCGCATCGAAGCGGCATCCTGAGCGCCGCGAGCCTCATGGTCGGCGCTCCGGCAGCAGCCGACGCGGTCAAACGCGCGCGGGCGATGCCGAAGCTGCGCGTTGGGCTTCACATCGTCCTCGTCGATGGCGATCCGGTGACGGACCGCGCGCATATTCCGGGCCTCATCGACCGCAGCGGCCGGTTGCGCAACGACCTCGCCCGCTATGGCGCGCAGATTGCCGTGGATTCCTCGCTGCGGCGGCAAGTCGCGAAGGAAATCGCCGCGCAGTTCGAAGCCTACCGGGCCACCGGGCTGCCGCTCGACCACGTCAATGCCCACAGGCATTTCCACCTCCATCCGGCCGTTGCCGCTTCGATCATGGCGACGGGAGCGCGATACGGCATGCGGGCGCTGCGCATTCCGGTCGAGCCATGGCGAATTGTCGCGGAAATCGATCCGCACACGCGGCGTCGCGCGGGTCGGATCATGACGCCCGGGGCCGCTTGGCTGCGCCGGCGCGTCCGCCGCGCCGGGCTGACAACCGCCGATGCGGTATTCGGATTCGCATGGTCGGGCGCAATGACGCGAACGCGCCTCGCCGCGCTTCTCGGCCGGCTGCCCGCCGGCATCATCGAAATCTACCTGCATCCTGCGGTAACCAACGCCTTCGCCGGCGCGGCGCCGGGCTACCGCTATGCGGAGGAATTCGCCGCCCTGTGCGACTCCGATTGCGTCGCCGCGGTGCGTCACTCGGGCTACGCGCTCGGCGGCTACGCCGATGTGCACTTCTAGGAGCCTGTCCAGATAGGCAATGCGGCCGGGCATTTAATGCACGGTAGGCTCCTCAGGCGACCTTTGCGAGGGTGAACAGCTTCAGGAGGTTGTGGGCGGTGCAGATCATGGCCCAC
>JBEKNW010000035.1:0-26706 GCA_049522435.1 Xanthobacteraceae bacterium
ATCCGGGCTACACTCTGTCGGCATCGGGGCGCTCCGCGAATCGACGATGAATTGTTGCAGCACAACGGTTTTCGTTGATTCGCAGCCCCGATGCACTCAGTAGTGTGAGAGATTCGCGCTAGGCCGTAGGGTCAGAAATGTCGGGCCCTAGCGCAGACGCCATGCGCCTTGTCATGCGAGATTTCTGCGAACGAGAACTCGAAAGGGCGCCCTACCAAAAATCAAAAAGAAAACTCAAACTTGCAATGTGGCCCGGTGTCTTGATAACATGCGTGCATGAAACAACCGTGGCACTTCAAAACGGAAACACTGGAGCGCATTGCCTACATTGTCGCGATTGTTGGCTTTCCACTTCTTCTACTTTCAGCAGTTGGCCTCTTTTATCAGGTCTACGAAGTTAGACGGATCGCATCGTCTCAAAATAACATCGCACTAAGCACCATGTTCCTACGCGACGCCAACACCGGCATCATCAACGCTATCGAAAAAAGAAACGGAAAAATTCTCACAGAACACACCACTACGCAGCTCGACAACTATCTTGGTGATTTCGAGACTATAGATCAGGCTTATCGAGAGGGTCTACTCACCCCGGACGAGCTATGCACATCCTTCTCCTATTACGTGACCGCGACTTCCAAAAACGAGGAAGTGCAAAAGTATATGGCGGAAAACTCGGAATTTTTTGGCGGTCTTAAAGACCTAGAGGCCGTGGTGAAACACAGCACAAACAAAAACTGCCACTGAAAAATCCGCGCTCCCGTCGCCTCGCGGGGAGCCATGCGCCCTTCAGGCAGCCCGTAGGATGGGTTGAGCGCAGCGAAACCCATCATCTTCCCCAGCATAGCAAAGCCGCCGAGGCGATGGGTTTCACTCCGTTCAACCCATCCTACGCGCTTCGATCGAAGCCGGTGACAGAAGGCTGCCGGCGATCAAATCCGGGCAGCAGAACCGCATAACGCGGTTCTAGACTAATTGACATGACCTGAGCGCAGCCGATGCGCAGCGACGCGCCGCAAGGGCGTCTGCGTAGATTGGATTAGCGCAGCCTTAGGCGGCGCAGACGGCGGCGAGAAACTTTTCCATTTCCGCCGAAAGCCGGCTGCCGTCCTGCGAGAGCGACTGGGCGGAGGCGAGAACCTGCGCCGAAGCAGACGTGATCCCGGTCGCGCTATCGTTGACTTCGGCGATATTGGCGGCGACGCGCGAGGCGCTGCCGGCCGCGGCCTGTACGTCTTCGGCGATCTGCCGTGTCGTTGCCGCCTGCAGCTCGACCGCGGCGGTGATCGCGGCGGCGATCATCGAGATGCGGCCGATCGTGGCGCCGATTTCCTTGATAATTCCAACCGAGTCCTGCGTCGCCGCCTGCACGCCGGCGATCTGCACGCCGATCTCCTCGGTCGCCTTCGCCGTCTGCGCCGCAAGTGCCTTGACCTCCTGCGCGACCACGGCAAAACCCCGGCCGGCCTCGCCGGCGCGCGCCGCCTCGATCGTGGCATTGAGCGCGAGGAGGTTCGTTTGCTCGGCAACGGCCGTGATCAGCTTGACGACGTCGCCGATGCGGCCGGCCGCGCGCGTCAGCTCCGCGATCCGCCCGTCCGTCTTTTCGGCCTGCGCCACCGCCTCGAGCGCAATCCGGGTCGATTCCTGCACTTGCCGGCTGATCTCGGCAACCGAGGCGATAAGCTCCTCCGTGGCCACCGAGACCGACTGCACGTTCTCCGAGGCCTGCGTGGACGCCGACAGAACTTTTCCGGACAAATCCCGCGTCGCTCCCGCGGTCGCGCTCAACGCTTCGGCCGCCGCTTCAAGCTCGGTCGATGACGACGACACCGAGCGCACGACGCTCGCCACCGTCGTCTCGAACGCGCTGGCGAGAGCGCGCATATCGGCCTGGCGCTGCTCGGCCATGCGCCGCGCCGTCTCCTTCTCGGCGGCCTCCAATTGCTCGATGCGGATGAGTTTTTCTTTGAAGGCTTGCGCCGCGCGCGCATTGTCGCCGACCTCGTCACGGCGCCCGGTATAGGGGACCTCGACGTCTTTGTTGCCGCCGGCGAGTTCCCGCAGCACTTCGCCGATGCGGTGGATCGGCGCGCTGATGGCGACGGCGCCGAACACGGCGCCGCCGGCGAGCACGGCAATGACGAACAGGCCGATGCCGAGATCGACCCGGTTTGCGTGCGTCGTCTCGGCGTTCGCTTGCGCCTTGCGCTCCTCGGCCGCTGCAATCAATGCGACCGTTGTCGCTTCGATCAGCGCGTTCATCTCGTTGCCGAGCTCGCCGGTGCGTTTGATCTTGTTGACCGTCTCGGCGTATTCCTTGGCCGCGGCGGCGAGCTCGCCGACGACGCCGACATAGCCTTTGACAAGTCCGGCGAGCGTTTCCAGCCGTTCCTTGTCGGCTGGTTCGTCGGTGATCTCGAGCGCGATCTCGATGTGCCCCGCCGCCGCCGTCTCGTCGGCGTGGAGCCTGTTCAGCGCGCGATCGACCTCGCTCGGCGCAATGGCGAGGCGAATTTCGCGGGTCTCCAGCTGCATGCTCCGCAAATCATCGGCCGCACGCAGCGCCTCGACGGCGGCGAGCTGCTTATTCTCGGCGGCGGCACGCTGGCGTGTGGCCAAGTGATCCCCGTACTGCTGTTCGAGCAGCATTCCGCCGACCAGCAGCACGCCGACCCCGGCCCAGATCGAGAGCTTGGTACGAATGGAGAAATCGTAAACCGCCATCGTCCGGTCCCGATGCAAGCGCGCCATGATTGATGCGGCTGGTTAATTTGCGGTAAAATGATAGCACCGGGTGGACAAAATCGGCCGGTCAGGACTGCTGCCTATTTGCCTATTTAACGCCCGAACTGCTTGCGCAGTTCGGTTTTCGCCTGCTCCAGCGTCCGGCGCCGGTCGGCGGGCAGGTTCTTGCCGGCGCGATTGATATAGAACACCAGCATCGACAGCGCCGAGCGGTAGGGTTCTGCCTTGCGCCGGCTGCTCTCAAGCGCCGAGCGTTTCAGCGATGCGGCGATGCGCTTGGGGTCGTTCCAAGTGAAGACGCCGCTTTCCAGATCGAGTGCGTTGCTCTCTCTGGTCACGCGATCGGACCAATAGCGCGTGGCCTTGCCGCGAGTCGATTTTTGCCGGCTCGATTTTTGCCGCGTGGGTTTTTGCCGAATAGCTGTCCGCGTCACAGGCAAATTCCTCTCACGCCGCCGACATGGAGAAAATTGCATAACCGCTGGATTTGTTCCGTCAGGCGCCAATTGGTTTAACGTCAAGCCGTTGCATGACGGGCGGAGGACGCGACACGGCCTTCTCTTGGTCGCGGCAGCGACGGCGGCTAGGCTACCGGGCCGCCGGCGCTCTAATCTTTGCGCCGGGTATGCGTAGGAAACCATGGACGGCCAGGCGCAGATCGTCATCGACAGGGTGTCTCACACCTACCGCCCGGCGCATGGGCGCGCCGTGCTCGCGCTCTCGGATGTTTCCCTCGAGGTCCGTCCGCGCGAATTCCTCGCGCTGCTCGGACCCTCGGGCTGCGGCAAGTCGACGTTGCTCTATCTGGTCGGCGGGTTCCTGCCTACCGAGGCCGGCCGGATAACGGTCGAGGGCAAGCCGGTCTCGGCGCCCGGTCCCGATCGCGGCATCGTCTTCCAGCACTTCGCGCTGTTCCCGTGGAAAACGGTGCGCGCGAACATCCTCTACGGCCTCGAACGGCAACGACTGCCGCGCGCGGAGCGCCAGGCGCGCGCGCAGGCCTTCATCGATCTTGTCGGCTTGAGCGGGTTCGAGGAGAGCTATCCCTCGCAGCTCTCCGGCGGGATGAAGCAGCGCACCGCGCTTGCGCGCACGCTCGCCTTCGATCCCAGCATCCTGTTGATGGACGAGCCGTTCGGCGCGCTTGACGCGCAGACGCGCTCGCTGATGCAGACCGAGCTTCTTGGCATCTGGCAGCGCACGCCGAAGACCGTGATCTTCGTCACCCATGACGTGCAGGAGGCGGTCTATCTCGCCGACCGCGTGGCGGTGATGTCGGCGCGGCCGGGCCGCATCAAGGCGATCATCGAGACCCGCTTCGGCAATCGCGATCCGAGCATCCTGCGCAGCAAAGAGTTCATCGAAAGGGTCGAAGAAATCTGGAACCTGGTGCGCGTCGAGGCGATCAAAGCGCAGGAGAAAGCGGCGCCGTGACGCGGACCGCCGTTCGTTATCTCCCGCTCCTCATCCTGGCGTTCGCTTGGGAGGCCGCCGCGCGGCTCCACTTGGTGTCCTCGCTCGCGTTGCCGCCATTGAGCCATGTGGCGGTCGCCTGGCTTGATCTCGTGCGCGACGGCGAGCTCATCGACAATGGGCTCATCTCGATCTACCGCGGCGGCGTCGGGCTCCTGCTCGCGGTCGGCGGCGGCGGCGGATTGGGCGTGGCCATGGCCTTCTGGCGGCCGCTCGACGCGCTTTTGAAACCGCTGGTGGAGCTGCTCTATCCGCTGCCGAAATCGGCGCTCATTCCGGTGACCGTGCTCTGGCTCGGATTCGACGACGGCTCGAAAATACTGCTCATCTTCCTCGGCTGCATGATCCCGGTCACCATCGGCGCCTACAACGGGGCGCGCGGGGCCGATCACGCGCTGGTCTGGTCGGCGCGCAGCATGGGGGCGAGCCGCGTGCGCATGCTTTGGGACGTGGTGGTGCCCAGCGCACTGCCGGAACTCCTCAACGGCATCCGCACGGCGCTGGCGTTGTCCTTCATTCTGCTGGTGAGCGCGGAATTGATCTCGGCTCAGCAAGGGTTCGGATACCTGATCGGCTATCTCGGCGACACCGGCGCGTATGAGGGCATGTTCGCGGTCGTGCTCACCGTCGCCTTGCTCGGCTTTGCCGCGGACCGGCTCTATCAGATGCTCATGCAATGGCTGCTGCGATGGCGCGAATAGAGGACCAATCCGCCCTTTCTGTTGCAGCGGCCGGCGCCAATCGGCAGCCGACAAGCGGCCTCGTCGTCTTCCGGGTCGGCGCGCGCTTCCTGGCGATTGTGCTGCTGCTCGTCGCCTGGGAGGCTTTTGCCCGCAGCGGCAAAGTGACCCCCTTCATGCTGCCGCCATTTAGCGCCGTCGTCGCGCGCATCTATGCGGAGGCTATTGCCGGCCAGCTTTGGCTCAACCTCGGCCTCACCGTCTATCGGGCGATGGCGGGCTTTCTCATTGCCGCAGTCGCCGGGATCGCGCTCGGG
Source organism: Xanthobacteraceae bacterium (assembly GCA_049522435.1). Classification (GTDB taxonomy): domain Bacteria; phylum Pseudomonadota; class Alphaproteobacteria; order Rhizobiales; family Xanthobacteraceae; genus BOG-931. The sequence continues at coordinate 5,219 of JBEKNW010000035.1, forward strand.
GCGGCGATGTCGCGCCTGCGGTTCATACGCTGGTTCTTCGACCCGATCATCTCGGTCGGCTTTCCGATGCCGAAAATCGCGTTTCTGCCGATCATAATGCTCTGGCTCGGCGTTTACGACGAGTCGAAAATCTCCATGGTGGTGTTCGACGCGATCTTCCCGGTGGTGACGGCGACGATCGCGGGCCTTGCGGCCGTGGACAAGGAGCTTATTTGGTCGGCGCGCAACATGGGCGCGCGCGAGCACGAGTTGATGTGGCAGGTGGCGCTGCCGGCGGCGCTGCCGCAAATCCTCACCGGCCTGCAGGTGGCGCTGCCGATCGCGCTCATCGTCGAGATCGTGGTCGAGATGGCGATGGGAGGCTACGGGCTCGGCGGCGCCATGATGAGCGCCTCGCGCTTCGCCGATTCGCGCGGCGTGTTCGCCGGCATCGTCGAGATCGCGATCGTCGGCTATGCCCTGATCAAGGCCATGGCCTTCATCCGCGGCCGGCTGCTCGCTTGGCACCAGGAGGCCAGTGAGCTGACAACGGCATGATATCAATAGGTTATCTTGCCTGGGGTGGCGTTAGGCTCGCCATAGGCTCAGGCAACACGTCCTGGTGATCGTGGCATCGCTCGCGAAGACATCATGTGGTACAATGCTGTCATGACGAGAGAAAAGGTCAAAGAAATTCTTGATCGCGTGCTGAGTTGGGCGCCGGCCGACCAGGAGAAGCTGGCGCGGATCGTCCGCGAGATTGAACAGCGGCGCGCAGGCGATGAGATCACCGATGAAGAATGGAAAATCATCGAGGAGCGCGCCGTGCGGCGAGACTTGGCGACCGATGAAGAGGTCGAACAAGTGTTCAGTCGCTATCGAAGCGCATGAAGCTTCGATACGAACGCGGCGCACTCGCCGATCTCGATGAGATTTTTGCATACATCGCTGCGGACAACCCGGAAGCAGCAGCTCGTCTTGTCGATCGCATCGAAGACGTTGCGAGGCGCATTGCCGCTTCGCCATACATGGGGGAAGCGACACGCAAATCCGAATTCCGGCGCTTCCCAGTCGGCAACTATTTGATCGTGTATGAGGTTGGAAAGGACGAAGTGATCATTCACTACGTCCGCCACGGTGCGCGCAGGCGACCGTGGGAAGGGGAGGGGAGCTAATCTAGACTAGCTCATGCGCGGCGGTTGGTAGACGCCATATGCTGCAGGGGTGGTACACTTCAACTGTCCCGAAAAGGACTCTTTATGGGACCGATTATCGGCGTTAGACTTTTCAATGTGAAATCGACCGCGTCAATGTGAAATCGACCGCGCGGCGTGTTCGCCGGCATCGTCGAGATCGCGATCGTCGGCTATGCCCTGATCAAGGCCATGGCCTTCATCCGCGGCCGGCTGCTCGCTTGGCACCAGGAGTCGGAGGAACACGCTTGATCTTGGCCAACCGGATCCTCATGATCCTGGCCAACCGAGTCCTCATGTCGCTTTTTCCAAGCTGCTAGGAAGGTCCGGCGCGTCGGAATCATGGACGGCAACGCCGACCATCGGGTCAATGGGAATCTCCCACGGCCGGCGTTCCAAGATGCGCATGGTGTCCTCATAGCCGGCGCGCCAGCGCCGTTGAATGCCCGCGGTGGTGAAATCGATCTCGCGGAGCATATCTTCATTTCCGAGCGACGTCGCGTTGATGCGCACGATATGCATGAGCGTTCCGCAGCCGTAGCCGGCCATTTCCTTGACTTCCGGAGTCTCGCGCTGGCTTTCCGGCAGCATGCGCACCAGTTCGCGCACCATGTGCCGGAGCTGATGGATATGCTCCTGGCGCGGAATGTGGCTGTCGGCGCGACTGGCGTATTGAATGTCGAGCTGCCGGCTCAGCACCCGCCAAACCGATTCCGGCTCCGGTCCGGCGATCGGGAATATCTGCACCGAGAACACGACGGAATCGCGCCGCGGATTATCGTCGAACACCACCTCGATGGGAGTGTTGGAGTAAAGCCCGCCGTCCCAATAAGGATCGCCGTCGATGCGTATCGCCGGAAACCCCGGCGGCAATGCGCCGGAGGCAAGGACGTGATCGAGGGTGATGGGGATGTTGCGGCTGTCGAAATAGTGCATCTTCCCGGTCCGCACATTGACCGCCCCCACGGTCAAGCGCGTCTGCTTGGAATTGACGCGCTCGAAATCGACCAATTTGCTCACCGTCTTGCGCAGATCGTCGACCTTATAGAAGGCCGCATTTTCGACGCCGACCATGGCGTTGAGCCCGCCAAAAGCGATCGCAGGATTGGGTGAATAATATCCGGAAATGCCGTTGACCATGGTCGTGAAGTACGCGGCGGCATTGTCGCCCATATAGCTAAACAGCGAATCGCTCCACACCGGCTTCCGCTCGAGCCGATCCCAGAATTCGCGCAGGCGATCGAGCCGCGAACCAACCTCGTTGCCGGCGATAATGGCGCCGGCGATGGCCCCGATCGAGGTGCCGACGACCCAGTTCGGCTCTATTCCGGTTTCGTGCAGCGCCTGATAGACGCCGCCTTGATAGGCGCCCAGCGCGCCTCCGCCTTGAAATACAAGGACCACCTGGCCCGGCAGCTTGGGCGGCTCTCTCACCGTGCCCGCGGATTGGTGTACGACGTAGTCCATGATTGGTCTCCCCACTCAACGGAGTGCCTGTCATTGTGCGGCATCCAGCCGTAGGGCAATGCGGGTCGGCTACGATGTCAGGTCGGCGAAAAAGCGCACGGCGCTGATCTGACCCGGTGACAAGCTATTCTTCGTTCAACGAATTGCCCTCAACCTGCCGCGGCGCCACTTTTTTCGGACGCTATGCCGTTAACATCCGAACCGGTAAACTTGAAATGACACGTGCTTGACGAGGTCGTGAATTTGAAGCCCCCGGCGGTGAGCGAACTGACTGCAGCGTAGCCGCTAACGGATTGCTGCGGCAAGCAGTAGGCTTGCACCGTATGATATGACCCTTGCGCCCACAATCGCCCAGGGTCGCGGGCGACGGTGCGGCACTCTCCACGGAACCGCAACGGATCGAGAAAAGATCATGCGTGGAAAAATCGCACCGGCGAGTTTCGCCCTGCTTGCGCTTGGCATCGGCTTTGCCCGCGCCGAGCCGGTTAAACTCCGCGTCGCCTGGGTGGCGCCGCTCGCCAACTGGGCCTCGATCTGGTTGGAAAAGAAGGACCTCGCCGTTCACTACGGCAACTCCTACGTATTCGCGCCGGTCCGCTCCGCCGGCACTCCGACGATGATCACGGCGATCGCCAACAACGAGCTGGAAATCGGCGACCTCGCCTATTCCACCTTGCCGATCGCGATTGTGAACGCAGGCATGGACGACATCAGGGTGATCGCCGACGAATTCCAGGACGGCGTCGACGGCTATTACTCCAACGAATTCGAGGTGCTCGCCGACGGTCCGATCAAGAGAGTGGAGGACCTCAAAGGCCGGGTCGTCGCCACCAATGCCGCCGGCAGCGCCGTCGATTTGGCCATGCGCGCGATGCTGCGCAAGCACGGACTTGAGGACAAGCGCGATTACACGACCATCGAGGCGCCGTTAGCCGCCATGCGCGCCATGCTGGCGGAAAGAAAGGTCGATCTCATTCCGGCGGTGCTGCCGTTCTCGCTCGATCCCGAGCTCAAGAAGATCGCGCGTCCGCTGTTCACCAGCAAGGACGCCATCGGCATTTCGCAGTTCATCATGTGGACCGCGCGCCAGCCGTTCATCGCGGCGCATCGCGCCGTTCTCGTCGACTTCCTGGCGGATACGCTGCGCATCGTGCACTGGTATCTGGATGCAAAGAACCACAACGAAGTCGTCGAGATCGCCGCGCGCGTGACCAGGCAGCCGGCCGATCGCTTCGGCTGGGTCTTCACCAAGAGCGACTATTACCGCGATCCCGACCTGCTGCCGAATCTCGATGCGCTGCAGAGCAACGTGGACATGACGAAGGATCTCGGCTTCATCAATACGAGCTTCGATGTTCGCACGCACTCCGACCTCAGCCTGGTCGAGGAGGCGGCGAAGCGGCTGAAGTGAGCGTCAGCAAGTAGCCCGGATTGAGCGCCAGCGAAATCCGGGATTCACGTCGAGGCTTTCCCCGGATTTCGTTTCACTCAATCCGGGCTACACCCAGCGCGCGTTCGACCAGGGTGCCGACGAGCGCGCGGCGATAGGCGCCGCTGGCGTGAATGTCGTCCGAAGGATCGACGGCGGCGCGCGCCGCGGCGGCGGCCTGCGCGATCGTGGCCTCATCGATCGCGCTGCCGTTGAGAACGTCCTCCACGGTGGCAAGGCGCAGCGGCCGGTCGGCAACGCCGATGACGCCGACATGGGCGTTGCGCGCCCTTCCGCCGTCGTCCTGATCATAGAACAAAGCGGCGCCGGCAAGAGCGAAATCGCCCTGGCGGCGGGCGAATTCGGCAAAGCCGCAACGGCGCCGCAGCGGCCAGGGCGGCAGGCGGATTTCGGTGATGATCTCGTCGGGCTCGAGCGCCGTCATCAGCGGGCCGAGGAAAAAGCCGGCGGCCGCGATCACGCGCGCTCCGGCTTTGCCGACGACGGCGATTTCGGCCTCGCAGGTCACGGCGATGCCCGGCATTTCGGCAGCGGGGTCGGCATGCGCGATGCTGCCGCCGACCGTGCCGCGGTTACGAATCTGATAATGCGCGACGTGCGCGACGGCCGCCAGCAGAAGCGGATGCGCGCTGCGCAACCGCGCATCGTCGAGGATGTCGCGCCAGCGCACCATGGCGCCGAGCGTGACGCCAGCGTCGGATATGCGGATTTGCCGCAACTCCTGAAGCTTGCGCAGGTCGACGATGAGCGAAGGCGAGGCAACGCGGAACGCCAGCATCGGCACCAGGCTCTGCCCGCCGGCAAGCGGTTTCGCCTCGCCGCCGCGCGCGGCCAGAAGCGCCACAGCGTCGGAGAGGCTGGTCGGGCACGCGTATTCGAAGGGCGGTAATTTCATGGCCTGCAACGTCCGCTTCGAACCGCAGCAACATGACGCGTTGAGCTAATTCGTAGCATCGGGCGGACGGACCGGTCAAACGTCGCCCGCAATTTCCCGGCTTTTACGGGGAAGACGACGGATCAGGGGCGCCGTCTTCGCCTCGACTTTTTCCTATGACCCCGCTAAGGGCCGAGGAACGCCAAACCGGAATCGCCATCGATGCAATTTGCACTACCAAAATCCGGCCACCCCGAACCACCGGCGCGGTCGCTATGGTTGATCGCTTCACTCGTCGGTGTGCTGCTGTCGGTGGCGACCGGCGAGCGCCCGGCGGCGGCAGCAGCGGGGGCGGCGGCGGAGAGCGCTTCGCCGTCGCCTGGCGTCGTGGTTCCGGGCTTCTGGGACCCGCGTCGCCGACCTGAACGGCCCGACCTCTCGCGCATCCAGGCAATCCGGTTCCTGACCGAGATGGATTATCCGCCGTTCGACTATGCCGGCCAGGACGGCAATCCGGCCGGCTTCAACGTCGATCTGGCGCGGCTCATCTGCGATGAGATCAAGGTCAATTGCACGATCCAGGCGCGCCCTTTCAACACCCTTCTCGATGCGCTCAACGACAATCGCGGCGATGCCGTGATCGCCTCGATCGCTCCCACTGCGGAGACGCGCCAGCGCGCCGATTTCAGCGATCCCTACTACCGCACGCCGGCGCGCTTCGTGGCGCGCGCCGACAGCCCGATCGGCGACGTGCTGCCGGAACGGCTCGAGGGAATGAAGATCGCCGTGATCGCCGGCACGGCGCACGAGGCCTTCCTCAAGGCGATGTTCACCGAGGCCGAAATACGGCCCTATCCCAGCGCCGAGGCGGCGCGCGACGCCTTGCGCCGGAACGAAGTCGACCTCTTGTTCGGTGATGGCATCGCGCTGGCGTTCTGGCTCAACGGCACCGATTCGGGCGGCTGCTGCGGCTTCCGCGGCGGGCCATTTCTGGAGAGCCGCTTCTTCGGCGAAGGGATCGGCATCGCGGTGAAGCGCGGCAACGATCTTCTGCGCCAGACTTTGAACTGGGCGCTGTTCCGGCTGTGGGAGAAGGGCAGCTTCACCGATCTGTGGCTGCGCTATTTCCCGATCAGTCCGTTTTGATCCGTTCAAGAGGGTGCGCGGTCGTTGCATCCGCTGTATGCTGAGCGAAAGGAGAATTCCATGGGCAAAACCGAACGGCTGACCATCGATCTGCCCTCGCATTTGGTGGCGGGCTTACGCGAATCGGTCCGCTCCGGTGCCTACCGCTCCGAAAGCGCCGCAATCGAGGAACTGCTTCTTGCCTGGTATGGTCCCGAGGGGACCAAAGAGCCCCCGATCGAGCAGCTCCGCGCCTTCGTCGCCGAAGGCATCGCCGATGCCGACGCGGGGCGTCTCATTGACGCCGATGAGGTCTTTGATGAACTCGAAGCGCGTTACGAGGCAATGATCGCTAAACGCGACCAGTGACCCGCGTCGTCATCAGTCCGCTGGCAAAACGTGATCTCACGGCTATTGGCGATTACATTGCGAGAGACAATCCGCGTGCGGCGCGTGAGTTCATCCGCAAGATGCGGTCACGATGCTTCCTGTTGCGGACCGCGCCCTGGATGGGGCGCACACGTGACGATTTTGGCGAGGATATCCGCTCTTTGACGTACGGCTCGTACCTTATCTTCTACCGGTATCGGGAAGACCTCGATCATGTCGATATTCTGCGCTTTTGGCACGGACGGCGGTTGCCGCCGGATGTGAGCGAATTGTTGGATTAGGACAGTGACGGCAGCAGAAATTCAAAATCCCGGCACCTTGCGCGAACTCGCCGAACAGTCGCACGCCTGGCCGTTCGAGGAGGCGCGCAAGATCGTCGCGCGGCTGAAGAGAAAGCCGAAGGAGGAGGTGATTTTCGAGACCGGCTACGGCCCGTCAGGCCTGCCGCATATCGGAACCTTCGGCGAGGTCGCGCGCACCTCGATGGTGCGCCATGCCTTTCGCGTGCTCACCGGCGACAAGGTCAAGACCCGCCTGATCGCCTTCTCCGACGACATGGATGCGCTGCGCAAGGTGCCCGACAACGTCCCCAACAAGGAGATGGTGGCGCAGCATCTGGGACAGCCGCTGACCAAGGTGCCCGATCCGTTCGGCACCCATGGAAGTTTCGCCGAGCACAACAACGCGCGGCTGCGCGCCTTCCTCGATCAGTTCGGCTTCGACTATGAATTCATGTCTTCGACCGCCTGCTACACGTCGGGCCGTTTCGACACCGCGCTGCTGAAGGTTCTAGAGCGTTTCGATGCAGTGATGGCGGTCATGCTGCCGTCGCTGCGCGAGGAGCGCGCGCTTTCCTATTCGCCGTTCCTGCCGATCTCGCCGCGGTCCGGAATGGTGCTGCAGGTGCCCGTGCTCGCTCACGACGTGAAAGCCGGAACGATCACCTACGAAGACCCCGACAGCGGCGAACGCGTGACCACGCTCGTCACCGGCGGGCGCTGCAAGCTGCAGTGGAAGCCGGACTGGGCGATGCGCTGGGTCGCGCTCGGCGTCGATTACGAAATGGCCGGCAAGGACCTGATCGATTCGGTGAAGCTGTCGGGCGAAATCTGCCGCACCCTTGGCGGATTGCCCCCCGAAGGATTCAATTACGAGCTGTTTCTCGACGAGACCGGCCAGAAAATATCGAAATCGAAAGGCAACGGCCTCACCATCGAGGAATGGCTGCGCTACGCCAGCCCGGAGAGCCTGTCGCTGTTCATGTATCGCGAGCCGAAGGCGGCCAAGCGGCTCTATTTCGACGTCATCCCGCGTCAGGTCGACGATTATCAGCAATTGCTCGAAGCCTATGAGCGGCAGGGTCCGAGGGAGCGGCTGGCAAATCCGGTCTGGCACATTCACGACGGCGCGCCGCCGCAGGCCGACAATCCGCTGACCTTCGCGATGCTCCTTTCACTGGTCACCGCGTCGAACGCGGAGAACGCCGAGACCCTGTGGGGTTTTATTGGCCGCTACCGGCCCGGTATGACGCCGCAGACGCATCCGCGGTTCGCGGCGCTCGTCGAGTATGCCATCCACTACTTCCGCGACTTCGTGCTGCCGGCAAAAAAATTCCGTGAACCGAATGCGGCCGAGCGCGCCGCCCTGATCGACCTGCGCGATGCGCTGTCGCAATTGCGCCCCGACGCTTCGGTGCAAGCCGTCCAGGACGTGGTCTACGAGATCGGCCGGCGCGAGCCGTTCCTTGACGAGAAAAAGAAGGCCAAGGACGGTAAGCCCGGCGTTTCGCTCGAATGGTTCAACATGCTCTATCAAGTGCTGCTCGGCCAGGAGAAGGGCCCGCGCTTCGGCTCCTTCGTCGCCGCCTACGGCATCCAAAACACCATCGACATGATCGACGGCGCGCTGGCGCGGTCAGCGTGAAACGTCATTGCGAGCGAAGCGAAGCAGTCCAGTCAGGCGGCGAAGTTCTGGATTGCTTCGTCGCTTCGCTCCTCGCAATGACCGCGTTTGCACAGCATCGTCACTGACTCGCCCACAGAATACGCGCGATCCACAGCACGTCGGCGGCCAAGATCGTGCGGTCGGCGTGCTCGGCGTTGAGCGACCGCAGCTCGATCGATTTCGCGGTCCGGCGCTTGAGCTCCTTTGCCATCACCTCTCCGCTTTTCGTTCTGACCACGACGCGGTCGCCGCGGCGAATCGGGGCTGCCGGCGAAACGAGGATCACGTCGCCGTCGCGGTAGGCCGGCTCCATGGACTGGCCGGACACTTCGAGCGCGTAGGCGTGCTCGTCGTTGACCGCGGGGAACGCAATCTCGTCCCAGCCTTCGCCGGCCGGGAATCCGCCGTCATCGAAATAGCCGCCGGCGCCGGCCTCGGCGAAGCCGAGAAGCGGCACCGCCCGGGTCGCCGGACCGCCGCCGGCATTGATCAGCTCGACGAAGACGCCGATCGGCGTGCCGGTCGCGGCCAGCGCCTTGGCGATCGACTCCGTCGAGGGCCAGCGCGCGCGGCCCTCCGGCGTGATGCGCTTCGATTTGTTGAACGTGGTCGGATCGAGTCCCGCGCGCCGCGCGAGTCCCGAAGCCGACAGGCCGGCGCGGACCGCCAGACGATCAATGGCCGACCAGACCTGCGCGTGGGTGAGCATCGGTGTCCCCCTCAATTCCTGAGCGATGATAGGAATTATTGCCTGCATGCTCAAGGCCCGACACGCATTGGATTGCCCGCGGACCGACCGGCGCCAATGCCAACGCCAATTTTCGTCGCCTTGAACAAGTGATTTCGCGCCGATAGGGTCGCGCGCCGGACTAACTTTTGGTGGAGCATGATCTTTTCGGAAAACCGGTGTCCACTTTTCCGGATCATGCTCGAAGGCACGCAGAGGTGAATACAATCTACAAGATCTGCGAGCACGCTTTGTGGCGTAAGGCCGAAACCGATGGGCGGTTTTGCGGAACTCCCGCCGATGCCGGCGACGGCTTCATCCATTTCTCCACTGCCGCTCAGCTGGCCGGGACGGCGGCGAGGCATTTTGCCAAAAAATCGGATTTGATCCTGGTCGCGGTCGACGCCGACGCTCTGGGCGCGCAGCTGAAGTGGGAACCTTCGCGCGGTGGCGACCTATTCCCCCACCTCTATGCTCCGCTGCCGCTTTCGGCGGTGCGATGGGCGCGGCCGCTGCCCGACGAGGTCGATGGCCGCCGGGCGATCCCGGAGTTTGACTCGTGATCGGCCCATTCGACCGTCTGGTGCGGCCGCTCCTGCACGCGCTCGACCCGGAAGATGCCCATAGGCTCACGATCAGGATGTTGAAATTCGCTCCGCTGCCGCGGGCCGCCGGCGACGACAAGCGGTTGGCGATGCGCGCGTTCGGGCTCAATTTTCCCAACCCGGTGGGGATGGCGGCGGGGTTTGACAAGAATGCCGAGGTGCCCGACGCGCTGTTGCGCCTTGGCTTTGGCTTTGTCGAAGTCGGCACCATCACGCCGCTGCCGCAACCGGGCAACCCGCGCCCGCGAGTCTTCCGCCTTGATGCCGATCGGGGTGTGATCAACCGGCTCGGCTTCAATTCGCAAGGCGCCGACGCCGTTCTCAAGCGCCTCGCCGCGCGGGCCCATGCCCCCTCCCTTCCCTCCCCCGCAAGCGGCGGAGGGTGGGGAGGGGGAATTGTCGGCGTCAATGTCGGAGCAAACAAGGATTCGCCCGACCGCGTCGCCGATTATGTGCGGCTGATCGAGCGCTTTGCGCCGGTCGCAAGCTACGTCGCCATCAACATTTCCTCTCCCAACACGCCCGGCCTGCGCGATATGCAGCAGGCCGCAATGCTCGACGACCTCCTCGCCCGCGTGATCGACGCCCGCGAGCGCGTGGCGCAGAATGCGGGCCCGACGCCGGTGCTCTTGAAGATCGCGCCCGACCTCACGTTGGCCGAACTTGACGATGTGGTCGGCATCGCCCGCTCGCGCCGGGTCGATGGCATGATCGTCGGCAACACCACGGTGACGCGGCCGGCGAGCTTGCGGGAGACCGAGAAGGCCAAGGAGGCCGGCGGCTTATCGGGCCGGCCGCTACTCCCTCTCGCGACCCGCATGCTGGCCGAGACCTATGTGCGGGTGGAGGGTGTTTTTCCGCTGATCGGTGCCGGCGGAATCGATTCCGGCGCCGCCGCGCTGGCCAAAATCCGTGCCGGCGCCAGCCTGGTGCAGCTCTATTCCGCGCTTGTATTCCGCGGCCTCGGCCTCATCGCCGAGATCAAGGCCGCGCTCCTTGCCGCTCTCGAGCGCGACCGCCTGGACAGTCTCGTCGAACTGATCGGCACCGACGCGGCCACGGTCACCGCCGAGCCGTGGCCAGGATAGCATTGGCCGGGATAAATTTGGCCGGGGTGACGCTGGCCGAGCCAAAAGCCTCCCGATCGTCATCGAATGGCGACAGCGCCGCAGCTCCCGGCGAGGGAGCAAGGACGGGCTTGAGGGCCGGCATCAGGCGGCGCCGCTCGCGCCGGGCCGGGACGGCGCGATAGACCTGCTTCGTCGCCTCGACGATATGGACGCCGGCAAAGGGCGCCGAGATCGTTGCGCCGGCGCGTTCCCAAGCCGCGGCCGAGCGCAGGAACCAGCCGCGCGAGATCGGCGGCACGTAGAGCGCCTCGCCCCATCCGGTCGGCGTGAACCAGGTTTCGCGCAAGAGGTGAGTGATCTGCGAGCGCGAATAGGGCCGGCCCTGACCGAACGGCGTCGTGTCCATGCGCGCCCACAGCCCGCGCCGGTTCGGCACCACCGCGAGCAATCGCCCGCCGCCGGCGAGCACGCGCCACACTTCGCGCAGGAGCTCGACCGGGTCGGTCGAATTTTCCAGCGCATGCACCAGCAGCACGCGATCGACCGCCGCATCGGTCAGCGGCCAATCGTCCTCCTCGACCAGCGCGGCAAGCGCCGGCCGCGACGAGGGCCAGCGCACCACGCCCTGCGGCGCCGGCATCAAGGCGAGACAACGCTCGGCCTCCTCGCGAAACAGGCCGAGATAGGGCGTTGCATAGCCGATCCCCAACACCCGCAAGGAAGCCGTATCGCTCCAGCGCGCGCGGATGCCGCGGCCAATAAAACGGCGGGCCACCGTGCCAAGCCGCTGGGCGTAGAAATTGCGCAGGTCGACGACGTCCATGGCGGCAAAATAGCACGTTTCTTTCCGTCATTCCGGGGCGCGCTGACCCCCCTTCGCTCGCTGGTCGAGCTACGGCGGGTGGGAGTCCGCCGAAGCGCGGAGCGCGAAGGTGGAAAGCGCGAACCCGGAATCCATAACCACAAACCTTGCGGCTCATAGCAGAGAGTGCCTACTCTAGCGACTGTGATTATGGATTCCGGACTCGCGCGGAGCTTGTCATCGGGCCGGCCGGAGGCCGGACCCGTTGGCGCGCCCCGGAATGACAACAGTTATGCCTGCGCAAACAAATCTCTTCCTCTGCCTCAAGGATAATTACGGCGTGCTGCTGCACGATCCGGACAGCGGCGCGACGGCGGCCATCGATGCGCCCGAGGCCGCGGCGATCGAGGCGGCGCTCGCCTCAACCGGCTGGCGGCTTACGGATATCCTGGTGACGCACCATCACGGCGATCACACCGCCGGTATTCCGGAATTGAAGCAGCGTCACAAATGCCGAATCGTCGCCCCGCGCAAAGAAGCTCAGCGCATCCCGCTGGTGGACGAGACGGTCGGCGAGGGCGACAATGCGCAGGTCGGTTCGCTCGTCGGGCGCGTCATCGACACCCCGGGCCACACCCTCGGTCACATCTCTTATTTCTTCCCGGCGGAAAAACTCGCCTTTGTCGGCGACACGCTGTTCTCGATCGGCTGCGGCCGCGTCATCGAGGGCAATCCGGAAATGATGTGGCACTCGCTCCTCAAGCTGCGCAATCTGCCCGACGACACGCGCTTCTATTGCGGCCACGAATATACCGCGGCCAATATCCGCTTCGCCAAGACCATCGAGCCGGACAACAAGGCGCTCGCCGCGCGCGCCGTAGAGGTGGCGCGGCTTCTCGCCGCCGGCAAGCCGACGATCCCGGCAACGATCGGCGCTGAGAAGACCGAGAATCCCTTTCTGCGCGCCGATGTGCCCGAAGTCGCCAAAGCCGTCGGGCTATCCGGCAGCCCGCCATGGAAAGTGTTCGCGGAAATCCGCGAGCGCAAAAATCGCTTTTGAAGAACCGGTTTTAGAGCATGATCCCGAAAAGTGGTTACCGGTTTTCGGAAAAGATCATGCTCAATAAGGAAATGCCGCTCACCGCGCACGATGTGATCCGGCTGCTCGACCTCAAGCCGCATCCGGAGGGCGGGCATTTTCGCGAGACGTTTCGTGATGGGCGAGAAGTCGATGGCGGCCGCGCGGCGTCGACCGCAATCTATTTCCTGCTGGCGCGCGGCGAGCGCTCGCACTGGCATCGCATCGACGCGGCTGAAGTCTGGCACTGGTACGCCGGCGCCCCGCTCGAACTCGAAATCGCGCCGGCAGCCGGACGCCGCGACCGCGTGATGCTCGGGAGCGATCTCGCCGCCGACGAACGGCCGCAGGCCGTCGTGCCGGCTCATGCCTGGCAGGCGGCGCAAACACTCGGCGAATGGACGCTCGTCGGCTGCACAGTCGCGCCGGGTTTTGAGTTCGCGCGCTTCGAACTGGCACCGAAGGGCTGGGAGCCGGGATAAGCTTTAAGCGAAATATTGCCCGCCGTTCGCGGTCAGCGTCGAGCCGGTGATGAGCCCGGCGTCGTCGGCGGCCAGAAACACCACACAGCGCGCGATCTCCTCCGGTTCGCCCAGCCGGCCGATCGGAATTTGCGGCAGAATGCTCTTCTGCAGCACCTCCTGCGACATCGCTTTCACCATGTCGGTCGCGATGTAGCCGGGGCAGATCGCGTTGACGGTGACGCCAACCCGCGCGCCCTCCTGCGCCAGCGCCTTGGTGAAGCCGATGTCGCCCGCTTTCGAGGCGGAATAGTTCACCTGGCCGAACTGCCCCTTCTGGCCGTTGATCGAGGAAATATTGACGATGCGGCCGAACTTGCGGTCACGCATGCCGCCGATGACTTGGCGAGTCATATTGAACAGCGAGCCGAGATTGGTGTTGATCACCTCGTTCCACTGTTGCGGCGTCATGCGGTGAAGCTGCGCGTCGCGGGTGATGCCGGCATTGTTGACGAGGACGTCGATCGGCCCGAGCGCGGCCTCAACCTGTTTTACGCCCGCGGCGCAGGCCTCGAACGAGGACACGTCCCATTTGTAGACGTTGATGCCGGTCTCGGCCTTGAATTTCTGCGCCGCCTCGTCGTTGCCGTGGTAAACGGCCGCGACGCTGTAGCCCGCCGCCTTGAGCGCCTTGGAGATTGCCTCGCCGATACCTCGGGTTCCCCCCGTCACCAGTGCGACGCGTGGCATGATATCCTCCCCAGTGTGTCTTTTTACTTCTTACTTCTTTTTGCTGGATGACGGATGTCGGATGACGGAGGACGGGACATCCGAACTCAGCCCACTGACATCCGTCATCTGTTCTCCGTCATCTATCTTTCCACGCACATGGCGATGCCCATGCCGCCGCCGATGCACAGCGTGGCGAGACCCTTCTTCGCATTGCGCTTCTGCATCTCGTAAAGCAGCGTCACCAGTATGCGTGCGCCCGATGCGCCGATCGGATGGCCGATGGCGATGGCGCCGCCGTTGACGTTGACCTTGTTGGTATCCCAGCCGAGGTCCTTGTTGACGGCGCAGGCCTGTGCGGCGAACGCCTCGTTGGCCTCGATCAGGTCGAGATCGCCGATGCTCCACCCCGCCTTCTTGAGCGCGGCGCGTGAGGCCGGGATCGGCCCGCTACCCATGATCTTCGGGTCGACGCCGGCCTGCGCCCACGACACGATGCGCGCGAGCGGCGTCTTGCCGAGCCTGGCCGCCTCGCTCGCCTTCATCAGCACCATGGCTGCGGCACCATCGTTGATGCCTGAGGCGCTGGCGGCGGTGACGGTGCCTTCCTTGTCGAAGGCGGGCCGCAATTTGCTGATACCTTCGAGTGTGGTCCCGTGCTTCGGATACTCGTCGGTGTCGACGATGATGTCGCCCTTGCGGCTCTTGACCGTTACCGGCACGATCTCATCCTTGAATTTCCCCGCCTTCTGCGCCGCCTCGGTCTTGTTCTGCGAGGCGACAGCGAACGCGTCCTGCTGCTGGCGGGTGATCTGCCACTGCCGCGCGACGTTCTCCGCGGTATTGCCCATATGATAGCCGTTGAAGGCCTCCCACAGGCCGTCCTTGATCATCGTGTCGATCATCTCGAAGTTGCCCATCTTCACGCCGCCGCGCAGATACGCGCAGTGCGGGGCAACGCTCATCGATTCCTGGCCGCCGGCGACTGCGATCTCGGAATCGCCGTTGAGGATGCCCTGATAGCCAAGCGCGACCGCGCGCAGTCCCGAGCCGCAAAGCTGGTTGACGCTCCAGGCCGGGACCTCGACCGGAATTCCCGCATTGATCGAGGCCTGACGGGCCGGGCCCTGGCCCTGGCCGGCTTGCAAAATCTGCCCCAAGATCACTTCGGACACGCGCGCGGGCTCAACGCCGGCGCGATCGATCGCCGCCTTGATCGCAACCTTGCCGAGTTCGTGGGCGGGCATGGTTCCGAACACCCCGTTGAATGCGCCGACCGGGGTGCGTACCGCGCCGACAATGACAATGTCGTCCTTCATGTGAGGTCCTTTCGGGATCATGGAGTTGTTAATCGCTGGATTGCCGCAGCCTTATTGATAATAGGGGATTGCCGGAGCCTTATTGATCTATGTCATAAGGACGTGGCCGGCTGTCGACAAGGCGGAAGGAAGCCGCATTGCCGCCATGCGAAGTCCAAGGCCACGGCTAAGCCAAAGCCAAGCCGAGCCATTCACTGGCTGCACTTGCCACAAAACGGTAGCCGCGCCCGAGGAAACCGCCTATTTTGGCGCCAAACCCGGGTGGCCTGCCTGATGCCTGAAACCAAGACCAAGACCGAAAAGCCGATCACGATCAAGAAGTACGCCAACCGGCGGCTCTACAACACCGGCACCAGTACCTATGTCACGCTCGAAGATCTCGCCAAAATGGTCAAGAAAGGCGAGGATTTCGTCGTCTACGACGCCAAGACCGGCGAGGAAATCACCCGCTCCGTCCTGACGCAGATCATTTTCGAGCAGGAGAACAAGGAAGGCCAGAACCTGCTGCCGATCACGTTCTTGCGCCAGCTCATCCGCTTTTATGGCGACAGCATGCAGATGCTGGTGCCGCGCTATCTCGAAGTCTCCATCGACTCGCTGACGCGCGAGCAGGAGAAGTTCCGCCAGCAGATGGCGCAGGCCTTCGGGGCCAACGCATTCACCTCGCTGGAGGAGCATGTGCGGCGGAACATGGAGATGTTCGAGCGCGCCTTCGCCATGTTCGCGCCTTTTGCCCGGCGCGAGAGCCAGGGCGGCGAGGCCGCGGCAGAACCGGGCAAGGCGGCGCCCAAGGTGGGCGACATCGACGACCTCAAGCGTCAGCTCGATGAAATGCAGAAAAAGGTTGATCGTCTGTCCGAAAAGAAGCCCGGCGGCGGCGAGCGGCCGGAATAGCCTTCTCCCGCTCATTCCCGCGGAAAGCGGGAATCCATTACCGGATGCGGAGCGCAAAAGCTGGGTCCCCGCTTGCGCGGGGACGAGCGGAAATCTGAATCGATCAAATGGCCTGCGCTAGCCCTGGGCGCCACGGCCGCTCGGTCGAGGCGAGGCCGATGAGCGCGCCCTGCAGGTAATCGCAGCCCCACGCCTCCAGCATCTTCGCGGCGCGCTCGTCCTGCACCCATTCGGCGACCGTGAGGAGTTTGAGCCGCTTGGCGAGATCGATGAGCGTGCGCACGAAGGCGCGATCGTCCTCCGAGCGAATGATGTTCTGAACGAAAGCGCCGTCGATCTTGACGATATTCACGCCGAGTTTGCGCAGGTTGCGGAACGAGGTGTAGCCGGCGCCGAAATCGTCGATGGCGATGCGGCAGCCGAGATCCTTGACGCGGGCAACGAAGCCGCGCGTGTCGTCGATGTCGTGGATGGCGGAGCTCTCGGTGATCTCGATGATGAGGCGCTCGGCCACCCCGGCATGGGTGCGCAGGAGCGAGCCCAAACCCGCCCACCAGTCGGGATCGGTCGTCGAGGCGGGCGAGACATTGACGCTCGCCTGCAGCGCAGGCGCGGCGACCAGTTCATCAACCACGAGTTCGAGCACGCGGTGGTCAAGCAAGCGCACAAATCCGAGACGTTCGGCGACCGGAACCACGTCGTTCGCCCCGAGCAGGCTGCCGTCGCTGCGACGGACGCGCATCAGGCATTCGTAGAAAGCCGGCCGCCGGTCGACGGCCGCCGCCACGGTCTCGTAGGCGAGGAAAATGCGCCGTTCATTGAGCGCGGCGACGATCTCGTCAGTGGCGCGCACGTTCTCGCGGCGCTGCGCCTCGCGCTCGACATTGGGCCGATAGGCGAGGAATGAGCCGTGGCGCTTGCCTTTCGCCGTATCGAGCGTCTCCTGGGCGCGGGCAAGCACGTCCGCCACGCTGCGGGCATGACGCGGCGCCGTCACGCCGCCGATGGTCACGGTCACCGCGACCGGCCCGGCGCTGGTCGGCACCATCTCGTCGCGCACCCCCGCGAGCAGGCGTTCGGCGGCGGTCGCCATGTCGTCCGGCGTGCAGTCCCGCAGCACGATGCCGAACTTGTTGCCGGAATAACGGCCCAGCGTGTCTTTGCCCCGCATCCGACCGCGGATGCGCTGACCGATCGCGCTGATCACTTGATCGGCAATGTCGAAGCCGTGGGACTCATTGATGCGCGCCAAATTGTCGATCGCGACCAGCAGGAATCCGCACGAGGAACGGAACCGCATCGCCTCCTCGAGGGTCTTTTCAAGAACCTCGGTGAGGTAATGGCGGTTGAGCTCGCCGGTGAGATCGTCGCAGCGGGCCAGGTAGCTGAGCCGGCGTTCACGTTCGTAGCGCTCATTGATGACGCGTACGGTGCCCTGCGCGTGCGCCGGTTTCCCGTCGGGACCGGCAAACCAGCGGCCGGTATCCTCGACCCAAAGCCGCGTTTCGGAGCCGGGATCGGGGCGGATGCAGTACTCAATTCGATAGCAGATGCCGCGTCCTTCGTCGCGTTGGTCCGACCGAACGACCGCGTCGAAGCGAGCCTGCAAATTGTCGGCCTCGAGGAACTGCGCGTAGGCGCGGCCGGTTCTGATCGCCTCGGGGTCTCGGATGAGCAGCACGTCGCCGACGTTCGCGCTCCACACCAGGATGTCGCTCGCGATGTCCCAGCGGTAGAGCACTTCGCCAATCGAGGCGAGAATTTCGGTCGCGTCGAGGCGGGCGACGGTTTTCGCCCCTGCAGAGGTCTCGCCGCTCTCGCCGGTCCGGTTAAGTCGGCCGACAGGGTTCGAATCTTGCGGACCGTTGCTGCTCACGGTCGCCTCATTGCCATTAGTCGCAGTCCGCAGAGGGCGAAAGCAGACGGCCGGTCAGCGTCAAAGTACCGGGAGAGCTTAAAGAATTCGGAAAACTGGAAGCCGAATTGAAACCACCGGCGCCGCGGCACGCCGCTTGCGATCTCCTGACTGGAAGTGGCGGACGTCCCATTTCGGTACAGGAGGCGCCAGTGAGCACAGCCCTGATCCCCCTCGCGCCCAACGACCGTGAGGCTGCCGCCGCGCCCGCGCCCGACCGCCCGAGGGCCAACTTCGTCGCCCAGCTGATCGCCACATTGGGGCGGGCGCCGCAAACGCGGGCGCGCCGCCGGGCCGAGCCGGAGGAAGCGATCGCCGCTTATCGTGCGCTTGGCCGATGGTCGACGCCGGCCGGCCGCGCGCTGTCGCGCTCGCTCTGAACCGATCCGGTTGTCGCGGCGATCGTGGGAAGTCGCCGCTTCACGCCGCCCGCTGAGTTTCGATTTCGACTTGGCGCTGCGAGCTGCGGATGCTGACGATGAAGCCGACCAGCACGTCGACCAGGCAGATCATCGTCAACAGGAAAAAAGTCGAGGTCCCGGCCTTCTGCACCAGCAGAAACTCCACCAGCATGGCGATGAACAGCGCCATCGCCAGGATGTGATCGACGATCGACCGCATACCCATCCGCGTCGATTTGATGATCTCGACCGCGAGCAGCAAAATGGCAAAGGCCAGCAGCATATCTTCCCAGGTGAGCACCCAGTCTTGACCGGACATCATGTGCACGGTGGTCACCGGCGAGGTCCAGCCCACGCCGGGCGTGAGAAACGCAATCATGTTGTAAACGGCGAAAGGAATGAGAAGCAGAGGAAAGCCTAGAACGAACATGGCGCGCGTCCCTCATCCGAAGGGCTATGCCTCAGTCTTCTTGTTCAGCACTTGCCGACCACGATACATGCCGGTCTTGAGGTCGATGTGGTGCGGTCGGCGCAATTCGCCGGAATCCTTGTCCTCGATATAAGTCGGCCGCTTCAGCGCGTCGGCGGACCGGCGCATGCCGCGCCGCGACGGCGATGTTTTTCTCTTCGGTACGGCCATGGCGTCGTTCTCCTATTTTCTTAGTCATTCCGGGGCCGAGCGACGCGAGGAACCCGGAATCCATAATCACCGCTTGTGGATATGGATTCCGGGCTCGCGCTTTTAGCGCGCCCCGGAATGACGGAAACCGGGCTTATAGAAGAATGACTCGGCGGAAGCTAGGGGCCGCGGGTGCGGATACAGGCATCGAGCGCCGGATGGGCGGCCGCGCGGCGCTCATAGAGGCCGGCGAGCCTGCGCACCGGAGCGCTCGGCGCCCGGGCGCTGCGGCGGAGCGGGTTGGGAAGGATGGCGGCGAGTTCCGCCGACTCACGCGCCGTGAGATCGCGCGCCGACTTGCCGAACGCCCAGCTCGCGGCGGCCTCGGCTCCGAATTCGCCGTCGGGACCCCACTCGGCGATGTTGAGATAGATTTCCAGCACCCGCCGCTTCGGCAACACCAAGTTGATCCACAGTGCGAGCGGGAATTCCAGCGACTTGCGCAGAAAACTGCGCCCAGGCCAGAGGAACAGATTCTTGGCCGTCTGTTGCGTGATGGTGGAGCCGCCGCGCGCTGCCTCGATGTCGTCGGCCTCTTCCAGCGCCTCGCGCATCGCGCCGAGGTCAATGCCGTGATTGTGGCAGAAGCTGCCGTCTTCGGCGACGATGACGGCAAGCGGCAGTGTCGGCGCGATGCGGCCGAGCGGAACGACGATGCGCTCGACGCGGGCCCCGGTCACCCAGCGCCAGAGCATCGGTGTCGAGACCGGCTGGACGAACCGATAGAACGGGGCGATCAGGTACGGCAGAAAAAGCAGGGTAAGGACAATGATGACCAAGACAAGAAGTAAACGTCGCCAGGCTGTCCGCATGGGAGATTGCACGCAGCGCGCGCTTTAGTTGCGCGCATAGCCGATGAGCGGCTTTTTCTTGCGTCCAAGCAGGATCAGGATCATCGCCAATATCCCGAGCACGACCCAGGTAGGCAGGTCGAAAATCGTCTGCATATACGGGTCCCAAGCCCAAATGGCCCTCTGCTTCAACCAATTTTGCGCCAGATTCAGGCTGTTCTGGTCGAGAATAGCCCATACGTCGCCGACTTTGATGTAAACCAAGTGCTGGTTGGCGATGGACTTGGTCCCGTCATAGACGAAGAAGAAAAAGGCGGTTGCCAGCAAGCAGAGGCCGATGAGACGAAGCAGAAATCTGATCATGGTTTGCCGGCAGGCTGCGGATGGCGGGCTTACGCGCAGGGATTACTCTCCCGGGCCTGCTTATTCAATGCGCCGAGCCTGCGGCGCTTTTTTGCGCCGCGCGACCGATCATGAGCCACCAGTCACTTGAGCACAGGCCACCGCTTCCGCTAACGTCGGCCGCCTTCGCATTCGACCACCCGCCAACCACCGC
The DNA here is from genome assembly GCA_049522435.1 of Xanthobacteraceae bacterium. Classification (GTDB taxonomy): domain Bacteria; phylum Pseudomonadota; class Alphaproteobacteria; order Rhizobiales; family Xanthobacteraceae; genus BOG-931. Next base: position 25,668 of record JBEKNW010000035.1, read on the forward strand.
GCGTTCAGTAGGGAATTGAAATGGCTCCGAAAACCGGCGACCGCACGCACCGGCCCACTTTCACCGATCAGGAAGCGCTGCTGTTTCACAGCCAGGGCCGGCCCGGAAAGCTCGAAGTCGTGGCGACAAAGCCGATGGCCACGCAGCGCGACCTCTCGCTCGCCTACTCGCCGGGCGTCGCCGTTCCGGTGCTGGCCATCGCCGAGGACGAAAGTCGCGCCTACGACTACACGACGAAGGGTAATTTCGTCGCGGTGATCACCAACGGCACCGCCATTCTCGGCCTGGGCAATCTCGGCGCACTGGCGGCAAAGCCGGTGATGGAGGGCAAGGCCGTCCTCTTCAAGCGTTTCGCCGACATCGACTCGATCGACCTCGAAATCTCCTCCGAGGATCCCGACGAAATCATCAATTGCGTGAAACTGCTCGGCAAGAGCTGGGGCGGCATCAATCTCGAGGACATCAAGGCGCCGGAATGCTTCATCATCGAGCAGCGGCTGCGCGAGCTGCTCGACATTCCGGTTTTCCATGACGACCAGCACGGCACCTCCATCATCGCCGCCGCCGGACTGATCAACGCGCTGCAACTCACCGGCCGCGACATCGAAACGACCAAGCTCGTCTGCAACGGCGCCGGCGCCGCCGGCATTGCCTGCCTGGAACTGCTCAAGGCGATCGGCTTCCGGCCGGAGAACCTCATCCTGTGCGACACCAAGGGCGTGATCTATCAGGGCCGCACCGCGGGCATGAACCAGTGGAAATCGGCCTATGCGATCGAGACTTCGGCGCGCACGCTGGCCGAGGCATTCGAGGGCGCCGATGTGGCCTTCGGGCTCTCGGTCAAAGGTGCTTTCACCCCGGCTATGATCAAGTCGATGGCGGCAAAGCCGATCATCTTCGCCTTGGCCAATCCCGACCCGGAAATCACCGCCGAGGAGGTGGCGGCGGTGCGCGACGACGCCATCATGGCCACCGGCCGCTCCGACTATCCCAACCAGGTCAATAATATTCTCGGCTTCCCGTTCATTTTCCGCGGCGC
>JBEKNW010000036.1:0-26680 GCA_049522435.1 Xanthobacteraceae bacterium
TGCGGTCGTAACGCCTACGGTTCTGTGCCGTCCACATCGGTGACCCCTCCTCGAATCAGGCCACCACCCTTGAATCACAACTGATTCAGGAGACTCAATATGATTCCGGACAGACACTTAGCGCGGAGGACGGGCCGCTTGATCGGCGTCTTCGACGACGTGCTCGGCAGGGGGCGGGCCGGACGCGGCGACACCGTTCGGCGTCGAACCGACCACCGCCACCTTCTCGCCGTCCGTGACCGCGTCGCTGATGTTCAAGGCCACGCGATCGCCGGGCGCGACTCCGGTTGCGATCTCGACGACGTCGCCGTCATCGCGCGCGATGGTGACGGGACGAAAGTGCACGATGTCGGTGCTGTCGATGACCGCGACTTGCGGGCCGTTGGAGCGGAATATCAGCGCCGCGGCAGGAACTTGGACCAAACCCTTCGTTTCGAGATCGAACCGCACCTGAACGTACAGGCCGGGCACGAGCACATGGCTTGAATTGGGAATGTCCACTTCCACCCGGAGCGTGCGCGAGCCCGGGTTGATCGCCGCCGCCGTTCGCGTGATCGTGCCCGCGAAAACCGCCTGAGCATCGTCCGACGTGATACGAGCCGGGATCCCGACTTTCATCAGATCCGCCGCGACACTCTGTGGCACGTCGACGAAGACGCGCATCGGATCGTCTTGCGTGATGCGATAAAGCGGCGTGGTAGAGGCGTTGCTTCCCGCGGTGACCAGGTTGCCGATATCGATGCGGCGTTCGATGATCGTGCCGTCGTAGGGAGCCGTCACCCCCTTGTAGGTCTCGAAGGCGGCAACATTATCCACCTCCGCTTGATTGAGCGCGACCTGCGCCTTGGCCGCGTTCAGCTGGGCGACCGCGCTGTCGTAGCCGGCCTTTTTGTTTTCGCGTTCCTGCTCCGAGACGACGCCGGCCGGCGACTGCATCCATCGCTCATAGGTGGACCTGGCGAATTCGGCTTCCGCTTCCTTGACTTTGACCTCGGCGTCGGCGGCGTTCAGCTTGGCTTTCGCAGCGACGAGTTGCGCATCGAGATCCGGGGTGTCGATGCTGGCGAGAACCTGCCCCTTGTGCACGTGGTCGCCGATGTCGGCATACCATTTGTCAACGTAGCCGTTGACCCGGGCATAGATCGTGCTGGTGTACCAGGCCGCCGTCGCCCCCGGCAGCGTCAAGGGCCGCGGCCCGGTGGCATTCTCAACAGTGACGGCGACGACGGACGGCGGCGTCTGCGCCAGTTGCCGGGTCGTTGCCGCCAGAGCGCTCTCGTCGCGCGCGCGAATGTGGTGCACGACCAGAAATGCGAGCAACAGCACAATGGCGAGGATCGCGGCGAAGATTTGCAACCGCCGCCCGGTCCGTGCGCCGACGCCGGATCGGGACGGAGGGCGGCGTTCCGGCGCCGCGCTGTCGTCCGCTGCGGGGTTCGTCTCATCGGATGGCGGCAAGTGAATCCCCCTCTGCAGATGATTCCGCTCGAGCGGCCGGCCGGCGACGCAGAACTCGGTACATGACGGGGACGAACACCAATGTGGCGAATGTGGCGAAAAGCAGCCCGCCAATAACGGCCCGCGCGAGCGGGGCGTTCTGCTCGTCGCCCTCGCCGATTCCAAGCGCCATTGGTACCATACCCAGGATCATCGCGCCTGCGGTCATGAGCACCGGACGCAATCGGGTAAATCCCGCAATCTCGGCCGCGACCCAGGAATCGTCGCCGGCTTCCATCCGTTGGTTGGCGAACGTCACCACCAGGATACTGTTGGCGGTCGCAAGCCCCATGCACATCAGCGTCCCCATCAACGCCGGCACGCTCAGGTGCGTCTGCGACAGGTACAATATCCACATCACGCCGCCCAACGAGAACGGCACGGCCAAAAGCACGATCAACGGATCGATCCAACTCTGAAAATTGATCACCAGGAACAGATAGACCAGCAGCACGGCGACCGCCATGCCGGAGAACAAACCCGAATAGCTCTCGCGCATCGTCTCGATTTGACCGCCGAGGGTCACGACGATGGCCTTGGACGGGTCCGGGCGGTCGGCCATTATGACCTTGTCGATATCGTTCGCCGCCGAGTTCAGGTCGCGGCCTTGCACGTCGGCATTGACGTCGAAGACCGGCTGGATGTTGAGCTGCGACATCACCATCGGAATCTTGCTGCGCCCGAATTTGGCGATGTTCATCAGCAGCTGGCCCTGCTTGGCGCCGGTATCGGGCGTGATCGGCAAGGTCCAAAGGTTGTGCGTCGAGGCGATCTGATAAGGCGGCATCTGCGCGACCAGGGGATAGCTGACGCCGTTGCGCGGATCGACCCAGAAATTCGGCGCGGTCTGAGCGCTGGAATTGGTATAGACGAGAACATTGTCCGCCGTCGTTTCCTGATCGAAACCGAGCTGGGTGGAGAGCGCGCGGTCGACGTCGACCGAAAGTGTGGGAGCATTCGGCACCTGGAAAACGTGCGAGTCGACTATTCCGGGCACCTTCTGCAGATCGTTCGCCAGCTTGGCGGCGACGGCATAGGCCTCGTCGTTGTTCGGGCCGGTAATGCGTATATCGATCGGCGCCGGCTGGCCGAAGTTGAGGACCTGATCGACGATATCGGCAGGCTGGAAAAAGAACTGCAGCTCGGCAAAGATTTTCGGCAGCTCACGCCGCAGCTCGGCGACATGCTCGGCCGTCGCCGTATGGTTTTTCTTGAGCGAGACGAGAATCTCGCCGTCCATCGGGCCGACCGTCGCCGAATCGCTCAGCGCGATGTTGATGCCGCTGTAGGGCAGGCCGATATTGTCGAGGATGACGTCGATCTGATCGTTGCCGACGATCTTGCGGATTTCCGCTTCGACGCCGGTAAAATACTCCTGCGTCTGCTCAATTCTGGTTCCCGGCGGCGCCCGGACGTGAAGACGCATTTGGCCGGCATCGACCTGCGGAAAGAAGTCCCTGCCCAAAAGCGGGAACAGGGCCACCGAAACCACCATCAGGATGCCGAAGAATGCGATCGTCGACAGCGGCCGCGACAATGTCCAGGCCAGGCTGTGGCGATAGGTTTCACGGAAGGAGTCAAATCCCCGCTCAAAACCCCGATGGATGGCGGTCAAAGGATTGCGCCGGCTCGCAGCCGGGGTCGACAGCCAGTCGGACCGGTTGTGCGCCTCCGACGCCGACGCCATCAGGTATTTGAACAACACCGGCACCAGCGTGAAGGACAGCGCCAGGCTCGCGATCAGCGACAGGCACACCGACAGCGAAAGCGGCGAAAACAGGTATTTCGCGGTGCCCTGAAGCAGGAAGATCGGCACAAAAACCGTACAGATGGACAACGTCGACAAGAAGGTGGGAACGCCGACCTCTCCGGCGCCGTTGATGATGGCGTCCACCAGAGGCTCGCCCGTGCGCATGTGCCGTTCGATGTTCTCGATGACGACCGTGCCGTTATCCACCAATATGCCGACGGCGAGCGCAAAGCCGCCGAGCGTCATGGTGTTGAGCGTCTGGCCGCCAAGGTAGAGCGCCAGCACAGCGGTGATGATCGACAACGGAATGGACGCGAGAATGATCAGCGTCAGCCGCCAGTTGCCGAGGAACAAGATAATCATCAAAGCGGTCAGGCCGGCGGCCATCGTCCCGCCGATGACGACGCTGTTGAGCGCCGCCTTGACGAAAATCGACTGATCGAAAATCGCCTTGATGTCCACACCCTTCGGCACCAATTTCTTGACATAGGGCAGCGCCGCCCTGACGCCGTCGATGACCGCCAAGGTCGATACCCCGCCGGTCTTGCGGATCGTCATCAGCGCGCCGGGCCGGCCGTCCACGGCGACCGAGTTGGTCTGCACCTGGTATCCGTCGTGAACGTGGGCGATGTCGCGCAGAAACACCATGCGGCCATCGACTTCCTTGATGGGAAATCCGTTGACCGCGGCGATCACGTCGGGGCTGTTGTTCATTGTCAGCATGTAATCGATGCTGCCGATTTTCACGTCACCTGAGGGCAGGATCACGTTCTGCCGCTGCAGCACCTGGCTCACGTCCTGCGGCGACAGCCCGCGCGATTGCAGCGCCTGCTGGTCGAGATCGACCATGATGACGCGTGGTTTCCCGCCGTAGGGATAGGGAACCTCGGCGCCGTGCACCACGGCGAGATAGGGACGGATGACGTTCTGGCCCAAATCATTAAGCCTGGTGTCGGTCAGAGAATCGCTGGAGAGGCTCAACTGGATGATCGGGACGTCGGTGGCCCCATAACGCAGGACGAGCGGCGGCGTGATGTTGCGCGGCATGTATTTGAGCACCACGAGGGCGCTGGAGGCCAATTGCGAAACCGCCCGGCTCACGTCGGCGCCCTCGTGCAGGTACACCTTCTCGACGCCGACACCTTCGTAGCTGGTAGCCTCGATGCGGGATATGTCGTCGACCAACGACGCCAATTGCCGTTCGTGCAGCGTCAGGATGCGGTTCTGCATATCCTGCGGGCTCATGCCCGCGTAATTCCAAACGACGCTCACCACCGGAATGTTGATCTCGGGAAAGATGTCGACCGGCATCCGCATCACGGCGCCGGCGGCGAGCAGGCAGATGAGCATCAACACCGCGACCACGGTGTACGGCCGTCTGAGGACGTATTTGACTAGCAACACGAAGTCGCCTCCCAGCCATCGATACTGGTGCGGTCGTTTCGCGTCGATCGTGTAGTCATATAGACCCGGCCAAGGCTGTGGACGTCGCCCGCGGTGTCCAAAACGCTCGGTCTATAAAGGCTGCCGCGGGCGCGAACAAGCCGGTGGCATGCGACACAATCTCGCCGAACGCGTGCCGGTGACCGCGCTAGATGCCCTGCCCGCCGCCCGGTTTGTTGGCGACGGTCACCCGGAAGTGCTGGAGCTCTTTGCGGCCGCCGGCAAGGCCGATTTCCAGCTCGAACTCATCGGCGCCGCTAAAGTCCGCCGCGGCGCGATAGAAGGCGACGAAGGCCGGCGCTTCGATGCCCAGGCACTGTTTGAAATTGGTCGCCTTGAGCGTGCCGCGCTTGACGCTCACGGCGCCGTGCGCCGGCGCGGCGACGAGCCGGATCGCCGGCAGCGGGCCCGAGGTACAATCCGGCCGAATGTTGGTGTAGATGCCGACGCGCGCGTCGCGGCCCGGCGCCGCCTTGACCTCGCGCTCAACCCGATCCGCCTGCGCGCGAGCGACCAGCACGGACAGGCACAAGATCGCCGCAGCAGCGAGCCAATATCGGCTGATGGTGAGCATCTGATTTGTCGCCCTACGCTCGTTGCGAGCTTCGGGAGATACCCTTCGCCTGCCCCCGGCTGGCCTGCCACCCGAAGCCCGACAGGGCGAAGGTGGCGGAGAGGAAGGGATTCGAACCCTTGATACGGCTTTAGACCGTATAACGGTTTAGCAAACCGCCGCCTTCAGCCACTCGGCCACCTCTCCGAACTGCCGATATGACTAGGCGCTGCTACGACCGCAAGCAAGGGTCCGGCGCCTCGCAACTCAGCCGGCCCGATCGGGGTCAGGCCGCGATCGCGGGCGCCGGCGCCTGATGGGTTCCCTTGAGCCAATCGCGCGCGGCGCGCTGAGCGGCGGCAATCTCGACGTCCGACATCTGATCGGCGATCTCGCGCCGCAGCCGGATCGCATCGGTATTGCCTTTCACCGCCGCGAGATTGAACCATTTATGCGCGATGACGAGATCGACCGGCACGTCGCGGCCGACCGAATACATCATTCCAAGCTCGAACAGCATAGCGCCGGCGGCGGGCCCTTGCCCGAGCGGCGCCGCGTTGCTGTCGAGAATTTCAAAACGAGCCATGTTGCACTCCCCTGTCTACGCCTTGTGACCTGTCGGCTCTTACCGGTTCACCGGCTCTTACTGCCCCGTAGCCGACGCGTCGATAATCGTCAGAATATTTGAACGGTGGTTTAAACAATGCGATGAATCAAAGCTGAACTTCGCGCCCGGCGATGGCGCGAGACCGGCAACGCGGCGTTAAGCAACCGCGCGGGCGCCGCCGCCGCAGTCGGCGTCCGCCCCCGGGCGGCATTCTTGGCGGCAAGACGCTTGCAATGCCGTTTTCGTAGGCTATCCTTTCCGCCTTGCGATCATCCAGGGCACCCGGAGGGCGGTCATGAAAATCTTTCGCATAAATGCAGCATTCGTCGTTGCCGCGATCGGGCTCGCGCTGATTTTGATCGCGCCCGCGCTCGCCGCCGATCCGTTCGGCACCTGGCTGACGGGAGACAAAAAAGGCCAGGTCCGCATCGTCAATTGCGGCGGGGCGCTGTGCGGCACGCTGGTCTGGCTCCAGGAGCCGATCGATCCCGATACCAACAAACCGAAGACCGACAAGCACAATGTCGATGCCGGCAAGCAGGGCCGGCCGCTGCTCGGAGTGCCCATCGTGCTCAACATGAAACCGAGCGAAGCAGCCAACAAATGGGACGGCGAAGTGTACAACGCCGAGGACGGCAGCACCTATTCCGGCTCGTTCACCATGACCGGCGCCAATACCGCCGAACTCAAGGGCTGCGTCATGGGCGGGCTGATCTGCAAGACGCAGACCTGGACAAGGGCGAATTGATGCGAATTCCGCGCGGGTGACTTCGGATCATGATCCGCTCATTCCCGCGAAAGCGGGAATCCAGCACACGGCGCAAGGAGCTCGGTCCCCGCTTGCGCGGGGACGAGCGGACGTGAATCAATCAGCGAGATTCCGCCTCACCTGGCGCGCTGACCGAACAGGACCGCCCGCACTTTCGGATCGTGCATGTCGACGGCGGAGGCCGCCTCGATGCGGATCGCAAAAGCGCGCTTGACCGCCGCCCGCGCCCGGATCGTTTCGAACCAGCGCCTGAGGTGCGGAAAAAGCGCGAGGTCCTGGCCCATCCTCTCGGCGAGCCTGACCCAGCCGACGCAGGCCATGTCGGCGATGGAATAGCGGCCGGCCAAAAACCCGCGGCCGGAAAGCCGCGTGTTCATGACGCCGAACAGGCGGTCGACCTCGTCGGTATAGCGGGTGATGGCGTAGCCAACCGCTTCCGGCGCGTAACGGCGGAAGTGATTGGCCTGGCCGGCCATCGGGCCGAGCCCGCCGACCTGCCAGAACAGCCACTCATCGACGGCGACGCGCGCGCGCTCCTCGCGCGGATAGAATTTTCCGGTCTTGCGGCCGAGGTATTGCAGGATGGCGCCGGACTCGAAGACCGAGATCGGCCGCCCGCCCGGGCCGGCGGGATCGACGATCGCCGGAATGCGGTTGTTCGGCGAGATCGCCAAAAAGTGCGGCGCGAACTGCTCGCCCTTGGAGATGTTGACCGGACGCACGACGTAGGGCAGCCCGCACTCTTCGAGCATGATCGAAATTTTCCAGCCGTTCGGCGTCGGCCAGTAATAAAGCTCGATCGGCTCGCGGCGGCGCACCGTTGCTCGCTTCGCTGCGGAAGCCGGCTTCGCCTTCGATTTTTTTGGCTTTTTTGGCGCGCGCGTCACGATTTGCAATCCGAATGATCCTTCAGGCTTCCGCTCGTCCCCGCGCAAGCGGGGACCCAGCTCTTTACGCGCCACGTCCGTTACTGGATTCCCACTTGATTCCCGCTTGCGCGGGAATCAGCGGAGAATGTCCAAAGTCACCGGCCGGAAACTGTATGACAATTTACGCGGCACACTCGTGCCGGCAAAGAGAAACGGCGCCGCGGTTTGCTGCCGCGGCGCCGCTTTAGATTGTCGAAACGAACCCGCCGATATACCGAGGGCGTCGGCGAGATAGCTGAGGCTCAAATCCGCCGGCGATTTGCCAGCGCGAGTTCCAGATCGTCCGTCGCTCCTCTTCACCACCGCGCGCAGTGCGAACGATCGTGAAGCCTAAGCCTCCGTCTCGCCGACGCCCTCCGTCGTCCACCTGAGCCGGCCCGTCTCGGGCGATCGTCGATCTTCCCTCGACGAAAGCCGGCCCGTGTGACGCGATCTTCGACTCACACGATGTCGAAGACCGATCGCGGCATTGACTACTTCTTCTTCCGGCGCTTCGTCGTCTTCTTCGCCGTCTTCTTTACCGCTGCCTTCGTCTTTCGCTTCTTCGCCATTGCTGCCCTCCTAGCCTGAGTGGATGGCGACATCGGTGCAGTGCAGTCGCGAATCGATCCGCACTACCATCCGATTACTACAGCAGGAAAAAAATAACAGTGACTCCACTTAATTTTGTGTGTAAGTGCCGCGCCCTGCCGCTCCGCCGCATCCGCATCGCCATCGCCGGTAAATGACCGCGCCGAAAATTTTTTCGTCGGCGCGATTGCGCGCGAAAATTTGCTCGTGATGAAGAAATGCCGATGGAATGCGGATTTTTGCCACATCTGAATTCGCGATCTTGCACTGCGAACGCCCACGTCACTCGCCGCTCGCGCGCGTTTTCGCGCGCGCGATGACGTCAACATCGGCGGATTCACCACGTGAAAAAAATTATGCACCGAACGCCGCCGCGGGCGTGTTGACGGCCCCATCGCACCGCAAAACGCGCGAATCAGTGCCAACCGATTCGCGCCGACGGCACGCTCCACGACCGCGCGCGGCGCCTCGCGGCGTCGCCGCAAGAGAGATTCTCGCTTCCGTTTCGGCGTGCAAGGAGAGTTCGCGGCGTCTTTTTTTGCGCGCGCGGCAGCGAGGCGAGCGTCGCGCTCAGATGCCGATGCGCTTCTTCAGGAGATCATTGACCGCCTGCGGATTGGCCTTGCCGCCCGAGGCCTTCATCACCTGGCCGACGAACCAGCCGATCGCTTTCGGGTTTGTCTTCGCATCGCCGACCTTGTTCGGATTTTTGGCGATGATGTCGTCGACGAGCTTTTCGATCGCCGAGAGGTCGGTCACCTGCTGCAAGCCGCGCGCTTCGACGATCGCGCGCGGGTCGCCGCCCTCGGTCCAGACGATCTCGAACACATCCTTGGCGATTTTTCCGGAGATGGTGCCGTCGGCGATGAGGTCGAGGATGGCGCCGAGCTGGCCCTCGTTCACCGGCGAGGCGGTGATGTCCTTGCCTTCCTTGTTGAGCCGCCCGGCAAGCTCGTTGATCACCCAATTGGCGGCGAGTTTCGCATCGCGCTTGTTTTCGCCGTCGTTGTCGCGGCCGTTGATGACGGCTTCGAAGAACTCGGCGGTCTCGCGCTCGGCGACGAGCACGCCGGAATCATATCCGGAAAGTGCGTAGTCGCGCATCAAGCGCGCCTTCTTCTCGTCCGGCAGCTCCGGCAGGCCGTTGCGCAAATCATCCACCAGCGATGGCGACAATTCGAGCGGCAAGAGGTCCGGATCGGGAAAATAGCGGTAATCGGGCGACTCCTCCTTGCTGCGCATCGAGCGCGTCTCGCCCTTGTCCGGGTCGAACAGCCGCGTCTCCTGCTCGATGGTGCCGCCCTGCTCGATCACCCCGATCTGCCGCCACGCCTCGTGCTCGATCGCCTGACCGATGAAGCGGATGGAGTTGAGGTTCTTGATCTCGCAGCGCGTGCCCAACGCGGCGCCCGGCCGGCGCACCGAGACGTTCACGTCGGCGCGCAGATTGCCCTTCTCCATGTCGCCGTCGCAGGTGCCGAGGTAACGCAGGATGGTGCGCAGCTTGCCGAGAAATGCCTTGGCCTCGTCGGCGGAGCGCAGATCGGGCTTGGTTACGATCTCCATCAGCGCCACGCCCGAACGATTGAGGTCGACGAGCGACATCGCGGCATGCTGCTCGTGCAGCGATTTGCCGGCGTCCTGCTCGAGATGCAGCCGCTCGATGCCGACGCGCACCGTCTCGCCGTCCGCCATGTCGACCAAAACCTCGCCCTCGCCCACGATCGGCGATTTGTATTGGCTGATCTGGTAGCCCTGCGGCAGGTCCGGATAGAAATAATTCTTGCGGTCGAACACCGATTTACGGTTGATCCGCGCCTTGAGCCCGAGCCCGGTGCGCACCGCTTGCCGCACGCATTCCTCGTTGATCACCGGCAGCATGCCGGGCATGGCGGCATCAATGAGCGACACATGCGAGTTCGGTTCGCCGCCGAATGCCGTCGAAGCGCCGGAAAACAACTTGGCTTTCGAGGTCACCTGGGCGTGCACTTCCATGCCGATGACCACTTCCCAGTCGCTGGTCGCGCCCTTGATCAGCTTCGATTTTTTTTGCGCCGGTGCATCCATCGTGCGGTCGCCACTTCAGTCAGGGCGCGGGCTTTAGCCCGCGGCCCCGGAATGACCGTTGCTATTTCCCCTCGCGCCAGATGCCGAGCGCTTCCTGCGCCGGGCGGTCGGAGATCGAAAACAGCACCGATTGTTGCGACGCGGTGTGGAAATAACGCTTCCATGGCGGCACCACGAAGACGTCGTTGGGACCCCATTCGAGCAGGAGACCATCGACATTGGTCGTACCTTGACCCTCCGCGCAGACGAAAATGGCGCCGTCGGTCGAGCGGTAGGGCTCGCCGCGAAAGTTTTTGGGCAGCATGGCGAGCGAAGCGCCCATCGTCGGCAGCACCGGGCCGCCATTGATCGGATTGGCATAGCGCACGCGCGCGCCGTGGCGTTTGTCGATGTCGCCCGCCTGCAGCATGCGCTCGATGATCGGACGCGTGCGGGCGTAGGTGTAATTGATGACCGGCGTGCGGTTCATGGCGGGCGTGCCGTCGGGCAGCACGCCCGAACCATAAAAGCTCAATGAATCGCCGTTCTGCCGGGTGGTCTCCTGCGTCGGAGTTGCGAAATCCTCGGCGAACGAAGTCTCGAAAAAGTTGACCGTCGGGACATCGAGCACGTCGAGCCAGAGCATCGGCTTTTTCGAAGTGTTGCCGTGATCGTGGGGCGCCCAGTTGGCGGTGATGACGAAATCGCCGGGCGACATGAAAGCCTTCTCGCCCTCGACCGCGGTGTAGGCGCCCTCGCCGTCGAGCACGAAGCGGATGGCCGAGGAGACGTGGCGGTGAGCCGGGGCGACCTCGCCCGGCAGGATCATCTGGATGCCGGCGAAGAGCGTATTGGTGGCGCGCGATTCGCCGCGCAAGGCCGGGTTTTCCAGGATCAGGACGCGGCGCTTGGCCTCCTCGGTGGTGATCAGGCTGCCCGATTCCATGACCAGCGATTTCACATCGTCGTAATGCCAAATCACCGGCGCGCAGCGCGTCACCGGCTCATCGCTGATGATCGAGCTCATCACCGTCCATAGCGGCGTCATGTCGTGCTTGGCGATGCGGGCATAATAGGCTTCCCGCATCGCCTCGATGTTGTGTTTCGGGTCGGGCTTGCCGTTGCTCGGCTTCTTCGCGGTCGCGACCACCATGGCGTCCTCCACGGAACTATCAGCGGGACTCTGCTGCAGCGAATATAATGAAGGCGCCCGGCGGCGGAAATAGCGCATAAGCCGCGCCCCCTCCCTTCCCTTCCCCGCAAGCGGGGGAGGGTGGGGAGGGGGCTAGCGCTTGCCGCCGTGCCGCTCGATGAACGTGGCGAAGGCGGCAAGCTGCTGCTGGATGAATCCAACCGTCTGCTGGTCGGTGATCTGGCCGGTCTGCGCGTCGATGCGCTGGGAGCAATTGCCGATAAAGATTTCCGGCCTGCCGAAGGTCAAGGCATCGAGAAAGAGCATCGCCCGGCGCAAATCGTATTGCATGCGGCCGCCGCCAAGCGGCCCGCCCGTGGCGGACTGGATGGCGACCGGCTTGCCGGCGAATGGCTGATTGGGCACGCGCGATACCCAGTCGATCGCGTTCTTCAAGCCGCCGGGAATCGAGAAGTTGTATTCCGGCGTGTTGAAGATCACGCCGTCGGCCGCCCGGATCGCGTCGGCGAGCTTTTGCACCGCGGCGGGGAAGCCCGGTCGACTTCTCGAGGTCGGCATTGTAGAGCGGAAATTCGGAAAACGGCGGCGCTTCCTTGATGCTCATGCCGGCCGGCGCCAAGTTTTGCAGCGCATTCATGACCATCCGGTTATACGAGCCTTTGCGCAGGCTGCCGCAAATGCTGATGACCTTGAGCGTCTCGTCGGCCATGTCTTTCCTGTTGGGTGTGCGATGAAGCAAAAATTCTGCGTTCACTTTATATCAGCGGCCGCGGCCCTCAATTATTGAGGATCGAAATGTCTTTCGCCGACCCCGGGCCGGGCAGCGATTCCACGAACGCGTAGATGTCGGCGATATCCTTGTCCGACAGCACCGCGTCCGAATAGGCCGGCATGTCGTTGACCGGATCGCGGACCTCACCCTTGAAGCCGTCGAACGACAGCGCCGTGTGGGCGAGGATCGGCGCCGGACCGATATAGGCACCGCCCTGCCCGGCGCGGCCGTGACAGGTGAAGCAGCCGTCAGCAAGGTAGATGCGCTTGCCGTTGGCGGCGTCGCCTCGCGGGGCGTCTTGCGCCCGCGCCATACTGGATGCGAGAGCAGCGACGGTGAAAGCCGTGATCGCGATACGCTTGAACCGGTTCATCGGAAATTCTCCTCAACGCGGATCGGTGACGACGTCGACCACGGCCGTCTCGCCGGCCTTGACGACGGCGACGGCGCGCGCCAGCGCGGGCGCAAGGTCCTTCGGATCGGTGATCGGACCCTCGCCATAGACGCCGATGCCGCGCGCGACGGTGGCGTAGTCGATATTCGGATCCTTGATCGTGGTGCCGATATCCATCCGGTCGACGCCGCGGCCGTGCCGCGCCGCCATGGCGACCAGGTACATGTATTCCTGATGGTAGGCGCGGTTGTTTTGCACGATGTAGAGCATCGGAATCTTGTGATGCGCAGCCGTCCACAACGCTCCCGGATTGAACATGAAGTCGCCGTCGCCGCCGAAGGCGACTGTGAACCGGCTGTGCTTCTTGTTGGCGAGCGCCGCGCCGAGCGAAGCCGGCAGATTGTAGCCGACACCGCCGCCCCCGGAGACGCCGTTCCACTGATAGGGCCGCTTGAAATCCCACAGCCGATGCGGCCAGGTGAGGCGGATCGTGGCGCCGACCAATGACCAGTCCTCGTCCTTGATCTGGGCATAGACCTCCGCGCACATGCGGGCGGTCGTGATCGGGCTCGCATCCCAGCCGATCGTCGCATCGGTCTTCGACTGCTCGACCATCGCCAGATGCGCGGCGCCGAGTTTTTTGCCGCGCGCGTCGTAGGCGGCCTTGCGGTCCTCGTCGATGAGCCGCTTCACCACTTCGGTGAGCGCCGGCAGCGAAGCCTCGCCGTCGCCGGCGATGTCGAGATCGACATCCTGCCAGCGGCCGAAATCCTGATAATTGGATTTCAAGTAGAGATCGCGCACGCCGAGCGTAATGATCCTCGCCCCCGGCTCGGTAGCCGGCCGCGACCGGCGCACGATGCGGTCGCTGAACGACGTGAGCGTACCCCAAAGGTCATTCATCTCGATCGCCAGGATGACGTCGGCCTGGCCGATCAGGCCCCTGCGGAAGCTCTGATTGAGCGGATGCCGCGACGGGAAGTTCATGCGCCCGGCATTGTCGATGACGCCGCATTGCAGCGTTTCGGCAAGCTCGACGAGGTTCGCCATTCCCGCCGGCGTGCGCGCCACGCGATCGGACACGATGAGCGGATTTTGCGCCTTGACCAGCATCTTCGCGGCTTCCGCCAACGCGCCGGAATCGCCCTGTGGCGGAACGACTGGCGCGAGTTTGGGAATGCGCAAGCTTTCGGCGTCCGGGATCGGGTTTTCCTGCAGCTCGGCGTCGAGCGCGAGGAAGACCGGCCCCATCGGCGGGGTCGTTGCGATCTTGTAGGCGCGCACCGCCGATTCGGCGAAATGCTGCAGCGAGGCGGGTTGATCGTCCCATTTGGTGAAGTCGCGCACGATTGCCCCGACGTCGACGCCCGAATGCGTCCAATCCGCGCCTGGCCCCCGCTTGTCCGCCTCCATGATGTTGCCGCCCATGACGATGATCGGCACGCGGTCGCACCAGGCGTTGTACATCGCCATGGTGGCATGTTGCAGGCCGACGACGCCGTGACAGGCCATCGCGATCGGCTTGCCTTCGATCTTGGCATAGCCTTGCGCCAGGTGGACGGCGACGTCCTCGTGTACGCAGGTAATGATTTCGGGCTTGTTGTTGGCGTGATTGATGACGGCTTCGTGCAGGCCGCGGTAGCTCTGAGCGCAATTGATCGCCAAATACTCGATGCCGAGCGAGTTGAGCACGTCAGTCATGAAGTCGCCGCCGCTCGACGTCTGATTCACCGGATCGCTCGCCGGCGGCATGGTCTCGGCCGCGATTTGCCGCGGGCCGGGGACGGCGGCCTTCAATTTCGCCTGCGCAGCGGCCGGTATCGCGTTGGCGGCGGCCGGCGGCGTGACCGCGGCAGCGGCGCCGATGAGGCCCACACCTTGCAAAAAATTGCGGCGGCTGGATTTAGGCGACGAGCGGCGTTTCGGCATGGCGTCCTCCCGCGGATGGCGTGAGTGTCGTAAAATTCGGCGGATTTCGTCAGATTGGGCGGATCATCGCGCCCGGCCGCGGGTAGCGTCAAGCCGGGTGCCGCAAGCGCGGCTTTGCCAGCGCGAACCGACGCTACGTGCCCGGCGAATTCAAGAGCAGCATGATCGCTCAGCCGACCTTCTCGTCGGCGATCGGATTGCGCAACACGCCGATGCCGGATATTTCCACCTCGCAGACGTCGCCGTTCTTCATCCAGGCTGGCGGCTTGCGCGCGTGGCCGACGCCTGATGGCGTGCCGGTGAAGATGATGTCGCCGGGCTCGAGCGTCATGCCCTGCGTGACGTAGACGAGCGTGTCGACGACCGGGAACATCATGTTGTCGGTGTTGTCCGACTGCATCACCTGGCCGTTGAGCCGGCTCTCGATCTTCAATCCCTTGCCGCCCGGCGGCAGCTCGTCGGCGCTGACCAACCAGGGGCCGAAGCCGCCGGTGCGGTCGAAATTCTTGCCCATGTCCCATTGCGTGGTTTTTCTCTGGAACTCACGCACCGAGCCCTCGTTGCCGCAGGAATAGCCGGCGACGCAGGCGAGTGCATTGGCCGGGTTAAGATGCTTGGCGCGCTTGCCGATGACCACGATCAGCTCGGCTTCGTAATCGAGCGTCTCGGTCACTTGCGGGCGGATGATCGGCTGGCCGTGCGGCACCAGCGAGGTCAGGCCGCGCATAAAAATGGTCGGAAATTTTGGAATGTTGTCGCGCTGCGCGCCTTCCTTGACGTGTTCGAGATAATTGAGGCCGAGGCAGATGATCTTCCCGGGCCGGCCGACCGGCAGCCTGTAGGTCAAGCCCGAAAGCGGCTTGCGCGCGCTGGCCGCTGCCCGCTTGGCGATGTCGGCGAGCGGCTTGGTGTCGCCGTTATTGCGTCTGAGCCATTCGCCGAGATCGTTGGGGACGGCGCTGTCGACGGCATTGAGATCGACGACAATATCGCCTTCCACGATGCCGATCCGCGGCTCCCCCTGCCCTTCGAATGCAACAATTTTCATGATTTGGCTTCCTTCGCTGATCTCGGTCGCGGCGCCGGGCCGCGACTATAACGGGCGGCGCTGAAGCGATCTACCGGCGTGATTTTCACGCTGCGGCTGCGAGAAAATGCTCCCGGAGCCGCTCGCGCGCGGCCGTCGCACTTGCAAGATCGAGGCCGTTGACGATGGCGAGGCGGAAGCCGCCGGGCGGCATGGAATGGCGTTCGGGAGCGCGATCCTCGTAGAAGGTGATCTGGACGCTGCTGACGCCGCCAATGCGCTTGATCGCGTCGAGGAGCGCCGGCGGCGGATGGCGATAGCGGGCGCCGTTCGGCCCGAACAGCACGACGCTATATCCGTCACGCCGGTCGTCGTCGGCGAAGTCCCAGGTGCTGTTCTCATAAAGCCACACCACCGCCTCGATCCAGCCGGCGCCGTAGAGATCCGGCCATTGATCGGCGAAGCGCAGATGCGCCTCGATGATCGTGCCGCCGATGGTTTCGAGATTGAGCATGCCGGTATAGCCGGCAAGATGGCGACGCACCCAGGCGCCGCAGCGCCCCTCGATGTCGGCATCGGGCTCGGCATGCACGGTCCAGTAATCGAACGTGCCCTCGCCCGCCGGCTTGCCGGTGACGTGCCGCCACCAGCGCGGCACGCCGTCGACGACGGCGATGTCGGAGGAGACATGGCGGCCGTCGAGCAGCGTCATCCAGAAATGACCTGGGGCGTAGTGCCGCTCGTAGTCGGCTGGCGAATGCAGCACGCGGCTGCCGACGCCCATGCCCTTGAGATTGACGATCGGCTTGGAGAAAACCGGGAAGCGCGGCGGTGCTGTCCCGTGCGGGCCGGCATCGAGACCTTGGCTCAGCGCCACCGCAAGCTTGTCGTAGACCCAGCGGTGCGCCGGATACCATTGCCAGGCGTCGGTGTCCTCGGTCGGGATGTTCGCGGCGGTTTCGACCTGCGCGAAATATTGCAGGCGCCAGGGATCGGCTTCACAGATCGGCATAGTCAGATGTCGGAGGACGGAGGACGGAGGACGGAGGACAGAGGACAGAGGACGGAAAGGAATAGCGGCAAATCTGTCATCCGTCATCCGTCATCCGTCATCTGTAAAACGTGTACGCTGAACAGGCCGTCCGTCCACGCCGCAAGCGGCGACCAGCCGCCGCCGTGCGCCAGCGCCTGGAACGAGTCGATCGAATATTTGTAGCTGTTCTCGGTGTGGATCGTTTCGCCGGCGCGGAATTCGATCGTGGTGTCGCGGATTCGCACTTGCTGGCGTTTGGTGCTGGCGAGGTGCATTTCGATACGGTGGCGTTCGGCATTGTAGAAGGCATGGTGCTCGAAGGCGGCGAGATTGAAATTGGCGCCGAGCTCGCGATTGATGCGGGCGAGCAGATTGAGATTGAACTTCGCGGTGACGCCTTCGGCGTCGTTATAGGCGCGGTAGAGAATGTCCGGCACCTTGACGAGATCGACCCCGACCACGAACAGCGAACCGGCGCCCAGTATCCGCCCGGCGCGGCGCAGAAATCCAGCCGCCTCATGCGGTTCGAAATTGCCGATCGTCGACCCGGGAAAGAAGCCGGCGCGCGGCTTTGCCGCGATCTCGGCCGGCGGCTCCGTCATCATGGTGAAATCCGCCACCACGGGATAGACCGCCAGATGCGGAAAATCGCGGCGTAGCCGCGCCGCGTCCTGCTGCAAGAAGTCTCCGGAAATATCGACCGGAACGTAAGCCTCGACGCGCGCCGCGGCGCGTAAGAGAATGCGCGCTTTCCTGCTCGACCCGCTGCCGAATTCGAGCAACGCACAACCGGGCGGAAACAAAGACGCCATGGCCGGCGCATGCTTGCTCAGAAGTCCAAGCTCGCTGCGGGTGGGGTAATATTCCGGCAGGCGGGTGATGCGGTCGAACAGGTCGGAGCCCGCCAAATCATAAAAATATTTGGGCGGCAGATGTTTCGGCTTTGCGCTGAGGCCGGCGATGACCTCGGCGGCGAACGAATTCACCGTCTCGATCGGCCGCGGCGCGCGAACGGCGGTTTGGATATTCATTTTGAACGCTCAGCGTTCGCAAAATTCCGCCAGACGCAATCCGCTGAACTGCCAGCGCGCCGACGGATAAAAGAAATTGCGATAGGTTTTACGCGCATGACCAGCGGGGGTGGCAAGCGATGAGCCGCGTAAAACCATCTGGTTGACCATGAACTTGCCGTTGTATTCGCCGAGCGTGCCGGGCGCGGCCCGGTAACCGGGATAAGGCGAATAGGCGCTGCGCGTCCATTGCCAGACCATGCCGAAGGCATCCTCTTGCGCACCGCTTGTCGCCGCGACCTCCCATTCGGCTTCGCTCGGCAGGTCCCTGCCGGCCCAGCGCGCAAACGCATCGGCTTCGTAATAGCTGACGTGGCAAACCGGCAATGCCGGATCGACCGGGCGCAGCCCGCCGAGAGTCATCGAGAACCAAGCGCCGTCGATAGAGCGCCAATAGCCCGGCGCATTCCAGTCTTGTGCCTGCGCCTGCGCCCATCCGTCCGACAACCACAGGCTCGGCGTCGTATAGCCGCCGTCGGCCATGAATTCGAGCCACTCGCCATTGGTCACCAGCGCGCGCGCCACGAACACCGGCTGCAGCAATACTTGGTGCGCCGGCCGCTCATTGTCGAAACAGAAGCCGGCGCCCTCGTGGCCGATCATATGAATGCCGGCAACGAGCGCGTCGGCGGTGGCGGCGGTGGCGGCGGTGGCGGCGGTCGTTGCGCTCTCGCTTTGCGGCCAACGCCAATGTGGATCGTAGACCGGATGGGTCGCGTTTTGCGAAAACGCATGCAGGATGTCGGTCAGCATCAGTTCCTGGTGCTGCTGTTCGTGATGGAGCCCGATCTCGACGATGGGGATGACCGCTTCACTATCCTGCGTGGTCTCGATCAGCGCCGCCACGGCGGCATCGACATGGGCGCGGTAGGCCGTCGTCTCGGCGACACCGGGGCGCGTGATGAGGCCGCGTTGCGGCCGCGCGTGCCGCGGGCCTGCCGCCACGTAATAGGAGTTGAAGAGATAGGCGAACCGCTCATCGAACGCACGATAGGCCGGCACGAACGGACGCAACAGAAATTGCTCGAAGAACCACGTGACATGGGCGCGATGCCATTTGGTCGGACTGGCATCGGGCATCGATTGCACGACCTGGTCCTCGGCACCGAGCGGCGCGGCCCGCCGCTCGGTTTCGCCGCGCACCGTGCGAAAAGCGTCGAGCCAGATTTGGCGTGCATCGCCGGACTCATCCGCGAGCGCGATGTCCGCACCGGCACAATCGTGTAATCGAACCAACGGAGAAGCGGCGGGGCGTGACATTTTTATGGTCCGGAAAACCGGAGGGACGAATAGCGAAAGTCAATGGCTAGGAAGTTAATCAGCGCATAGCTGGATGGTTCCATACCCATTCGGCCGCTGCTAGGGCAATGCCTGGGCGGGCGTGCTAACGCGGATGTGATCGGACAAAATATCGACGTATGGTCGGTGTCCGTACCGCGCCGAGCGAAGGAAAAGCATCATGCAGAGACGCGCATTGGCCGGTGCGGCATTGCTGCTCGTGGGCGTGCTCGCCGCGAACGCCGCGCACGCGGCGCCGTGCCGCACCTCGGGCAGCTACGACGCCTGGCTTGCCGCCTTCGAGCGTGAGGCCATGACGCAAGGCATTTCGCAAGCCACGATCGCCGCCGCCGCGCCGAGCCTCACTTACGACCAGCACATCGTCAATATCGACCGCGGCCAGCGCGTTTTCACCCAGACCTTTCTGCAATTCTCCGACCGCATGGCCGCGGCCTACCGCATTCAGCGCGGAGGAGCGCTGATCAAAGCCAATGCCGCAACGTTTGCGCGCATCGAGCAGCAATACGGCGTGCCGGCGCCGGTCATCGTCTCGTTCTGGGCGCTGGAAAGCGATTTCGGCGCCAATATGGGCAATTACCGTTCGCTCAGCGCCATCGCTTCGCTCGCCTATGATTGCCGGCGCAGCGACAAATTTCGTGCCCAGCTCCTCGATGCGCTCCGCCTCATCGAGCGCCGCGATCTGACGCCGGAGGAGATGATCGGCTCCTGGGCGGGCGAGCTCGGCCAGACGCAGATGATGCCCTCGGAATATTACCAATACGCCGTCGATTACGACGGCGACGGCAAGCGCAATCTCATCCGCAGCGTACCCGACGTGCTCGCGTCGACGGCGAACTACCTCGACGGGCTCGGCTGGAAGCGCGGCGAGCCGTGGCTCACCGAGGTGCGCGTTCCCGCGAACCTGCAATGGGATCAGGCCGACCTTTCGGTCGCACTGCCCCGCGCCAAATGGGCGGCGCTCGGCGTCACGCTCGCCGACGGACGGCCGCTCCCCGCCGACAATCTCGCGGCGTCGCTGCTCTTGCCGATGGGACGGCTCGGGCCCGCCTTCCTCGTCTATAAAAATTTCCAGGTCTATCTGCAGTGGAACAATTCGCTGGTCTATTCGACCACGGCGGCCTATCTCGCGACCCGCATCGCCGGCGCGCCGCCGCTGCATCGCGGCACGCCGCCGCCGGCGCTTTCCTTCAAAGACGTGAGGGACATGCAGGGCATGCTGGTGCGCGCCGGCCATGACGTCGGCAAGGTCGATGGGTTTTTGGGTCTAAAGACCCGGCAGGCGGTCAAAGCCATGCAAGTGAAATACGGACTGCCGGCCGATTCCTATCCGACGGCGGAATTGCTCACGCGTATGCGCGGCGAGCGATAGATGCTCTGTCAATGCCCCATGTATAAAGTGTCACTTCCCGTGGCCTTGGGGGCAAACCCAAGCGGCTTCCGGTTTACTCTTCAGCTCTGTCGCTTGACCGCTTAGCTCTGGCGCTTGACCGCGCCCGGCGCGATGACGCAAGATACTGAAAATGCTTCACTTTTAGCTTATTCTAATTCCAAAGAGCAATCGGAGGCCAACTGGGTGGTTTCGCGCCGATATCGACAATGTGCGGTCATGACGCCGCAGCGGCCTTGCGTGATGTTACATTATAACGTCACTTTTGCCGGACAGTTTGGGTCTGGGAATGCCGCGAGCGGGCAGAGAGGGTGAATACGTTGGCTATGCAGACCAAGGGTCGTGTCGAGCGATCCGCTTCAATCCGGACTTCCATTCGGCTCTGTTACCGCGCGCTTGCGGTACTCGCCGCCGCGCTCTTCTTGTTTGTCGCATTCGTTCCTTCGGTCTTCGCGCAGGGCAGCACTGTCCCCACCGCCCCAGCCACCCCCGCCGCCGGACAGCCTTCGGCACCGATTGCTGCTCCGCCAGTGCCGGCTGCCGCTGCTGCCGCCCCCGCGCCCACTGCCGCTCCTTCGCCGCCGGCCGCCGAGCCGCCGCCGTCCGCCGCGCCGGCTCCGGGCGAGCATTCCGCCGGCCGCGCCGAGATTCCGGCGGAGCCGCTCACGCCCTGGGTCATGTTCCTCAATGCCGGTAAGCTCGTGCAGGCGGTGATCGTGGGGCTCGCCTTGGCTTCGCTCGTGACCTGGACGGTCTGGGTCGCCAAGAGCCTCGAATTGCGCAGCGCGCGCATCGAGGCGCGTCAAGGCCTGCGCATCCTCAACAATTCCGCGACGCTCGCCCAGGCGCATGAGCAGTTGCGCAACGGCACCAGCCCGGTCGCACAACTCATGCAGGCGGCCGTGAGCGAAATCCGACTCTCCGCCAATTCGCGCGGCGACGGACTCAAGGAGCGCATCGCCTTGCAGCTCGAACGCCTCGAGATCGCGGCCAGCCGAAAAATCTCGCGCGGCACCGGCGTGCTCGCCACCATCGGCTCCACCGCGCCCTTCATCGGATTGTTCGGCACGGTGTGGGGCATCATGAACAGCTTCATCGGCATCTCCAACACGCACACGACCAATCTCGCGGTGGTGGCGCCCGGCATCGCCCAGGCGCTGCTGGCGACCGCGCTCGGGCTCATCGCCGCGATCCCGGCGGTGATGATCTATAACGTGCTGGCGCGCTCGACGGCGCATTACCGCGCGCTGCTCGGCGATGCCTCCGCGCAGGTGATGCGGCTCGTGAGCCGCGATCTTGATCGCGCCAAGCTGCCGCTGACCCAGGCCGCGGAGTAGGCCCGTGGCTATTCGTCTCGATCATGGTACCGACGAACTCACCGAGGTGCACGACATCAACGTCGTGCCGTTTATCGACGTGATGCTGGTGCTGCTCATCATCTTCATGGTGGCGGCGCCGCTCGCGACCGTCGATATCGCCGTCGACCTGCCGTCCTCCAATGCCGAGCCGAGGGAGCGGCCGCAAAAGCCGATCTACCTCACGGTGAAGGCCGACCTCAGCCTCGCCATCGGCGACGACCCGATCGCGCGCGATGCGCTCGCCGGCGCGCTCGACACCGCAAGCGGCGGCAACAAGGACGAACGCGTCTTCCTGCGCGCCGACCGCACCGTGCCCTACGGCGAGGTCATGCGGGTGATGAACGAGCTGCGCGCGGCGCGCTATCTCAAGGTTGCCCTGCTCGGGCTCGAAATGCGGGAAGCAAAATGAGCGTTCTTTCGCTCTCGTGGTTCGAGGATGAGGAGCCGCGCGACCTCGTCCGTTGGGCAGTGGCGGCGGCCATCGTGCTCGGCATTCATGCCGCGGCCATCGCCTTCTATCTGTTCTGGCACCAGCCGGAAGAAGACATCGGCGACGACGCATCCATCGTGACCGTGGAGCTGGCGCCGATCGACAGCACTCCGGACGCCGTCGAGCGCGACGTCGCGCCGGCGCCGGAGACGATGATCGAATCCAAAGCGCTCCCGGAACCGCAAAAGGAGAAGCCGACCGAAGAGGTGAAGGTCGAGCAGCCGCCGGACGAGACGCCGACGATCATTCCCGAGCCGGTCGAAAAACCGCCGGAGAAAGTCGAAGAGGCGAGGCCGCCCGCCCCGTTCACGGCGCAGCGAGTCACGGGTGGCGCGCCGCGCATCGAGCCGTCGTGGCAGTCGAGCCTGCTGCGGCAGCTGCAGCGTAACAAACGCTATCCGAGCGAGGCGCAGTCGCGCAGCGAGGAGGGCGTCGTGCTCCTGAGCTTCAGCCTCGACCGCACCGGTCACGTGCTCGCGCACAGCATCGCGCGCAGCTCCGGCTTCGCCGACCTCGACAACGAAGTGATGGCGATGATCATGCGCGCGGAGCCGCTGCCGGCCTTCCCGGCGAGCATGTCGCAGCCGCAGCTCGATCTGACCGTGCCGATCCGCTTTTCGCTGCGTTGAGGCAGGTTCAATCGTTGTTGCCGCTGCCGGATGACTGAGGCGTTACGAACCGAGGCGGCCCAAAGCCGGCGCCCGGGAAGTGGCTAAAGGGAGATGATTGCCCCCCGCCGAACTGCATCGTCGGACCATTCGGGCCGAACGGTTGTGTGCCACCGCCGAAGTTCTTGACCTGATCGTCTGGATCGGCAAATCTCGAACTGCCGTCCGCATTGGTGGCGCTAAGGGATTCGATGGTGAACGCCCGCGCGGGGGGACCGGCCAGCGAGACCGTCGCAAACGCCAGTGCCACCGCGGCAAAGCGAAGATGCGTCAAACCAAGCCTCATGATCCCCTCCGTGGCGACGGCTGAATCGAAGCATGCAGGGTACGGGCGCGCGGCACCCGGCGTCAAGCCATCGCAACGGCCGTTATAAGGAACGATCATGCGCAACAAGCCCTGTCTGACATCCGCCGATGTGAAGAAAATGCTGGCCGCCTGCGAAGCCGAAGCCGTCAAGAACAAATGGGCGGTGGCGATTTCCATCGTCGACGACGGCGGCTTTCTGCTCGGCTTCGAGCGCATGGACGGCACGTCGCCAGTTACCGCCGAAGTATCAATGGGCAAGGCCCGCACCTCGGCCCTGACCAGGCGGCCGAGCAAGGTCTTTGAGGATCGCGTCAAGGAGCGCCCGGCTTTCGTGACTTTTGGCGCGGGCATTTTGATTCAAGGCGCCGTGCCGATCATGCATCAGAACGAATGCGTCGGCGCGATCGGCGTGTCGGGCGTGCAATCGCACGAAGACGAGCAGGTCGCGCTGGCGGGGGTGAGCGCGCTCGGCTAGTTTAGTCATGCGCTACGGCAGGACAGCGCGCGCGATTCTTCTCCGCTCATTCCCGCGCAAGCGGGAATCCAGAAACGCCTGGGTTTCAGATGACGGAGGACAGACGACAGAGGACAGAAAGGAATAGCGGCAAATCCATCATCCGTCATCCGTCCTCCGTCAGCCGTCCAGCTCCTTGAAGTAGCGGTAAATGCCCCACTGGCTGAACGCAATGCGCCGTTTCGAGGCCAGATAGGCTTTTACGCGCGGGCGCCGGGCTACTCGATCGTGCAGCGCGATCACGCCCGGCACTTTCTTCTCGAAGCGCTTCATGCGCTTGGGAAAGGCATAGCGCAGCCCCTCGACGATCTGGAACAGCGAAAGGTCGACGTAGCTCAGCCGGCGGCCGACCAGATAATTTCCGCCGTTCTTGTGCAGCACGCGTTCGAAGTAGCGCAAATATTTGGGCACGCGATAACGCCAAAAATCCTGCGTGCGCCGCCGCGCCGCCGGGCGCTGCTCCTCGAAATAGAGCCATCCGGACACCGGATGATGGGTGTCGTGAATCTCGACGACGAGATCGGCGATGGTGAGCTGCAATTGATGCGCCCAGAGCCGTCCGGCCTCGTCGCGCGGCGAAAGGTTCAGGCGCGGGCCGAGATAGAGCAAAATATTCGCGGTCTGCGCGATGATGAGCTTGCCGGCCCTGAGAAACGGCGGCGCGAAGGGCGCACGCGCGAGGCGCTTGCCGTCGAGGAGCTTCATCATCGCCGGCACGCCGCTTTTGCCCGCCCGGCGCGCGACGTCGACGTAGTCGGCGCCGGCCTCTTCGAGTGCCAAGCGGATGAATTCGCCGCGGCCCTGGATGGTGGGCCAGTAATAGAGTTCGTAGCGCATGGGTCACCTCGCCGATCGGAACAGTAAGTATCCCCCGGCAGAGCCGGGGGCTTTAGATTCTGAGCCGCTCAAAGCGGCTGTAGAGTTGCTTCAGTCTGCCTTTTGCCTCGCGCTCGATCTCCGGGGAACGCCTCACCAGCATGTCTGCGAAGTTCCACATAGGTGTATCCCTGTGGCACTTGGAAACGCCGACCGCCTGATGTTTGCGCTCCCGCCTTGTGTCGCTTGAGGTTCGTATTCGTCCATCGTGAATCTCTCTTTCGTGCGCATGGCGGCTCACGATTCGAGGGTTTCATCGATGGACGACCGCCTTAAATGTCAAACTGCTACTGCCACCCCGGCAGAGCCGGGGGAACTCCCATTTGGGTTTAGCCCTGTCGGCGCCCGGGGTCACGCTGGCCTGGTGATGGCTTCGCTGTCGAAAAAGAGGCTTTGGATTGGAACATCTCCAACTCCGAGCGGGTTGATAGGTAAGCCGCGCCTAGCGACGAGCCTTACAACCGCTTTTTTTCCTCGCGAAGCGGCATCTTGGCGGGGGAGCGGATGCAACCGCAATTCAGTTCAGCAGAAGGAGTAGATCCGATGAAAGTGAGTGACCTCAAGAGTCGCAGCGCCGCCCCACTGCACACCCCGACGGACCTCAGTTCGAATGCTACGCGCGACGTCGCGGTGGCGTTGAACCTGCTGCTTGCGGACACCTTTGCGCTCTACCTCAAGACCAAGAACTTCCATTGGCACATGTCCGGTCCGCACTTCCGCGATTACCATCTGCTTTTGGATGAGCAGGCCGATCAGATTTTTGCAATGACCGATCCCCTTGCCGAACGCGTCCGCAAGCTCGGCGGCACGACCTTGCGCTCCATCGGTCAAATCGCGCGGATGCAGCGCGTGTTGGACAATGACGCTGACTACGTCACGCCGCAAGACATGCTGGCGGAGCTGCGCGACGACAACAAGCAAATGGCTGCCGCCATGCGCGAGGCCCACGGCGTCTGCGACGAGAAGGAGGATGTAGCGAGCGCAAGTTTGATCGAAGTGTGGATCGACGAGACGGAGCGGCGCACATGGTTCCTCTTTGAGGCCTCCCGACACGGCGATGAACCGGGCCGCTAAGACGCGGCAAGAGGAGCTTCGGCGGCGAGTACGAATTGCACGCGCTCGGATATCTGATCGCGGCGCGGCGCGAGCTGTAGCGCGTGAACTGCGCCGCGCCGCTGTCGCCGCGCGCGGCTAGGCACCGACCGCTGCCTGGTATTCCTCGTCGGTCACCTTCTCCAACCAATCGACATATCTGCCGTCGACCGTTTCATGGATGGCGATGTGGACCATATTCGTCGTCGGCCCGGCGCCGTGCCAGTGCTTCTCGTTGGGCGGTATCCACACGACATCGCCGGCGCGAACCTCGCGCGGCGAGGAGCCCCAGCTCTGCACGCGGCCGACACCGGAAACGATGCACAGCGTCTGCCCGAGCGGATGCGTGTGCCAATTGGTGCGCGCCCCCGGCTCGAAGCGCACGAACACCGCGCGCACCCGCGCCGGCGCCGGCGCTTCGATGATCGGGTCCTGCCAGACCGTGCCGGTGAACCATTCGGCCGTCATCCGGCGTGACGGCGCTGAGCCGACGGGGTGGACGTCCATGGTTTCCTCTCCTCCAGGTGCAGGCCGCAAGGTCAGCGCGGTAAGATAATGGAAATCTGCGGCCGATACGCTGACAATCACGGCCTAACGCCGCAGGAAGGTCGCAGTCGGCTTCTACTGGGAGTACCATGCGGGCAGGTAGCGATAGAGATCGAGCCGAGAGAATCATGCCGAATATCATGCGCATTGCCGGTGATCGCATTTTGCGGCTTCTCGTGGTCGCCGGATTCGGTCTGATGCTCGGCGCCTGCTCTAAATGCGACGTGCCGACCTGGCAGCCGAATCGGGCGCCGGGACCTCCGCTCTCCTGCCACGGCGACGCGCCGGCGACGTAGTAATTGCACTTCATCCGCTCGTCCCCGCGAAAGCGCTAGGGCATGCACACATCTCCAAGAACACGAGTCGAAACAAGCACTTAGCCGGTGGCAACGCTGCTGACCCACAGAACGCCGGAAACCAGCCAGAATCAAGGACTTCTCGTCAATGTGCGTAGCGGAATTCGAAGATGTGTGCATGCCCTAGCCGAACTTCGCCGATTCGACCTGAGATTTCGGGATTGTCGCGCGCCAAGTGATTGAGATGCAAGGGACGAAGTGAGCGGAGGAGGGCAGAAACGGCTGTAGTGCCGACCTACCCTATT
>JBEKNW010000037.1:0-26645 GCA_049522435.1 Xanthobacteraceae bacterium
CGCAGCACCGGCCGGGCAAAATAGGTTTCCACCGGCCGGGTGTTGACGACGATCTTGCCGCCGCCGAGCTTGATCCATACCCGCGCCACCGCGTCCTTGCGCTTGCCGGTGGCATAGGCGCGCCCCTGCTTGTCGAGCTTTTGCACGTATTTCGGTGGCGGCGGCGCCGCCGCCGGCTTGAGCGTCGACAGCTCCTCGAGCGCCTGTATCGTCTCGGCCATCAGGCGCTCCTCTTGTTCTTGCGGTTCATGGCGGCAATGTCGAGCTGTTCGGGCTGCTGTGCCGCGTGCGGATGCTCGGCATTCGGGTAGACCCTGAGATTGCCGAACTGGCGGCGGCCGAGCGGGCCGTGGGGCAGCATGCGCTCCACCGCCTTCTCGACGATCCGCTCGGGAAAGCGGCCGGTCAGGATCGACTTGGCGGTGCGTTCCTTGATGCCGCCGATATAGCCGGTGTGCTTGTAATAGACCTTCTGCTCGACCTTGCGGCCGGTCAGCACGACCTTGGCGGCGTTGATGACGATGACGTTGTCGCCGCAATCGACGTGGGGGGTGAAGGTCGGCTTGTGCTTGCCGCGCAGCCGCATCGCCACGATCGAGGCGAGCCGGCCGACGACGAGCCCGTCGGCATCGATCATGATCCACTTCTTGTCGACTTCGGCGGGCTTGGCCGAATAGGTTTTCATTTCCGCATCCGTTTGGGGAAAGCGTCGCATTGACCCGACGCGCTGCGCGGCTATTTAGCCGCGGCATGTCCACAGGTCAATGCGGCGTGCGGGTATTTTGGCTATATCTCAAGGATTTGGGTCGGAGGTATTATATCACCTGCCGGGTGGGATCGAGTAGGTGGCCGTCGCATGGGCGACCAGCTCTTCCTCGCCCTCCGAGCGAATGCCGATCTCTCCGACCGCCAGCCGCTTGCCCAGCTTGATCAACCGCGCCTCGGCCAAAATGTCCCGCGCCGCCGGCTTCTTGAGAAAATTGATGCTCAGATTGGTGGTTACGGTCAGCGGCACCCAGCCGATCGTCGCCAGGATGGCGACATAGATCGTGAAATCGGCTAGCATCATCATGGTGGTGCCAGCAATCGTGCCGCCCGGACGCAGCGATTGCCGCTCGAAACGCTTCCGCACCCGGCAACCGCCATGCCAGACCTCTTCAATGGACAAGCCGCCCTGTGCGCTAAACAATTCGGGAAACTCGGCGCCCAGCAGGCGCTCGAGCTCCTTGACCGAGAGTTTCGGCGCCGCCATGTCCTTCATGCCCCCTGCTCCCCCGTTGCGGATCGGATACAATGCGACTGGTAGACTTGTCAGTAGACTTGTCAGTAGGCTTGCCAATCCGCACGGCAGGACCGGACCCGAGGACCGAACCGATGCACGCCCAACCCGCCACTGTCGCCACTGTCGCCGCGGCCGCCGACTCTTCGCTGATCCTTTTGCGCGAGGACATAGCTAGCGTCGCCGTGCTCACGCTCAACCGGCCGCAGGCGCGCAACAGCCTTTCCGAGGCGATGCTGGAGGCGCTCGGCGATGCGCTCACCGCAATCGCGCACGATGACAGCGTGCGCGCGGTCGTCCTCGCCGCCAATGGCCCCGCCTTCTCCGCCGGCCACGACCTCAAAGAGCTCAACCAGCACCGCGCCGATGAGGATCGCGGCCGCGCCTATTTCAAGCACATTATGACCATGTGCAGCGCGGTGATGCAGCAGATCGTCACGCTGCCGCAACCGGTCATCGCCGCGGTGCAGGCCACGGCCACCGCGGCCGGCTGCCAATTGGTGGCGAGCTGCGATCTCGCGGTCGCCTCGCGCGCCGCCAAGTTTGCCACGCCCGGTGTCAATATCGGCCTGTTCTGCTCGACGCCCATGGTCGCGCTGTCGCGCAACGTCCCGCGCAAAGCTGCGATGGAGATGCTGCTCACCGGCGAGATGATCTCAGCCGAGGAAGCCTCGCGCATCGGCCTTGTCAACCGCGTGGTTGCACCCGGCAGCGAGCGCGATGAAGCGCTCGATCTCGCGAAAAAAATCGCCACGAAATCAACCTTGACTGTCAAAGTCGGCAAGGAGGCGTTCTATCGCCAGCTCGAAATGCCGCTCGCCGAGGCTTACAAGTACACATCGGAAGTGATGGTCGAAAACATGCTGGCGCGTGACGCCGAGGAAGGTATTGGCGCTTTCATCGAGAAACGCCAGCCGAAATGGGAGGACCGCTGACGTTCGGCGCTGGCGATGAACCACGATTCTTATTCGGACGACTACATCCGCGGCATTCTCAATACCGTGAAGTCGATCGCGATGGTCGGCGCCTCGAAGAAGCAGAACCGCCCGAGCTACTTCGCCTTCAAGTACCTGCTCGAACACGGCTACACGATGATTCCGGTCAACGCCGGTCATGCCGGCGAAGATTTGCTCGGCCGCCGGATCTACGCGCGGCTTGCCGACGTTCCCGAGCCGATCGACATGGTCGATATTTTTCGCGGCTCGCGCTTTGCGCTGCCGATCGTTGAGGAAGCGCTCGCGCTAAAACAGCGGCCGCAAGTGATCTGGATGCAGCTCGGCATCCGCAACGATGAAGCGGCGGCGCTTGCCGAGGCCAACGGCTTGAAAGTCGTGATGAACCGCTGCCCGAAGATCGAATACGGCCGCCTGTCGTCGGAGATCGGCTGGATGGGCGTCAATACCCGCACCATCACATCGAGAAAAGCGACGATCGGCGGCATCCAGCGCCTGTCGCTTAACCGCACGTCCGCGCGTGGCGGCGCGACCGAGGCCGCCGCCGCCGCCGCCGAACGCGCCGAGCGCGAGGAAGGCGGAACCTGAAGCCATCTGTAAAAGAAAATAAGTTTCCGCCACCGCCGCGCCCCGACAGCGCGGCGGTTGCTTGTTAACGCAACGACATTTCCGCGCCTTGACGGCCCCGGCGGCTCCTATAAACCGGAAGCGCTCCTTCCCGACACCAGGATCGTAAGGATCGGCCGATGACCGAACGCATTCCGGGCTTTTCCACGCTCGCCGTCCACGCCGGCGCACAGCCCGATCCCACGACCGGCGCGCGCGCGACGCCGATCTACCAGACCACCTCCTATGTATTCGAAAGCGTCGACCACGCCGCCTCGCTGTTCGGCCTGCAGACTTTCGGCAACATCTATACGCGCATCGGCAACCCGACCAACGCGGTGCTCGAGGAGCGCGTCGCCGCGCTTGAAGGCGGCACGGCCGGGCTGGCGGCGGCGTCCGGCCATGCGGCGCAGGTCCTCGTCTTTCACTGTCTGCTGCAACCGGGCGACGAGTTCGTGGCTTCGAAGAAGCTCTACGGCGGCTCGATCAACCAGTTCAATCACGCGTTCAAGAATTTCGGCTGGAACGTCATCTGGGCGGACCCCGACGACATCTCCTCGTTCGAGCGCGCCATCTCACCGAAGACCAAGGCGATCTTCACCGAGTCGATCGCGAACCCGGGCGGCGTCATCACCGACATGGCGGCGGTTTCACAAATTGCGAGGCGCGCGGGCGTGCCCTATATCGTCGACAACACGCTGGCGACGCCGTATCTGTGCAAGCCGATCGATCACGGCGCCGACATCGTGGTGCATTCGCTGACCAAATTTCTCGGCGGCCACGGCAATTCGATCGGCGGCCTCATCGTCGATGCCGGCACCTTCAACTGGTCGCGCGAGCGGCGCTACCCGATGCTGTGCGAGCCGCGCCCGGAATATCACGGCATCGTGCTGCACGAGACGTTCGGCAATTTCGCCTTCGCCATCGCCTGCCGGGTGCTGGCGCTGCGCGACATCGGGCCGGCGCTGTCGCCGTTCAATGCCTTCCTCATCCTCACCGGCATCGAGACG
Source organism: Xanthobacteraceae bacterium (assembly GCA_049522435.1). Classification (GTDB taxonomy): domain Bacteria; phylum Pseudomonadota; class Alphaproteobacteria; order Rhizobiales; family Xanthobacteraceae; genus BOG-931. The sequence goes on from JBEKNW010000037.1 coordinate 3,849, forward strand.
CTGCCGCTGCGCATGCGCAAGCATTGCGACAATGCGCTCGTGGTCGCCGAATGGATCGCCGCGCATCCCAAGGTGGCCTGGGTGAGCTATCCGGGGCTCCCCGGCGACCGCTATCACAACCTCGCGAAAAAATACTGCCCGCTGGGCGCCGGCGCGGTGTTCACCTTTGGCCTCAAGGGCGGCTATGACGCGGGCGTCAAACTCGTCTCCAACGTCAAATTGTTCTCGCACCTCGCCAATATCGGCGACACCCGCTCGCTGATCATCCACCCCGCCTCGACCACGCACAAGCAGCTCTCCGACGCCCAGAAGATCCAGGCCGGCGCCGGCCCCGACGTGGTGCGGCTCTCGATCGGGATCGAGGACCAGGAAGACATCATCGCCGACCTCGAACAGGCGCTGGCGGACTGAGCCGTCATTCCGGGGCGCGCCCAACGGGTCCGGCCTCCGGCCGGCCCGATGACAGGCTCCGGCGCGAGCCCGGAATCCATAGTCACAGTCGGTCAAGTCAAGTACTCAGCGTTCGTTCTGCGACGTTTGTGGTTATGCACTCCGGGCTCGCGGCCTCTGGCCGCGCCCCGGAATGACGAATGCGACGCTTGGCGACGCCCGCGGCCTGCATGGCCGCCGCGGTGAGCACCAGCATTGCCATCGCCTGGTGCAGGAGCGCAACGGCAAGCGGCACCCGCAACAGCAGCGTCATCACCCCCAGCGCCACTTGCAGCGTGACCGCGGCGAACAGCACAAAGGCGCCGGTGCGCGCCGGCCCCGTCTTCACCGTGCGCGCGACGTCGAGTGCGTACAACAGCGCGCAGATAAAGACCGCATCGGCGAGTATCCGGTGTTCGAACTGCACCGTAAGCTTGTTCTCGAAAAAATTTCGCCACAGCGGCGTGTCGAAGAAAAGCCGCGCTGCATCCGGCGCGAAAGCGCCGTCGATCAGCGGCCATGTGTTGTACACGTAGCCGGCGCGTAATCCGGCGACGAGTGCGCCGAGATAGATTTCCGCCAACACCAGAACCAGGAGGCCGATGGCGCCGGCGCGGATGCGGGCCCCCTCCCTCCCCTCCCCCACATGCGGAGAAGAATTGGCAGCGGCAAACCGCCGATCGCCCAGAAGCTGCGCCGTCCAGATGAGCGCCACATAGATCGCACAGGCGAGGATGAGATGGGTGGCGAGGCGGTATTGCGAGACTTCGACCCGATCGGCGAGGCCGGAGGCCACCATCCACCAGCCGACGACACCTTGCAGCGCGCCAAGCCCGAAGATGAACCAAAGCCGCGGACGTAACGCCGGCGCCACCCAGCCGCGCCACAGGAACCACAGAAACGGAATAAGAAACGCCACGCCGATCAGCCGGCCCAGCAGCCGATGCGCCCATTCCCACCAATAGATCGTCTTGAATTCAGTGAGGCTCATGGGAAATTTGAGCGCGCGGTATTGCGGAATGGCCTGATATTTTTCGAACGCGGCCTGCCACTCCGTCGCGCCGAGCGGCGGCAGCGTACCCATGACCGGCTTCCACTCGGTGATCGAGAGGCCGGATTCGGTGAGCCGCGTGGCGCCGCCGACCAGCACCACGGCGAGCACCAGCGCGGCGACGGCGTAGAGCCACAGCCGGATCGCGCGGGTATGAAAATCGAGTGTTGCCGGCATCGTCGATCGCTTGTGGCGGGCGCGCGGACCATATAGTGCTGCCCCCTGCCCTCGCAACCGACCTGATGTCGCTTGTGATACCACCTTTGCCATGCCGCTCCGCCTGCGCAAATTCATCGGCGCCATTGCGCTGTTCGTGCTCGTGATCGCGTGGGCGCTCGTCGCCATGGCGCTGGCACAGGTTCCCTCCATCCGCGACAACGCCATCGCGGCCACGCTTTATTACGTGATCGCCGGCCTCGGCTGGGTGCTGCCGGCGATGCCCTTGGTGCGCTGGATGAGCAGATGACGATGACAGATGTCGGATGTCAGAGATCAGACATCCGGCTTATTAAGCCGCCTCTTGGCGGCGAAAGCCATTCCACATCGCGGTCGCCGAACCGGATAAGAGCACGCGCACGTAGCGCAGCTGCTGGTACTCGCCGTTGAGCGAAATGCGCGGCAGCGCGGTCAGGCGCTCGCTGTGCGAGGCAAACAGCACGCCCGGCCGCGTCGTCACCGCGGTCTTGAGGCCGAGCTTTGCCGCGATCTGAAATTCGCGCGGCCCGGCCGAGCTAGCGTCGCCGAACGGATACGCCAGATGCTGCGGCCGCACTGCCAGCGCGGCCTCGATCACCGAGCGGCTCAAATCCATTTCCGAGCCCACGGTTTGCGCCGGCAGCTTCGCCAGCATCGGGTGATTGACCGTATGCGCGCCGATGGTCACCAGCGGGTCGGCGGCGAGTTGCGCGAGCTCTTCCCAGCTCATGCACAAATCCTTGCAGAACGCCGCGATGTCCACCTGATAACAGGCCGCGAGGTTGCGCACGATGTCGCGTATCTCGGTTTCCGTCGGCCGGCTGCGCAGCCACCAATAAAGCTCGTCGTAAAGCGCGCGCTTCTCGGCGACGCTTGCGCAAGCGAAGGTGCGGTTGCGGCCGTCGATCTGCAGACCGATATGGTCATTGCGCGCGAGCACCGCTTCGAGCGCGAGCCACCAAAACTCGCCGAGCCGGTCGGGGAAGCTCGTGGCCACGTAGACGGCAAACGGCACGCCGGACTCCTTGAGGATCGGATAGGCGTGTTGCAGCGTGTCGCGATAGCCGTCGTCGAAGGTGAGGCAGACAAAGCGCCGGGCAAAATCGCCGGCAATCATGCGGCGGTGCATCTCGTCGAGGCTGACGAGGTCGACGCGCGAGCGGCGCAGAAGTTTGATCACGCGGGCAAAAAAACGCGGCGTGATCTCTAGCAGACGATTGGGCTGGAAGCGGTCGGGCCGCGGCGGGCGCACGTGGTGCAACGTCAAAATGACGCCGACGCCGCCGATGAAAGGCCTTAGCGCAAAGTACGCGCCGCTGAAATAAAGCGATTCCAGTCCGCCGCGGATGATCGTCTGTCTGAGCCCGGCCACGGATGGGGTCCTTGCTGCCGGCCGCACTATTCCAGCCCTTCGTTGATAATCCTTTGCCGGGGGCCTGGCAGGGCCCTCGATGAGCGAGATTCGTGGGCCTGTAACTTCAATAGGGACAATTGTCAAGGGTCGTCACGATATTGGCGACGAGGCGGCGTTGAAGCCGCGATGCCGAGCTTCGCGCTTCATTTTGTCGAGGACCTTGCGCTATCGCCCTTAGGCGCAGACCATGCGGCTCCGTTACGCCATATTCACGCCGGTTCGGGAGTCTTCTGGGGGATCCCGGCTCATCTATTCGCTCAGGCATCACATGCCCGCCAGTTCATATTGGTCATGGATAGTGATTGCTGCTATGTTGGTGGCGGTAGTGCCGACTGGATACGATATTTATTTGAGAATACGAACACCGGTTTCGCCGCCCACTATCATTCACGATCCGCCAACAGCCGAAGACATAGCCAAGGCGACAGAGCCGATTAAAAAGGAATTAGATGCCGCCAATAGCCGGTTGGCCTCAATCACTGGTGATCGAGACAATCTAAGCCAGCAACTAGACGCCTTGCGTCAGAAACCAGCGCATGCGTCGGCCGACGAAATGGCCAAGGCAACCGCGTCAATTCAGAAACAATTGGATGCCGTTACGCGGCAACGAGATGCGGCCTTGTCCGATGCGGTGACTTTAAGGCGACGGGTGCAACAATTGGAAGCGGTGCCTCATGCCGCGTCAGCTCCGCCGCCTGCCGCCGGCATATCAAAAGTCTATACGCAAAGGACGATAGCTGAATTAAGGGGGTTTTATGAAGGGCCCACAGCTTTGCAGGGCGATGTTTTCATGGCGGATGAAAAAGGGAAATGGATAGAGACAAGAGATGTCAGAATACAAGGCATCGGAACGAGCGGCGTTCTCTTGCTGAAAAAAGACAATAGCGGCTTTCAATGTACGTTTGACGATACATCGAAAACTAAACTCAGCACACTTCGCGTCGGCAATATTATTAAAACAATAACTGGCAAAATCAGCCAGAATCAAAACGGCCAGCTCATTTATCTCGAAGACTGCGAACTTCGTGATTAGCCCTCCGATGGACAAACGCTTGGCAAGTCCGCAGGGGCTGCGCCATGATGGTGCCGATGGTACTGACTATAGACGCGCCGCCGGCGGCGTGGCGCACGTTGCGCGGGCGAGGATGTAAAGGACGCTACGCCGCCGCCGCCGCCGCCGCGGCTTTGGGCGCGGCGGCCTTAGGCGCGACAGCGGGCGCGGCCGCGTCGGGGCGACCGGCGACGAGAAGCGTGACGTTGTCGAATCCCGCTTCCAAGAGGCGCTCGCGCGCCTTTGCCGTTGCGAGATTCGCCAGCGTTTCGACGAGCAGGATGGCGTGGGAGGCAAGGCGAGCGATGGCCGCCATCTCCGGCCCGCCGAGCACGCCCGCATCGATGACGACGTGGGCATAGGTGTAGGCCAGCGCGTCGAAGTTTTTTTCCATGCCGGGCGCGGACAAGATGGCGCCCCGATCCGCGCCCGCCCGCCCGGCAACGATGAGATTGAGGCCCGAAGACTTGTCCTTGGTGATGATGTCGCCGAACGACGCCGTCCCGGCGCCAAGTTCCTTAAGCCCGGCGGCCGCCGGATCGCCGGAAATTTCCTTGATCGCGGCATCGCCCGAACCGAGCCCGACCAGCACGACGCGCGCATCCTTGGCGAGGGAGCGCGCGAACTTGATCGCAATTCCGCTGGTATCCAGTTGCGGCGCGGCGCCGAAGAACGCGATCTGGCTGCCGGCGACGCCCTCCTGACGCAAGTTGTGGGCGAATTCCTCGATGGCGCTGACGGGAATCCCGGCGGGTTGCGGCCCCTTCACGACGGAAGCGATGCGGGCCGCCAAAGAATCGATCACGGCCGGACGCCGTCCCGTCGCCGCGGCGGCGGCGGTTGCCGCGGCGCGGGGGGCGCGGGGGGCGCGAACCGGTCCCCCCATCGTCCCGCCCATCGGGTTCGCCAGCAGCTCGCGGGTCAAAACCATGCCGGAACTGAGCACCATCGTCGCCAGCGCCGCGATCAGCACGGTCGGCAGCGTTTTCGGATAGGCCGGCACGTTCGACACCGTGGCGCGCGAAATCACCCGCGCATCGGGCGGCGCGGAATTGATGGTGTCGCGCGCGCTCGCCTCGCGGTATTTGGCCAGATACGATTCGAGCAAATCGCGCTGCGACTTGGCGTCGCGTTCGAGCGCGCGTAATTGGATATCCTCCTCGTTGGTGGTCACCGCCTGGCCCTTGAGCTGGTCGAAGTTCGCCAGTTGCGCCTCTTCGCGCGCGTCGGCGAGCTTGGAATCGTTTTCCAGCGAGCGCGCCATCGTCTCCGCTTCCGACCTGATCTGTTTGTCGAGGTCGTCGAGTTGCGCCTTCAATTCCTTGATGCGCGGATGGTTGTCGAGGAGCGAGGAGGATTGCTCGGCCAGCTGCGCGCGCAACGTCACGCGCTGCTCGGAAAGCCGGCGAATAAGCTCGGAATTGAGGATGTCGGAGGACTCGATCGGCTCTCCGGACTTCAGCATTTCGCGAATGAGCTTGGCCTTGGCCTGGGCGTCGGCTTTTTGCGCACGCGCGGCGGCGAGCTGCGCGTTGAGGTCGCCGAGCTGTTGTGCCGAAAGCGTGGTGCCGTTGGGGCCGACCAGGAGATTGGATTTGGCGCGGAACGCTTCGACCTTCGCTTCGGCCTCCGCCACCTTCTTGCGTATCGACTCGATCTCGCCGCCGAGCCATTGCCCGGCGCTGCGCGCCTGGTCCTGCTTGGCCACCTGCTGCCGCTCGAGATAGGCGTCGGCGATGGCGTTGGCGACGCGCGCGGCGAGTTCGGGATTCTCCGACAGAAAATCGATGACGATGACGCGCGATTTGTCCACCGGGTAGACGCTGAGCCGGTCGTAATAGGCTTCGAGCACGCGCTCTTGCGGCGTCATGCTCATCGGGTTCTTGATGAAGCCGAAGAAGCCGAGCAGCGCCTTGACCAGCGATATTCCGCCGAGCGCCGGATCGAATTCGGGGCGGTCGCCAAGCTTGAGCTTGGCGATCACTTCGCTGGCGAGGTCGCGCGAAAGGATGAGCTGCGCCTGGCTGGTCACCGCTTCCTGGTCGACGATGCCGCGGTCGATGATGTCCTTGTCGGCGTCCGGGCGGAGGAAAACATTGTCGCGCCCGACGATGAGGACACGCGACTCCGAGAGATATTTGGGCGGGATCAATACCACTACGGCGAGCGTGAGCAGAGCGACGATGATGGTCGGGCGCAGAATTTTCAATCGATGGCGCCAGAGCGCCGCGCCGAGCGCCGGCAGGTCGAAATCCGCGTCGATGAATTGCCCCCGCAACGAAGGCTGGGGCGACTGTGACGCCACGCGCATTTCGCGGCTCCTACCGACGAACTAAAACACCGACGCCGATAACAGACGATTAAGGTTGCTATCCGGTTAAGGTGCCTCCTCCCGACTCCCCCGCCAGCGGGAGAGAAAAAGATCAGGAGGACGGATCGCGTCCGGGACGCAAGATCCGGGACGCAAGTCAGGCTTTTTTAACCCCGGCACGGCTCAATCGGACTTAATTCTCTGCTGCGACTTTTAAGGATTCGCTCCATGGGCGATGTGCGGCCCGCCGTGTCGATGCAAGCCGCCGCCACCGCATCGGCCGATACCGCGATGCACACGGCCGCAGCCGGGACGCCGCACACCGCGTTCGCCCCGGCGAGTCTGAAGATTTTGCACATTTTGCGGGCGCCGCTCGGCGGCCTGTTTCGCCACGTGCTCGACGTCGCGCGCGGCCAATCCGAGCGCGGCCATCGCGTCGGCCTCATTGTCGACTCTATGACCGGCGGGGCGCGCGCCGACGCCGCTCTCGCCGAGCTTGCGCCGCAGCTCGCGCTCGGTTTGCTGCGCGTGGCGATCACCCGCGAGCTCAGTGCGTACGATGTCCATGCGCTGCGCGTGATTTCGCGGCGGATCAAGCTCGCCGGCCCCGACGTGCTCCATGGTCACGGCGCCAAGGGCGCCGCCTTGGCGCGGCTGGCGCCGAGCGCGTCCAGCGCGATCCGCGTCTATACGCCCCACGGCGGCTCCCTGGTCTATTGTCCGGGCACCTTCAGAGGCGCCTTCTATCGCAAGCTGGAATGGCTGCTGCGTTGGCGCACCGACCTGTTTCTGTTCGAAAGCAGCTACGTGGCCGACTTGTTTCGGTCCGAGATCGGCCGGCCGCGCGCGATGGTGCGCATCGTGCGCAACGGCGTCGGCGATACCGAGTTCGCGCCGGTCACGGTGCGCGCCGATGCGACGGATATCGTCTGCGTCGGCGAATTGCGGCCGGTCAAGGCGATCGATGTCCTCATCGAAGCGCTGGCGATCCTGCGGCAATCCGGCCGGCTCGTGAGCGCGACCATTGCCGGCGAAGGGCCGCAAGGCGCGGAACTCAAGGCCCAGGCGGAGCGGCTTGGGATCGCCGACCAGGTCCGCTTCGTCGGCTATCGGCCGGCGCGCGAGGCCTTCGCCATGGGGCGCATGCTGGTCATTCCCTCGCGCGCCGAGTCGCTGCCCTACATCGTGCTCGAGGCGGCCGCTGCCGGAATGCCGATCATCGCCACCAGCGTCGGCGGTATCCCGGAAATCTTCGGTCCCCAGGCCGCACATCTCATTGCGCCTGACGATGTGGGCGCGCTTGTCGGCGCGATCAGCGCGGCGCTCGATGCTCCGGCGCAGGAAAAGCGCGTCGCGCAGCTGGTCAAATGGCGGGTACGCAACGAGTTCTCGTCGACCGCGATGGTGGACGGCGGCATAGCAGCCTATCGCGAGGCGATCGCCATGCGACAACTCGCGCAATTCACCTAACCAATTTTTGAACTTTATTCACTATTTTGCCGCTCAGACTGCCTGCGGAGCGTTTGCCCGCCCGGGTGCGGGCAACAAAACGCGTGTCAAACATGTCCGAGCGCGAACACGGTACGATTTTCGAGGCGGCTTCCGCGGTCTTTTCGGCAGTGTCGGCGATGCCGCGCGCCGGCCCGCGACCGACCGCGGCACCGATGCTCTCTTCCGCCGCGCTGGAAGTCGCCGCGCAGCCTTACGAGCCCGCCTATTCGCCGATCGTGCTGGCAGGCCTGGTGCGCGTGATCGAAGTTGCGCTGGTGGCGCTGGTCGGGTTCGCCGTCTATGCCTGTTACGTGGTCCCCGCCCACGGCTTCGCCTGGTATTACTTCGGCGCCATCCTCGGCATCGCACTTCTTGCCATGCTGGCATTCCAGGTGGCCGATATCTATCAAGTCCAGGCCTTCCGCGGGCATGAAAAGCAGTACATGCGGCTCGCCTCGGCCTGGTCCGTGGTGTTTTTGATCGCCATCAGCGCGTCATTCTTCGCCAAGGCCGGCGACCAGTTCTCCCGGGCGTGGCTCGGCAGCTTCTATGTGCTCGGGCTGTTCACCTTGATCGGCTTCCGGCGCGCGCTGTTTCTCCTGGTACGCCGCTGGACGCGGGAAGGCAGGCTCGACCGCCGCACCGTCGTGGTCGGCGCCGACGACAACGGCTATTCGCTCATCCGTTCGCTTGCCTCGCAGCGCGATTCCGACGTGCGTGTCATCGGCGTGTTCGACGATCGCGGCGACGACCGCAGTCCCGCAAGCTGCACCGGCGTTGCCAAACTCGGCACCGTCGACGACCTGGTGGAGTTCGCCCGCCATACCCGCGTCGACCTGGTGATCTTCTCGCTGCCGATCTCGGCGGAAAGCCGCATCCTGCAGATGCTCAAGAAGCTCTGGGTGTTGCCGGTCGACATCCGCCTCTCCGCGCACACCAACAAGCTGCGCTATCGCCCGCGCTCCTATTCCTACGTCGGCGACGTTCCGGTGCTCGATATTTTCGACAAGCCGATTGCGGACTGGGACGTGGTGATGAAATGGCTGTTCGACAAGGTCGTCGGATCGCTGGCGCTGATCTGTGCTGCGCCGATCATGCTCATTATCGCCATCGCCATCAAACTCGACAGCCGCGGTCCGGTGTTCTTCAAGCAGAAGCGCTACGGCTTCAACAACGAGCTCATCGAAATCTACAAGTTCCGCTCGATCTATGCCGATCAAACAGACTTAACCGCCAGCCAGCTCGTCACCGCCGGCGATCCGCGGGTGACGCGGGTCGGCCGCTTCATCCGCAAGACCAGCCTCGACGAACTGCCGCAACTCTTCAACGTCGTGTTCGCCGGCAACCTGTCGCTGGTCGGCCCGCGCCCGCATGCCATGCACGCCAAGGCCGAAAACCGCCTCTACGACGAGGCGGTGGACGGCTATTTTGCCCGCCACCGCGTCAAGCCGGGCATTACCGGCTGGGCGCAGATCCACGGCTGGCGCGGCGGGACCGACAGCCAGGAGAAAATCCAGCGCCGCGTCGAACACGACCTCTACTACATCGAGAACTGGTCGATTTTGCTCGACCTGTACATCCTGGCGCAAACGCCGTTCGCGCTGATCCGCTCGGAGAATGCCTATTGACCGAGATGCGCAGGCCGGCGGCGGCCTTTGCCGATGGCGAAAATTCCGGCGCGGAGGCGGCCGCGGCGCTGCCGCAGCGGCTGTTGAATATCGTCCTGTTCGTCGCGGTGCTCACCAGCTCCGTTGCCTTCATCGAGCCGTCGCCGCACGATGCCTTGATGGGCGTGCTGCTGCTCATGTGCATCGGCGCGCGCGTGCGCTTCGATCGCAAGCTCGCCCCGCTCCTGGTGCTGCTGACGATCTGGCTCGTCGGCGGCTGTCTATCGCTGATTCAGGTCGGCGACCAGGAACAGACCATCCAGTACGTCGGAACGTCGTTCTATTTGGGACTGGCGGCGATGATGTTCGCCTGCCTGTTCTGCGATGGAAATCTGGTGCGGCTGGCGATCCTGCGCCGTGGCTATATCCTCGCCGCACTGATCGCCACGGCAGCGGGTTACATCGGTTTCTTCCATCTCATTCCCGGCTCCGACATATTTCTCGCCAATGACCGGGTCAGCGCGACGTTCAAGGACCCAAACGTCTACGGGCCGTTTCTGATCTTTCCGCTCATGTTGCTGCTGATGGGCCTGATAACGCGCGGCATCCGGCTCTCCACTCTCCTCATCATTGCCGCTCTTTTAGGCGGCCTGTTTTTGAGCTTTTCGCGCGGCGCCTGGGGACACTTCGCAATCTCCGCCGCGGTCGCGATCGGCCTCCTGCTCATCACCACGCCGGACCCGCGCATGCGCGCACGCTTTGTGATGTTCAGCGTCATCGCCGCGATCGGGATGGTGCTGCTCGTGGTCGCCATGATGTCGATCGATTCCGTCCATAACCTGTTCTTGGAGCGCGCCAAAGCGATCCAGCCCTACGACGTCGGCCCGGGCGGCCGATTCTGGGAACAAAAACTCGCGCTCAGCGTCATCCTCGATCATCCGAACGGCATGGGTCCCTTCGAGTTCAGCCGCGTCTATGGCATGCAGCAGCATGACGCCTACATGCAAGGTTTTCTGGTCTATGGCTGGCTCGGCGGCGCCGCCTATTTGACCATCGTCGCGGTCACATTGGCGATCGGGCTGGGAGCGGTGCTGCTGCCGACGCCGTGGCAAAACTACCTCATCGCCGCCTATGCGGGCTTCGTCGGCGAAGCGGGCGAAGGCCTGATCGTGGACACCGATCACTGGCGCCACTTTTTTCTCCTCCTCGGCCTGATCTGGGGGCTGACCGCGGCGACGATCAATTTCCGCCGCCGCGACGTGTCGGAGCCCGGTTTCGCCGAAAGCGCGGCGATGGTGCCGAGCCCGCTCTAAGTTGAGATGAGCCCGGCGAGGCCAAGCGCGCAAGGCGTTGCGGCGAACCCGAAGTCCTTATTCTGCGGATATCGCGATGCTGCTCGCGCGCGACTTAAAAGCGCGGGCTTATAAATGCGCAGCCACATGCGGATTGATGCGAGCTTGGTGAAGGCGAAGCAGCACGATCAACAGCACACCGGCATTTCTGCAAGTGCACGCTAACCGGACATAAGGCGGACATCGCGGAACCGACGCGATTGACCGAACGCGGGCACGCCGCCAACGACAAGGCGCACCGCGGTGAACCCGTTCACGGCGCCTGCGTCCCAATCCCGGCGGCCTTGATGATCGGCCACCACTTTTCGATCTCAGCCTTTTGGCATGTGGCGAGTCCTTCCGGCGTCTGCAGCTCGCGCGGAGCGACATCCAGTCCGAGATCGGCGAACCGCTTGCGCACGGCCGGATCGGCGAGCGCCTCCACCATCGCGCCATTGAGCTTGGCGATGATGTCCTTCGGTGTGCCTTTGGGCGCGAAGAACCCGAACCATCCCCACATATCGAGCCCCGGCGCGCCACTTTCATCCGCAGTCGGAATGGCGTCGCCATGCAAATTTTTATCTGCACCCCTAATGTTTATTTTATCGCGATTGTCGGCCATCCATTCTTCGTTTTCGGCCAGCACGAGAAAGCTTCGTTCGAGCCTCAGCAATTCATGGCCTTCGGCGGGCAAACTCGCCGCTTTCAGCAGTTCCGTGTATTCGGCCGCTTTCGCACGATATTGCTTTGCTGTTAACATGAGATGAGCCCTTTCCCGTCACTCAGTCACTGGCGCTTTTTGGGCGACGTACGAGCTGCGTCCGCCGATCGAATGCATTTCAGCCGCGTTCTCGCGTAACTGGTCTAAGCTGCGCAAGGGCGCTTCCATGATGCATTCTGCGCTAGATTAGCTAACGTCCAAGTTGGATTTCGGCGAATGACGGGCCTCGCGTGGTCCATGAGCGCTTGTATCCGCTCTGCTTGATTCGCGAGGTGAAGCCAGGATTCGGCCATACTGATCAAGTGAGCCTCGCGTTCAGGCTCACGCTTGGCCTGTACCAAGAACTCTGCCGTGTGTATTCGGCATTCAGCCCCGGTGTCCATGTTTCGCCTCCGTGGCAGGTTGAGCAGGTCATCCAAGCCGCTAAGCCGCAATCGCTTCTACCGTAAGACGGCCATCGCCTCGAACTGCTGCGTCTTCATGATGCCCGGCGCCTGACGCTCAATTAGCTGCGCCGCGCCGCGCATCATCCGCCCACAATTGCGCGCCAAGGATTAGTTGGTCTCTGCTGGTGGCGCTCCAGGCGCAGCAATTGCGGTCCTACGATTGAGTTCATTGGGCTGAAGTTCTGGCTTCGACCAACTTCTCTGCACACGCCCTGGCCAGGTGGTAGTCGGAGGACGTAGCCCCCGGCTGTGTCGCCCAGCCGCCCTTCTGCAAGTAATCGCCTTGTTCCCAGCTCGTAGAGATCTTTTGCAGAACTACCAGGTTCGCTTTCGCATCGCCGTTCTGCAGGAATTTCTCGACGCAGATCGGCGTGAGGGCTGCCACGACGGCGGTATCAGCCCGCTCAGACGCAAGTCTGTTGGCGGTGCCGCCGGTCATCCAGCCGCCCCAAGAAAACCCGATAACCATAGAGGCGACGGCGCCGATAGCTATTCCTTGTAGGAGACGAGTCCGCGACTCGCCCAGCAGAATTGAAGGAACTTGCATGGCTTTTGCCTTTTCGATTCGATGAGAGGGATCTGCGCCGCACGCAACGCTCGCAGCGACGGGTCGGGTGCTGACGGCACCCGAGCCGAACGCAATTCTACTTGGAGATTGTTGTGCCTGCCGACGGCACCTGCGCTGCCACCTGGAGAGAACGGAGACTTCGGTATGTCCCCGATTTACGGGCAGCTCTCGGACAAGCCACTGCTTGCCTTTGTACACTGACATGGGAGTGCGGGACGTAAAGCACAATAGGGATGAGAAATTAAACGCCGAGCACCTTCTTGCCTTCCAGCGGCACAGTGGCAGCCGTGCCCATTGATCCCCATTTTCCCGGAGGGCCTAACGGGAGCGCGCTATGGACGAGATCAGGAACCTCATTTCGCATTTTGAAAGCGCAGTAAGGCAGTACGACTCCTGCCTGCCCTACGCGACAGGCAAATGGCGATCTGATCTGGTATTCCATCGCAAGTGGGATTCGGAGATCATTGCAGACCTGCAACGACGGTTCGCCCCTTTAAGCCCTAACCAGAGCCGCCGCCACAGCCCTGGGCGCTCGCGCAGGTCGTTATCATTGGCCGCGCCCTCGTAGAGCTTCGCCAGGCCCGCGGCCGGCGGGATGGACTTTCAGTCGGCGCCGATCGTCGATATGGCGCTGAGGAGATGGCAACGCGATGACCACGCGAACGACCAGCAAAATGGTGACTTTCGCTCGTCCGTTCATACTGAAGGGGGTCGATCGAATATTGCCGGCTGGAAGCTATCGGGTGGTGACGGACGAAGAACTGATCGAGGAATTGTCATTTCCCGTCTATCGCCGCATGTCCACCATGATCTTCGTGCCGGCGGAATCCCACCGTGCTTCCTCAGTCGAGATGGTGGCCGTCGATCCTCGTGACCTTCAGGAGGCGGAGGATCTTGACGCGGGAACCCCGCAAGCGCCGACCGCAAGGATGCAATCGATGCAATCCCAGTCGGAGATGATCCGCGAGAAAGACTGATACAATGTCGAGCAACGACACGCGTAGCGATCTACAACGATCGAGGACGGGCCGGTGACCGTTCTCAATGTGCGGCACACCACAATTTACCGCTACCGCCGTCCGGTCGCGCTTGGCGATCATAGACTGATGCTGCGCCCGCGAGATAGTCACGATCTTCGCCTGATTAAAACCAATTTGATTTTCTCGCCGCCGGCGTCGGTCCGCTGGATTCACGATGTTTTCGGCAATTCGGTCGCCATCGCGTCGTTCTCCGAACCATCAGCCGAATTGCGGATCGAGAGCAGCCTTGTGCTGGAGACGTATGCTGCTGAGCATCCACCGTTCCAGATTACGCCGGACGCGCTAAGCTATCCGTTCAACTATTCAGCAGACGATCGCATCGACCTCGGCCGAATGCTTGACCGCCAGCACCCCGATCCCAACGATCGGCTCGGAGCGTGGGCGCGAGGCTTCGTAAGGAGCAAGCCGACTGATACGTCCGCGCTATTGGCTGACTTGAATAGCGGCGTGGGGGCCAAGGTCTCATACCAAAGCCGAGAAAGCGAGGGAACACAGACCCCCGTAGAGACGCTTAACCGTGGCTGGGGCTCCTGCCGCGATCTCGCTGTCCTGCTGATCGAAGCTGCCCGCAGCTTGGGCTTCGGAGCGCGCGTGGTGACAGGATATCTCTATAATCCTTCGGCCGATGGTCTTTCGTCGGCCGCAATCGGCGCCGGAGCGACTCACGCCTGGGCTGATATCTACATTCCCGGCTCCGGTTGGATCGCGTACGATCCAACGAACGGTACGATCGGCGGCATCAATTTGATACGGGTTGCCGTCACTCGTGACATCAGCCAGGCAGTGCCCATCCGTGGCAGTTTTGTCGGCACCAGCGACAGCTATCTCGGTATGACAGTGGATGTTACTGTGGCGTCGGAATCTGCAGGTCCGAGAAAACCACGCTCCGCCTGATCAGTTAAGTGAGAAACCGATTGAGTTTCCCGGAGACCAGCCGGCATCATCACCACCGGCCTGACGTCGCCTTTTGGCCCATCGCGCGCGACCATTTCACAAAAACACGGGCCCCTTGATCTTAATCAAAGCGGGCCACCTGTCAGAACGAACAAACTGCCCATGGCCGGGATTCGGTCCCGCCCAATGGCGTCGATCGCTCGCGAGACAATACGAAGAGGGTCGGCCACGCAAGGAGGGAAGCAATGAGCGCGCTGGTCGGGAATGACAACGGAATTCAGACGAAATTGCTATGGGGGGCGATTGCGGCCCTTGGTGCAGTTTCGCTCGGCATTGTCGCCTTGAGCCGCGGCGAGCCCGTCAATGCCGCTTGGCTCGTCATCGCGGCGGTGTGCATCTACCTCATCGCCTACAGATACTATGCGCTGTTCATCGCCAACAAGGTGCTGGGCATCAATCCCGCGCGGCAGACGCCGGCCGTCCGTCACAATGACGGCCTCGACTACGTTCCGACCAACCGTTACGTGTTGTTCGGCCATCATTTTGCGGCGATTGCCGGAGCGGGCCCACTGGTCGGCCCGGTCCTGGCGGCGCAGATGGGCTACCTGCCAGGCACCTTGTGGATTCTCGCCGGCGTCGTGGTCGCCGGCGCCGTGCAGGACATGACGGTCCTGTTCCTGTCCACCCGGCGGGACGGACACTCGCTCGGCGATATGGTGCGCTCGGAGATGGGACCGGTTGCGGGAACCATCGTCGGCATCGGCATATTGCTGATCTGCGTCATCATCCTTGCGGTGCTTGCGCTTGTCGTCGTGCAAGCCTTGGTCGGCAGCCCCTGGGGCACCTTCACGGTGTTCTGCACGGCGCCGATTGCGATCATCATGGGGATATACGGCCGCTTCATCCGCCGCGGCCGCGTCGCCGAGATGTCGCTCATCGGCTTCGTCCTGCTGCTGGCGGCGCTGGTCTACGGACAAACCGTCTCGCAGACGCCGGCTCTCGCAGCCTACTTCACTCTCAGCGGCCCGACGCTGGCGCTGATCATCATCGGCTACGGCTTCGTGGCCTCGGTGCTGCCGGTGTGGCTGCTGCTGGCACCGCGCGACTATCTCTCGACCTTCATGAAGATCGGCGTGATCACGCTGTTGGCCATCGCGATCATCATCGTGCGTCCGTATCTGCAGATGCCGGCGGTCACCAAGTTCATCGACGGTACCGGCCCGGTCTGGGCGGGAAGCTTGTTCCCGTTCCTGTTCATCACCATCGCCTGCGGCTCGGTCTCCGGCTGGCATGCGCTGATCTCATCCGGAACGACGCCGAAGATGCTCGAGAACGAGAGTCAAATCCCGTTCATCGGTTACGGCGCCATGCTGATGGAATCCTTCGTCGCCATCATGGCGATGATCAGCGCCTCGGTGCTGCATCCGGGCGTCTATTTCGCCATGAACTCTTCGGCCGGAATCATCGGCACCACCGCTGCTCAGGCGGCGCAGACGATTTCCAATATGGGTTTCGTGGTGACGCCGGACCAGCTGACGCAGGTCGCCCACGATGTCGGCGAAATCACGGTGCTGTCGCGCACTGGCGGTGCGCCGACGCTGGCGGTCGGCATGGCGCAGATCCTGTCCAGCCTGTTCGGCGGGCAGGCGCTGACGGCGATCTGGTACCACTTCGCCATCCTGTTCGAGGCGTTGTTCATCCTCACGACGGTCGATGCCGGCACGCGCGTTTGCCGCTTCATGATTCAGGATCTGGTCGGTAATGCTATCCCGGCGTTCAAGGAGACCAAATCATGGGCGAACAATCTCATCGGTTCGGCGCTGGCCTGCGTATTGTGGGGCTACTTCCTCTATCAGGGTGTCATCGATCCGTTAGGGGGAATCTGGACGATGTGGCCGCTGTTCGGCACGTCGAACCAGATGCTTGCGGCAATCGCGCTCACGCTATGCACGGTGGTGCTGTTCAAGATGAAACGCCAGCAGTTCGCTTGGGTGACGATCGTGCCCGCCACATGGCTCGTGATTTGCACGGTGACCGCCGGCCTGGAGAAGGTGTTCAATCCGAATCCGGCGGTGGGCTTCATCGCCCATGCGCTTCGCATGTCCAGGGCCATTGCGGCAAATCAAGTGCTGGCGCCGGCCCATTCGCTCGGCGAGATGAGCCGGCTGGTGTTCAACGACTACCTGGATGCGACGCTTGCCGCATTGTTCGTCGCAGTCGTCGTGTCGATGGTAGTCTACGGCGTGCTTAGCATTCGCAAGGCGCTGGGCACTCCGAATGCGACTGCCGTCGAAGTGGAGTTCGCCGGCGCCGCGATGGGAGGACGCAATGCCTGACATCCTTTCGATCAAGTTCGAGGAATGGAAGGAGCGGGGCCAAACGCTCAGAACCTGGAGCGTCCGCGCGGCACGGCTGATGATCGGCATTCCTGATTATGAGACCTACGTGCAGCATCGCCGGACCAACCATCCCGAACTCCCGATCATGACCTACGAAGAGTTCTTCGTGGAACGTCAGGAAGCCCGCTACGCCATCGGCAACGGGCGCTTCAAGGGCTGTTGCTGAACATAATGGCGGGACGCCGCGCGTCCCGCCCGTTCGCCAGTCATCGATCGTGGAAATGTTGAGTCGCGCCGCGACCTCCGTTTGGGCTGTCCGCAAGCCGGTTAAGCGCAAATTTTTCACACCAGTTCGGAACTCGTCTGGGGAATCCCGGTTAACACGATGCGTCGTGACCAGGCGCCCAACATCGCTGAACATCCACGGAAGACGAGAGCGGTCCCGCGCATCTGCGCGTGCATGAGCAAAAGGCAACAATATCGCGCAAGCATTTCTCCGGGGTCGGACGGCATGGGATGGGTTGACTAGTTGGAGCATTTTCGGGAAAAGTGGATACCGGTTTTCCGTAGAAAATGCGACCAAACAAAGAATCTAGAGCATGATCAGTTTCCACCGAAACTGAACATGCTCAAGTAGCGCTGGAGTGGCGCACGCCTACCGAGGGAGGCTTCCGGCAGTTCGTCAATCCCATTGATCATCGCTGGCGCTGCGGGCGCGGCCCAATCGACGTGCCCGTCCCGCCACTTGCTGATCATCTTCTCGAACGAGGTCCGACATGGAACGCGAAATCTTACATCACCTGCTGCGGGACATGATATTGTCCCGCGTATTCGAAGAACGCGCCGCGGAGGAATACACCAAGGGCAACATCGTCGGCTTCCTGCACCTTTATCCCGGCGAGGAGGCCGTCGGCGCCGGCGTCATCAATGCCGCGACGCCCTCGGATTACATCGTCAGCGCCTATCGCGAGCACGCCCATGCGCTCGTGCGCGGGGTTCCGGCGCGCGAGGTCATGGCCGAGCTATTCGGCCGCGCCAGCGGCATGTCCGGCGGCATGGGCGGGTCGATGCACATGTTCAATCGCGAGCGCCGCTTCATGGGCGGTTACGCGATCGTCGGCGAAACCTGTCCGGTCGCCATTGGCGTCGCCTATTCCGTGATGCTGCGGAACCTGCCTGAGGCAGTGATCTGCTTCTTCGGCGACGGCGCGGTCAACCAGGGAACCTTCCACGAGGCTCTCAACATGGCCGGCCTCTGGCGCCTGCCGGTGCTGTTCGTGTGCGAGAACAATCACTACGCGATCGGCACCGAGATTCACCGCCATTCCGCCGTCCCCGAGGTCTACAAGCGCGCGGCGGCCTACAATATCCCCGCGGAAAAGGTCGACGGCATGGATGTTCTAAAAGTCCATGAAGCAGCCAAGCGCGCCCTGGATCGCATCCGTCATGGCGCGGGTCCGCAGTTCATCGAATGCGAGACTTACCGCTACCGCGGCCATTCCATGGCTGACCCCGGCACCTACCGTCCCGCCGTCGAGGTGAAGGCCTATCAGGCCATCGACCCGCTCTCGATCACCATCCGAAACCTCGAGATCAGATACCCGACGACAGCGGAACTGGCCGAGGTCGGACAGGACAACATCGCCCGCCTGAGTGAGCACATGCTGAGCGAAGGCCATCTCGAGCAGGCGGAAATCGACGCTCTGCGCAAGGATGTGCAAGCGGTCGTGGACGACGCCGTCCAGTTCGCCCTGCAAAGCGCCCAACCCAGCATGGACGATGCGTGGCGGCATCTGACCTGCAACCGTCACCACGAAATTCTCATCTAGGAGCGGCAATCATGTCACAGGAATTGCTTTACTGGCAGGCGCTCAATCGCGCGCTGGACTCCGAGATGGAGGCCGACGAGTCGGTCTTCACGCTGGGCGAGGATGTCGGTCTCTACGGCGGCAGCTACCGCGTCACCGAAGGGCTCTATGCCAAGTACGGTGAGTGGCGTGTGCGTGACACGCTGATTTCGGAGAACGGCTTCACCGGCCTCGGCGTGGGCGCCGCGCTGACCGGCATGCGGCCGGTGGTCGAGATCATGACTATCAACTTCGCGATGTTGGCGCTCGATTCGATCGTCAACATGGCGGCGAAGGTGCCATTCATGTCCGGCGGTCAGTTCCCGATGGCGCTGGTGGTGCGCGTGCCGGGCGGTGTTGCGCGCCAGCTCGCCGCCCAGCATGCGCAGCGCCTGGAATCGATGTTCATGAACGTCCCGGGCCTGCGGCTCGCGGTTCCCTCAACTCCGCAGGACGCCTATTGGCAACTGCGCCAGGCGATCGCCAGCGACGAGCCCATCATCCTCCTGGAGCACGAGCTTCTTTACTTCAGCAAGGGCCCGGTCGACACGCTGGCCGATCCCCCGCCGATGCACCGGGCCGCGGTCCGGCGCCAGGGCCGCGATCTGACGATCGTCAGCTACTCGCGGATGGCGCTGCTCGCGCAAGAAGCCGCAACCGAGCTCGCCAAGGAGGCAATCGAGGCCGAGGTGATCGATCTGCGCAGCCTCAATCCGATCGACTGGCAGACCTGCGCCACGTCGGTCGAGAAGACGCACCGGCTGCTCGTGGTGGAGGAAGACTGCAGGTTCGGCGGTGTGGGCGCCGAAATCGCGGCGACGCTGACCGAGCGATGTTTCGGCTCACTCAATGCGCCGGCGCAACGGCTCGCCGGGCTCGACATTCCGACACCCTATAACGGCGCACTCGAAGCGATGACGATTCCGCAAGTCGCCGACATCGTCGCTGCTGCGCGGCAATTGTGCCGATCCACGCAAAAAACGAAAGCGGCCTGACCATGACCCAACCCATCACCATGCCGGCGCTCTCCGACACGATGAGCAACGGGCGTCTGGTGAAATGGACCAAAAAGTCCGGCGATAAGGTCAAAAAAGGTGATGTGATCGCCGAAGTCGAGACCGACAAGGCGGTGATGGATGTGGAGGCCTTCCAGGACGGCTATTTGAGCGGCCCCCTGGCGGCGGAAGGCATGGAAGCGCCCGTTGGCCAAACCATCGGCTATATCGCCGATAATTTGAACGAGGTTGCAAGCGCCAAGTCCACTGCGGTCCCAGCGGCCACTGCTGCCGCAGCGCCGCAGCCGAATGCGGCCGACAGAAATACGCCCGCGAAGCTTCCAGCCGAAGCGCCCCCCATCTCCCCGGTCGCCCCCGCCTCCCCCGTCTCCCCTGTTTTGGCCGCGTCGATGGCGGCGATGCGACCTTCGCCTGTACGCAGCGCGCCTCCGGCGTCCGGCGTTTTGCAAACCGCCGCAGTACCTCTTGCGGCGCGGGCGAGCCCGGAGCGCGCTGCCCTGCCTGCCGCGAGTCCGGCCTTGTCCGCGCTCCAGGCCGGGCCGCCTTATCGGCTTGAGCGCGCTTCCAGCGTGCGCGAAGCCGTCGCCCGCAACATGATCGACAGCCTCGCGACTCCCACCTTTCGCGTGACGGCTGAACTGGCGCTCGCGGCGCTCAAGAAAGCGGCTGACGACACACGCACGTCATTCACGGTTCTGCTCGCTCGCGCCTGTGCGGTCACCATAACTGCGCATCCGTTGTTCAATGCGATCTACACGCCGGATGGATTGGCCATGCGTGAGCGCGTCGACGTCGGGATCGCCGTCGACACGCCCGACGGCCTCATCGCCGCCGTCCTGCGCGATGTCGCAAAACGGCCGCTCGCTGCCTTGTCGGAAGATTGGCGCAGCCTGCGCGACAAGGTGAGCAGCCGCCGCCTGATGCCCGAGGACTACAAAGGCGCCACCTTCTATCTTTCCAACCTCGGTACTTTTCCCGTCGTGCATAGCTTCGATGCCGTGCTGCCGCTCGGCGCCGCTGCGATCCTGTGCGTCGCTGCGGCCGACGGCGACCGCACATCGCTCACGCTGGGATGCGATCATCGCGTGGTGTCAGGAGCCGACGCTGCCCGCTTTCTCCAGACCCTCAGTGAGCGGGTCGCGGCGCCGGCCAAGCTGGCGGATAAATTGCAATGACACTTGGCAATGACACTTGAGCAAGCCGCGGCCGTTCAGCGCCGGCGCACTCAAGATCTCACTTCGCGAGCGCCTTGCGGATCGACAACAATTCGCGGCGGCGCTTTGCGCTCGTTTTCGGGTAAGTCATTTTAAGCTGTTCGGCCGTATCGAGGATAATTCTGGATACGATGAGCCGAGCGTTCTCCTTGTCGTCGGCGGGAACGACATACCAGGGCGCGTGCCGGGTGCTTGTCGCACTGAGGCATTCCTCATACGCCTTCGTGTACTGCTTCCAGAATTTCCTCTCCGCGATGTCGGCAAGGCTGAATTTCCAGTTATTTTCCGGTTTGTCGATGCGCGCCAGAAAGCGCTTTCGCTGTTCCTCCTTCGAGAGGTGCAGGAAGAACTTGATGATGCGGGTTCCGTTCTCGTGAAGGTGCCTCTCCAAATCCACGATGGAACGATAGCGGTGGTGCCAGACCGCCTTGTCGTCGTGCGGCGGGTGCGGGAGCCCTTCGCTGCGGAGAATCTCGGGGTGCACGCGGACGATCAACACCTCCTCGTAATAGGATCGGTTGAAAATGCCGATCTTCCCGCGTTCCGGCAAATCGCGGGTGGTGCGCCAGAGAAAATCGTGTTCCAATTCGGCGGCGCTGGGATGTTCGAAGCTGAACACCTGGCAGCCTTGGGGGTTGACCCCGGACATGACGTGCTGGATGGCGCCGTCTTTTCCCGCCGCATCCATCCCCTGAAAGATCAGCAGGACGGCATGGCGATTGGATGCGTAGAGAAGCTCCTGTTGCGCACTCAATTGCGCAACGTGCTCTTCCAGGATTTTTTGATATTGCTCCTTCGACTTGTACACGGGATCGGCCTTCGTCGGCCACTTTTTGAGATTGACCTCGTCTCCTTCGCGCACGCGAAAGTCCTTTGAATTTATTTTCATCTTCATCCCCTCGACGGCAAGCAGCGTTCCAGAGCATTTTCAGGAAAAGTGGATACCGGTTTTCCGTAGAAAATGCGACCAAACAAAGAATCTAGAGCATGATCAGTTTCCGCCGAAACTGAACATGCTCCAGGCGATCCCAAAACGACGAAAAGCCGGAACCTTCACCAAATCCAAAATGACCGCGTCATGACAGCCCACGATGGATAATACTACACCAAACTGCCGGGAAGGAATTCGCGCGCCATGCGCTCCGGCGGGCCGGCATTCGCCGGCGTCGACACCAGGATCTGCTGCCGCGCCTGCCACTGGATTTTGCGCGGCACGTCCTTCTCCCTCCGCTTCAGGCAGGCATGCTGATCGCCGCTGCAGATTCTGGCTTTGCGGCATCGCTGCAACGGGCAGGTCCGCCAGAATTTGAAAATGGTGCAGTAGTGGCGCGCCAGCAGCGCCTTCTCGGCATTGAGCCGGGCGACGTAGCGTTCGATTGTCGGTTTCTTCGGCGCTTTTTTGCTCAAGGCGAAGTTCTCGTTCCTCGCGGTGCCTGGGCACTCCTTCTCCCCGCGTGCGGGGAGAAGGTCGGGATGAGGGGGCCTCGCCGCTGGGCGCAGAGTTGCGGCGCTCAGAATCGCGGAGAGGCCCCCTCATCCTCGCTCCGCTCGACCTCTCCCCGCGCGGCGGGGAGAGGTAAAACAAAACCGTTCTCGCGACGCGGTGCGCGCCCGAGTTTTGCACGTCATTGCGAGGAGCGAAGCGACGAAGCAATCCAGCGCTGAGCCGCAGAACCCGCTTCGCTAGCTGAATACTACCGCTCCGCCCCGACTGGATTGCTCTCATGTCCCATTGTCAAGCTCCTGGCGCAGCTGCTCGCTCTCCTGACGTTCGGCGCAGGAGACAATCGTGAACGGTCGTACAACGGTAGGAGCGAAGCCTTGAGACGTCG
>JBEKNW010000038.1:0-26545 GCA_049522435.1 Xanthobacteraceae bacterium
TCGAGACGCACCATCCGCTATCGTTGCGAGACCCATATCAGCCCTCCGCCGATCTGTGAATCTCGCCAAATACCTGATTCTCAACAACAAACGACTGCGACTTTCTGACTCAGTCGTACTAGTCATTCCGGGGCGCCGCCAACGGGTCCGGCCACACAAGTCGGCTGTTGCCGACTTGTGCATGCTCGATCGCCAATCTCGGGTAAACCCGAGATTGGTGGCCGGCCCGATGACAGGCTCCGCGGGCTCCTCGTTGCGCTCGGCCCCGGAATGACGACCGTAGGGGGCCTCGTCACGACAGCGCGTCGATCTCTTCGTCGGTGAGGTGCCCGGGCACGATCGCCACCGGGATCGGATAGTCGCCCGCGGTCCGGCCGATGGTGGCGACCAGCGGACCCGGTCCCTCCGACCCCGTGCCTGCGGCAAGAACGAGGACGAATATGTCTTCGTCCTCGTCGATGAGGCCGAGGATTTCCCGCGCCTTTTCGCCTTCGCGCACCACGCGTTCGGGCGTGATGCCGGCAACGCCGTTGGCGCGCGCGGCGTATTTGCTGAGCTGCGCGTCGGCTTCTTCGTTGGCCTCCGCGCGCATGATGTCGGCGACGCCGAGCCATTGCTGGCTCTGGTCGTGCATCTCGATCACGCGCAGCATGATGACGTTTCCGCCAATGCGCGCCGCGCGACGGCTCGCGTAATAAACGGCGCGGTCGCACTCCTCGGTATCGTCGATCACGACGAGGAGCTTCGGCTTGTGACCGGTTTCATAGCTGCGGCGCACGCGGGGCATGGATTTTTCCGGGGAGCCCGGGATATCGTCCTCCGGTTTGTCCGTCATACACGATCATGCTCTGAGCGATGCCACAAACGCTCAATGCTGCCACGACAGCGCATGGTCCGACAAGCCGATCCCTGATACGGAATTTTGCTGAGAGCGTGCGCCCGGGATAGGTATTGCGTGCCAAGTGGTGTGCCAAGCGCGCTATGACCGCACCAAGCCGACGATGTCCTTGACCGCCTTCATGGTCTCCCCGGCGAGCCTTTGCGCGCGGGCGGCGCCGTCCGCGAGTATGGAGTCGATCGCGACGGGATCGCGTAACAGCCGTTTCATCTCCGCGCCGATCGGGCCGAGCTTGGCGACGGACAGATCGACCAGCGCCGACTTGAACGTCGAGAATTGCGCATTGCCGAATTGCGCGAGTACGCCGGCACGCGTGGTGCCCGCGAGCGCGGCATAGATTCCAACCAGATTATCGGCCTCGGGCCGGGATTTCAGGCCGGCCTCCTCGCTCGGCAGCGGTTCCGGATCGGTTTTGGCCTTGCGGATTTTCTGGGCGATGGCGTCGGCATCGTCGGTGAGATTGATGCGGGAATAGTCGGAGGCCTCCGACTTCGACATCTTCTTGGTGCCGTCGCGCAGCGACATGACGCGGGTCGCTTCGCCCGTGATCAGCGGCTCCGGCAGCGGGAAAAAGGCGTCGCCGTAGCCGTGCTCGTGGATCGAGCGGCCGAAATCGTTGTTGAATTTTTGCGCAATGTCGCGCGACAGCTCGAGGTGCTGCTTCTGATCCTCGCCGACCGGCACGTGGGTGGCGCGGTAGACCAGAATATCGGCCGCCATCAGGATCGGATAGGAGTAGAGGCCGGCGGAGGCGTTCTCGCGGTCCTTGCCGGCCTTTTCCTTGAACTGGGTCATCCGGTTGAGCCAGCCGACGCGGGCGACGCAGTTGAACACCCAGGCGAGTTCGGCGTGCTCGGCTACCTGGCTCTGGTTGAAGACGATGTGCTTTGCCGGATCGATGCCGCAGGCGAGAAAGGCCGCGGTCACTTCGCGGATGGCGTGCGGCAGCTCCGCCGGGTCCTGCCAGAGCGTGATCGCGTGCAAATCGACGACGCAATAGATGCAGTCGTAGCGGTCCTGCAGCTCGACGAAGCGCTTGATGGCGCCGAGGTAATTGCCGAGATGCAGGTTGCCGGTCGGCTGCACGCCGGAAAAGACCCTTTCCTGGAACACCATGCAGAGTCTCCGCGAAAAAGCGCGCGTCACATGCCATGACGCCGCTCGCGGCGTCCCAATGCCCATGACGCCGCTCGCGGCGTCCCATGCCACGCCGTCGCCTTGCTCTGCAAGGGCCGGCCGCTATAGTGCGCGCCTCCCGCGCGAGTTTACCCATGCCATCCACCCGTTACGACGTGCTCGGCATCGGCAATGCGATCGTCGATGTCATTGCCCGTGCCGAAGAGGATTTTTTGCTCAAGCAGGCCATGCGCAAGGGCGCGATGGCGCTGATCGACGAGGAGCGCGCGGAGGCGATCTATGAGGCCATGGGTCCGGCCATCGAAACCTCCGGCGGCTCGGCTGCCAATACGATTGTCGGCGTCGCCAGCCTCGGCGCCCGCGCCGCCTTCATCGGCAAGGTCAAGGACGATCTGCTCGGCCGGGCGTTTGCCCATGACATCCGCTCGGCCGGCGTGACCTTCATGACGCCGCCGGCTTTCGCCGGCGCGTCGACCGCGCGCTGCTACGTGCTGGTGACGCCCGACGGCGAGCGTACGATGAACACCTATCTCGGCGCCGCGCAGGATCTGCATCCCGCCGACATCGATCCGCAGATGGTCGCGGCGAGCGCCATCGTCTACCTCGAAGGCTATCTGTGGGACCCGAAGAACGCCAAGGATGCGTTCGTCAAGGCGGCGAAGATCGCGCACGAGGCGAAGCGCACCGTGGCGCTGACCTTGTCGGACGCGTTCTGCGTCGATCGCTGGCGCGCGGAGTTCCTGCACTTGATGCGCTCGGGCACGGTCGATCTCATCTTCGCCAACGAGGCGGAGCTGCACAGCCTTTATGAGACCGCGGATTTCGACACGGCCGTGGCGGCTTTGCGCGCCGATGTCGGGGCGGCCGTGGTGACGCGCAGCGAGAAAGGCTGCCTGGTGATCGGTCCTGACGGGACCGAGGCGGTGGCGGCCTTCCCGGTCGAGCGCGTCGTCGATACGACCGGCGCCGGCGACCTGTTCGCGGCCGGCTTCCTCTCCGGGCTCGCGCGCGGCGCCGACGACCGTACCTGCGGCCGCCTCGGCGCGCTGGCCGCAGCCGAAGTGATCCAACACCTCGGCGCGCGCCCGGAGGCTTCGCTCAAAGACCTCGCCCGCGAGAACGGCTTGGCCGACTGAGCAATCGATCCTCCGCTAACCAATTGCTAACCAAACAGGGGTACCGACGGATCATCCGCAATCCGGAGATCCGAACATGGCCGAGCGGGAAGAAGCCAAGCCCCAAGCCAGTGACAGCGCGTCATCGCCGATCGAGCCGGCCAAGGACGCGGTGGATAAAGATTTGCCGGTGGTGGAGGCGCCGAAGCTCGATCCGAGCGAGGTGGAGACGCCGCCTGCCATCGAAACGGTCAATGAGACGCCGAGCGAGCCGGCAGACAAACCAGCCGACGAACCTGGTGCTGCCGCGGCGCCGGCGCGGTCGTCGCGGTTTGCGCTGCTGGCGGCGTCGGTCGCGCTCGCCGCTGCGCTCGGCTCGATTGTTGGATCGCTGTCCGCTTCCGGGGTTGTCCACCTTTGGCCGCTCGCCGCGGCAAGGTCCGGCGCGACAGAGGCGAACGCGCTGCAAGCGATGAAGGCGGAGCTCGCCGAACTTTCCGCGCTGAAGTCGAACCTCGATGGCGCAGCGCGCGGCGCCAACAGCCAATTCGCCAAGCTCGCGGACCGCCTCGACCGTGTCGAGCGCGCGCAGCTCGAGCCGGCGACGAAGATCGCGCACATCGCCGATGTCATCGATCGGCTCGAGAAGCGCATCGCGGCGGCGCCTGCGGCGCCCGAGACCACGGGCTCGATCGCAGCCGGCCAGTCGCCGGCACCGAACGTGCCGAAGCAGCCCGACAAGGTGTTGCAGGATTGGATCGTGCAGGGCG
This sequence comes from Xanthobacteraceae bacterium, assembly GCA_049522435.1. Taxonomy (GTDB): domain Bacteria; phylum Pseudomonadota; class Alphaproteobacteria; order Rhizobiales; family Xanthobacteraceae; genus BOG-931. The sequence goes on from JBEKNW010000038.1 coordinate 3,921, forward strand.
TGCAGGACGGCCGCGCGCTGGTCGAGAGCCGCTACGGCGGCGTTTTCGACGTCGCGGCCGGCAGCGTGCTCCCCGGCCTCGGCCGCGTCGAGACGATCAAGCGGCAGGACGGCCAATGGGTCGTCGTCACCGCGCGCGGCTTGATCACGTCGGGGCGATAGCTGCCAGGCCCGCCGGCTGTTCGGGGCGCGGAGCGTAATAGCTCGGCAGCTCCGGTCACGGCAAATCGGTCTTCACGCCCAATGCCGCGCCAGCCGCACTGAGACCGCGGTCCAGCGTGCAGAGCGTTGCAGCAAAATCGAAACATATGGCGAGATGCAATGCGTCGCCGGCACGCAATGAAAGCGCGTACTGATCGGCAAACCGGGCCCGCTTTCGCGGGGGAGGAAGGTTGGAGGCAACCGGCTCGGGCAGTTTCGCGCCGCGACACGTTGTGCTTGAATACTTATATGCCTCAAGAATCTGATCGCTTGCGCATCTTCATCTCCGCAGTCACGAGCGAGTTCGGCAACGCGCGCGATGCCGTCGCGAGCGATCTGCGTGCACGCGGTCATACGGTGCGTGTTCAGAGCGATTTTCAGCAGAGCCCGAACAGCGAGACCCTCTTAGGCAGGCTCGATGAGTACATTCGCGACTGCAATGCGGTGGTCTGCATCGTCGGGAAGCATTGTGGCGCCTGTCCGCCTGACCGCGCCGCCGAACGTCTCCCAGACATGCTGCCGAAAGACATTAAGAAGGCGAGTTATACGCAGTGGGAATTCTTCCTGGCGCGCCATTACAAACGCCGGCCCTACATGTATCGCGCGCGTGACGATTACACGCCAGATCGAACACTTGCCTCCGGCGACAATGTCGATTTGCAAAACGCTTATGTTGAATTTCTCAAGGCCGATGGCGTCCACTACGGGCCGTTCAGCAATGTCGATCAGCTTGCTCGCGCCGTCTTCAGAGACCTGCCGGAACTCGCCCCCGAGCCTATTGTTTCAACGCAGCCCGCAAAACCGATCGTGCTGCCCTATCCGAGCATCGGCGAGTTGTTCAAAGGCCGCGACGCGTTCATGCAGCGATTGCACGAGAGTTTTACGCGGGGGCGCGGCGGGCGGACGGCGATCGTCAGCCAGGCGCTTTATGGGCTCGGCGGCATCGGCAAGACCCGGGCGGCGGTGGAATACGCCTGGGCGAACGCGGACGAGTACACGGCTTTGCTGTTTGCCGTCGCCGAGACGCCTGAGGCGCTGCGGCGCAATCTCGCGACGCTCTCCGGCGCGTTGCTGCCGAAGCTCGACACGACCGACGATGCAGCGCGCCTCGCGGCGGTGCTTGATTGGCTCCAGGCCAATCCCGGCTGGTTCCTGATCCTCGACAACGTCGACAGCAAGCCGGCGCTGGCCGAGGTGGAGCGCCTGTTGCGCGAGCTTGCCGGCGGCCACATGGTCGTCACCAGCCGGCTCGCGGATTTTTCCGGCCATTTCCAATCGCTCGAACTCGACGTGCTCGCCGTCGAGGATGCCGCGGCGTTCCTCCTGGCGCGCACAGAGGGTCGGCGGCGCGCGGCGTCTGATGATGCGGCCAAGGCGCGCGAGGTGGCGAACGAACTTGGCCGGCTCGCACTCGCGCTGGAGCAGGCGGCGGCTTTCATCGCCAAGCGCCGGCTCACCTTCGCGCAATATCTGGAGCAATGGCGCTCGCAGCACGACGAAGTTCTGGCATGGTTCGATGCGACGGTGACGGGCTATCCGCGCGCCGTTGCCGTCACCTGGCAGACGTCGGTCGCGCAGTTGAGCGAGGGCGGCCGGCGGCTCCTGGAGCGGCTCGCCTGGCTCGCGCCCGAAAAGGTGCCCGAAACACTCATCGATGTGCCGATCCCCGGCGCCGAAGCCGAGAACCTGCGCGACGCCTACGACGATCTTGCCGCCTATTCGCTGGTGACGCGCGACGCCGAAGGGCCGTTCTTCCTCGTCCACCGCCTCGTGCAGGACGTGACCCGCCGCAGCCTTGCGGGCGAGGCGTGGCAACGCAGTCTGGTCGAGGCGTTGGGTTGGATCAACGCCGCCTTTCCATTTGACTCGGATGATGTGCGCTTTTGGCCGCAAGCCGAGCCGCTGTCGCCGCATGCGCGCACGGTGACGGCGCATGCGGACGCTGCCGGCATTCCCGCGCCGACGGCGCGGCTCATGAATCAGCTCAGCCTGCTGCTCAATGCAAAGGCGCTGCACGCCGAGGCCGAGCCGCTGATGCGCCGTGTGCTCGCCATCGACGAAAAGAGCCTCGGGCCGGACCGTCCCGATGTCGCGATCCGCCTCAACAACCTCGCCGTATTGCTGCAAGCCACCAACCGGCTCGACGAGGCCGAGCCGCTGATGCGCCGCGCGCTCGCCATCGACGAAAAGAGCTTCGGGCCGGATCATCCCAATGTCGCGACCTGTCTCAGTAACCTCGCGGGATTGCTGAAAGCCACCAACCGGCTCGACGAGGCCGAGCCGCTGATGCGCCGCGCGCTCGCCATCGACGAAAAGAGCTTCGGGCCGGATCATCCCAACGTAGCGATCCACCTCAACAACCTCGCCGCATTGCTGAAAGCCACCAATCGGCTCGACGAGGCTGAGCCGCTGATGCGGCGGCATGTTGCAATCTTTGTGGAATTCACGCGGCGGACGGGGCATCGCCATCCGCATCTGGACGCGGCGTTTGCGAATTACGCTGGCCTGCTCGCGGCCATGGGCAAGGGCCAGGCGGAAATCGACGCCGCGTGTGCCGCGCTGATGCGGCCGTTGGCGTGAGTCTTTTCCGTCACCCTGAGGTGCTCGACGCGTAGCTTCGAGCCTCGAAGGGCGACGGCCCGGGCGCCTCGGCCGGCATCCTTCGAGGCTCGCTTCGCTCGCACCTCAGGATGACGGAACTCGGGCTTGCGCCCGCTCGGACCGCTTACACATCCACGCTCGCTGTGAGCGCGTGCTCCTCGATGAACAGGCGGCGGGGCTCGACCTTGTCGCCCATGAGTTCGTCGAAGATGGTGTTGGCCTCGTCGATCTCCTTGACGCTGACTTGCAGCAGCGAACGCGCGTTGGTGTCGAGCGTGGTTTCCCAGAGCTGGCTGGGATTCATCTCGCCGAGGCCTTTGTAGCGCTGCAGCGTCACGCCCTTGCGGCCCGCCGCCATGACCGCCTCGAACAGGCCGACGGGGCCGTGGATGGCGGTCTCTTCGTCCTTCCTCCGCAGCATCGCCGGCGGGGTGGGGCGCGGATAAATCTGCTGCAGCGAAGGGGCGAATTCGTCGAGTTTGCGAGCATCGGCTGAGCCGAGCAGGGCGCGGTCGATCACCGCGACTTCCTTGACGCCACGCACCATCCGCTCGAACTGAAAGCCGTCCTCGTTGAATCGGCCGGTCCAGCCGCGCTCGGTCTCCTCGGTCAAGGCGTCAAGGCGTTTGGCAATGTATTCGGCCGCCGCATTTGCATTGCCGGGATCGCTGGTGACCCGCGGGCGCAGGACGCCGGCAATGGCAGCCTGCTCGATCACCTTGCGGCTATAACGGCTGTGCAAGCCATTGAGCAGATTGCGGATCGACCGCGCCTCCTCGACGAGCTTGCGCAGATCGTTGCCGGCGCGCACTTCGCCCGACGACAAACGCAGCACAGTATCTTCGAGGCCGGCGGTGACCAGATAATCCTCCAGCGCCCGCTCGTCCTTGAGGTATTGTTCGGACTTGCCGCGCGCCACTCTGTAAAGCGGCGGCTGGGCGATGTAGAGATAGCCGCGGTCGATGATCTCGCGCATCTGCCGGTAGAAGAACGTCAGCAGCAGCGTGCGGATATGGGCGCCGTCGACATCGGCGTCCGTCATGATGATGATCTTGTGGTAGCGCGCTTTGTCGACGGCGAATTCGTCGGTGCCGATGCCGGTGCCGAGCGCGGTGATCAGCGTGCCGATCTGCTCGGATGACAGCATCTTGTCCATGCGCGCGCGCTCGACGTTGAGGATCTTGCCGCGCAACGGAAGGACGGCCTGGAATTCGCGGTTGCGGCCCTGCTTGGCGGACCCGCCGGCGGAATCGCCCTCGACGATGAACAGCTCGGATTTGGCCGGATCGCGCTCTTGGCAGTCGGCGAGCTTGCCGGGCAGCGACGTGATGCCGAGCGCGCTCTTGCGCGTCATCTCCCGCGCCTTGCGCGCGGCTTCGCGGGCGGCGGCCGCTTGGATCACCTTGCCGACAATCACCTTGGCTTCGCCCGGGTGCTCCTCGAACCATGCCTTGAGCATGTCGTTGATCACGCCCTCGACCACCGGGCGCACCTCGGAGGAGACGAGCTTGTCCTTGGTCTGCGAGGAGAATTTCGGGTCGGCCACCTTGATCGAGAGCACGGCCGTCAGACCCTCGCGGCAATCGTCGCCGGTGAGCGCAACCTTCTCCTTGCGCGCGATGCCGCCGGATTCGGCGTAGCCGGTGACCTGGCGGGTCAAGGCGCCGCGGAAGCCGGCGAGATGCGTGCCGCCGTCGCGTTGCGGAATGTTGTTGGTGAAGCAGAGCACCGTCTCGTGGTAGCCGTCGTTCCACCACAGCGCGCACTCGACATCAGTGCCGTCGCGCTCCGCTTTCATGATGATGGGCTGCGGGACGAGCGGCGTCTTGTTGCGATCGAGATATTTGACGAACGCCTCGACGCCGCCCTCGTAGCGCATCTCCTCGCGCTTCTCGACCGCGTGGCGCATGTCGGAGAGCACGATGGTGACGCCGGAATTGAGGAATGCGAGTTCGCGCAGCCGGTGCTCGAGCGTGGCGAAATCGAACTCCGTCATGGTGAAGGTCTTCTTCGACGGCAGGAACGTCACCTCGGTGCCGCGCTTGTCGTAGGCGGCGCCGACGACGGCGAGCGGAGCGACCGCCTCGCCGTCGCGGAATTCCATGAAATGCTCCTTGCCGTCGCGCCAGACCGTGAGCTTGAGCGAGCTTGAAAGCGCATTGACCACGGACACGCCGACGCCATGCAGGCCGCCGGAGACCTTGTAGGCGTTCTGGTCGAATTTTCCGCCGGCGTGCAGTTGCGTCATGATGACTTCGGCCGCGGACACCCCTTCACCCTTGTGGATGTCGGTCGGAATACCGCGGCCGTCGTCGCGCACGGTGCAGGAGCCGTCGGGATTGAGCGTGACGACGACTTCCTTGGCAAAGCCGACGAGCGCTTCGTCGATGGCGTTGTCGACCACCTCGTAGACCATGTGATGCAGGCCCGAGCCGTCGTCGGTGTCGCCGATATACATGCCCGGCCGCTTGCGCACGGCGTCGAGCCCCTTGAGCACCTTGATCGATTCCGCGTCGTAATCGGAGGGTGCAATGGGGCTTGGTTTACGAACAGGTTCGGCCATGCGAAGAGCTTTCAAATCGCTTACAAAAAGCGCGGGAGAATCGCTCTTTCTTGTACACGAAAACAGGGTCGCGTACAGAGCAAAACGGACGCCATTAAGATATTGTCAAATCGCTATTTTTCAAGGATTCCGCGCGTGCGCGGATGGGGCCAATTCCGACCCCCTCCAAGGGCCCTTTCGGCAGCCCCAGATTGACGGCGTGGCGACGCTGATTGCGGCGAGAAACTGACGCTCTCGGCGCGGCGGAGGCGCGCAAGGAATAGATGCAAATAGGAGTCTCGCAAACTGAAACCTTTTTCCTGACCGAATCAATCTTTCCTCTTTCTCGGTTGCAGCCGGCCGGAATCGACTTCGACCATGGCCGCGTCATCCTTGATCTCGGCAAAGAGCGCCGGATCGGCGCCGGTCATCCACACTTGCGCGCCGAGCTGGGCAAGTTCGGTGTGCAGCGCGGCGCGCCGTGCGGGATCGAGGTGCGCGACGACCTCGTCGAGCAAAAGGACCGGTGCGGACGCCGTCATCTCGGTGATCAATCGCGCATGCGCGAGCACGAGGCCGATGAGCAGGGCCTTCTGTTCGCCGGTCGAAGCGTCGCCGGCGGCGATGCCCTTGTGCGTGTAGACGACCGAAAGGTCGGTCAGGTGCGGGCCGTCGAGCGTGCGCCCGGCTGCGGCGTCGCGGCCACGGTTCTCCCGCAGCACCGTGCGATAGCGTTCCTCGATTTCGACCGCGGGATGGGCCGGCAGGAGCTTCTCCATCCAGCCGTCGAGCGCAATCTCCACCGGCGGAAAGTCCGAGCCCCGGCGGCTCGCGAGCACGGAGTCGAGCCGGCGCACCGCCTCCGCCCGTAGTCCGGCCACCGCGACGGCAAGTTCCGCGGTCTCGTGTTCAACGGCATCGAGCCAGTGCGGATCGGGTCGCGTCTCCTCCAGAAGCCGGTTGCGCGAGCGCAGCGCCCGCTCGAGTGCGTTGACCCGGCTGGCGTGCTCGGCATCGACCGCGAGCGCCAGGCGATCGAGAAAGCGGCGACGCTCCGACGGCGCACCAACGAACAGGGAATCCATCGCCGGCACCAGCCAGACCACGCGAAGGTGATCGGCGAAAGCGGCAGCCGAAGCGACCGGCTCACGATCGATCCGGCATTTGCGTTGGATCGCCGCGCCGTCTTCGAGCGCACGCTCGACACCGGTGCCGAGCGTGGCCAGCCCCAGCGCGCCCTCGACCTCGGCGGCGACCGCCCAGGAGCCGTCGCCTTCGTGGAACGCCACCTCTTCGAGCGTCGCGCGGCGCAGACCGCGACCGGGCGCGAGAAACGAGATGGCCTCGATCAGATTGGTCTTGCCGGCGCCGTTCGGCCCAACGAGCACGATCGGTCTGGCGTCGGCTTCGAGCGACGCCGCGCGGTAATTGCGGAAATTGGTCAGGGTCAGGCGGAGGACGCGGGCCATCGGAGGTCGGATGTCTGAGGTCAGATATAGGAACTCCGACATCCGACCTCTGTCATCTGACCTCCGTCAAACCCGCATCGGCATCAGCACATAGAGCGCCCCCCGCGGCTCCTTGTCCTGGATCAGCGTTGGGGAACCGGGATCGGCGAGCTTGAGCACCGCGGCTTCGCTTTCGATCTGCGCGGCGATATCGAGGAGGTAGCGCGAGTTGAAGCCGATGTCGATCGGGTCGGATTCGTATTCGACCTCGAGTTCCTCGGTGGCACTGCCGGAATCGGGATTGGTGACGGACAACAAGAGCCGCCCAGCGGTGAGCGACAGCTTGACCGCACGACCGCGCTCGCTCGACACCGTCGAGACGCGGTCGACCGCCGCCTCGAATTCCTTTTTATCGACGATCAGCTCCTTGTCGTTGGCCAGCGGGATGACGCGCGCGTAATCGGGAAACGTGCCGTCGATCAGCTTCGAGGTCAGGATCACCTCGCCGACGGTGAAGCGAATCTTCCCCGGCGACAGCTCGACCGTGACCTCGGCGTCGCCGTCCTCGATGAGGCGCTGCACTTCGCCGACGGTCTTGCGCGGAACGATGATGCCGGGCATGCCGGCGGCGCCTTGCGGCAAATCGAGTTCCATCTGCGCCAGCCGGTGGCCGTCGGTGGCGACCGCGCGCAGGGTTTGCATCTGCTCCGTGCCGGCGGTGTGGAGATAGATGCCGTTGAGATAATAGCGGGTCTCCTCGGTCGAGATGGCGAACTGCGTCTTATCGATCAGGCGCTTGAGATCGGCGGCCTTGAGCGCGAATTTGTGCGTCATTTCGCCCGGAGCGAGATCGGGAAAGTCGCTCTCCGGCAGCGTCTGCAGCGTGAAACGCGAGCGGCCGGCGCGGATCGAGAGCGCCGCGCGGTCTCCGGAAGATTCGAGAACGATCTGCGCGCCCTCGGGCAATTTGCGCACGATGTCGTAGAACATGTGGGCGGGGACCGTCGTCGATCCGCCGGGCCCCACCTCGGCCGCGATCGTATCCGTGATTTCGAGATCGAGGTCCGTGGCCTTCAGACTGAGCTTCGAGCGGTCGGCGCGAACGAGCACGTTGGCGAGGATCGGAATGGTGTTGCGCCGCTCCACCGCGCGATGCACGTGGCCAAGCGACCTCAACAATTCGGAACGCTCTACGGTGACCTTCATCGCGAAATCCGTTCACAAAACGGGTAACAAAAATGGCGCGGTGCGCCGCTTTCGGCAAGGGCGGGGCGAAATCGAGGCGACCTTTTCCCGGCGTTTCACAGCTCTTCCGACAGCAATAACGCGGATGGGGCCGCAAGGTCGAGGCTCATTTTCTTGCCGCAGCGCACCGATCGAGCCGGCCGAACCGGCCAGGCGCTCGGCGGCGGTCGTCGATCGTGGTCATCAGTCATCGTGGCCGTCAGTCCTGAAGCTGGCGCTTGAGCGACTCAATCTCCTCGGCGAAAGCGCTGTCGTTGCCGGCCAGAGTCTCGATCTTGCGCACGGCGTGCAACACGGTGGTGTGATCGCGGCCGCCGAACCGGCGGCCGATCTCAGGGAGCGAACGGAGCGTCAAGATCTTCGCGAGATACATCGCCACTTGACGCGGCCGCACCACGTTTGCCGTGCGCCGCGAGGACAGCAGATCGGAGCGGCTGACGTTGTACTGGCGCGCCACGACGCGCTGGATGTCCTCGATTCTCACTCTTTTCGGTTCGGACGGCCTGATCAGGTCGCGCATCTCGCGTTCGGCCATCTCCAGCGTCACCGGCTGGCCGGAGAGCTTGTTATGGGCCAACAAGCGATTGACGGCGCCTTCGAGGTCGCGGCCGTTATGCGTCACCGATTTGGCGATGAAGACCAGCACCGGAGCGGGGACTTCGAAGCCGGGATGATGGACGCAGGCGGCGGCGATCCGGTTCTTGAGGATTTCGAGCCGCAATTCTTCGCCGAGCGAGCCGATCTCCACCACGAGGCCGCCGGCAAGGCGTGAGCGGACGCGGTCATCGAGACTTTCCAGGTCCGCGGGCGGACGGTCGCTGGCGATCACGACCTGGCGGCCGGCATCGATGAGGGCGTTGAGCGTGTGGCAGAACTCGGCCTGCGTCGACCGGCCCTGGAGGAATTGCATGTCGTCGATCATCAGGACGTCGATGGCGCGCACCGCTTCCTTGAACGCCAGTGTGGTCTGCGTGCGCAACGCCGAGACGAAGCCGTACATGAACCTTTCGGCGGTCAGATAGAGCACTTTGCGATCGCTGCTGTTGCCGGCCCAGGTGATCGCCTGCAACAGGTGCGTCTTGCCGAACCCGACGCCGGCGTGGATGTAGAGCGGGTTGAACATGAGCGGGTCGCCGCGCCGGCTGGTCGCCACTTGTTTCGCCGCGGCATGCGCGAGCGTGTTGGAGCGGCCGACGATGAACGTCTCGAACGCGAGGCGCGGGTCGAGCGGAGAACCGCCGAGCGCTTCGTGCACCGTCATGAACGGTACGCTGGCGCGCATCTCGGCACTGTTTTGCGTTGTGCCCTGCACCTGGCGCGACGGCGTTGGAATTTCCGGTGGCTTGGGCTTCGCTGCAAGCGGACGGATCGCGGCCGAGCGGACGCTCAATTCCAGACGGGTGATAATGGACTCTTCCACCTGCCAATTGCTCAGCACGCGCTCGCTGTAATGCGACTGGATCCAATTGCGCAGGAAGCGCGTCGGCACCGACAATCGTACCGCGCCCTGGTCGACGGCTTCGAGTTCCATGCGCGCGAACCAGCTCGAAAACACGTCGTCGCCGAGTTCAATGCGCAGCCGGTTCTTAACCCGCTGCCAGCGCTCCTGATCCGTGCTCGTCATATTGGCCTGCTTTTTTCGCTGGGATTAAGGACTCAAAGCGAGCAACTCAGGCGACGTACAACAACCCACCATGCCCGGCATCGGTGAAACGCAACGCATATATCGAGTGATTGGGGTGGCGGCGCGTGCGGTAAAGCGAAATGCAGGCGCCGATCGAAAGCCGTTCAGCCGCTGGACGCGATCGTCGATCCGCGATAGCGGCACGGCGCCGATGAAAGGACGAACGCAAGGAGCCGAGAGACTCTGGACGAAGAGACCCTGGCTGCTTGTACGGGTCGGCGGATTGTCGTTTTCATGCCCCCACCTCCATCGCTCCCAGATTCGATGGTCACAGCTGATGTCTCACACTGAATTTCTGGCGAGACTGTTCAGGCCTGCTACCTGTGCATTTTCACTCGGCCCACAAAGGTCAAAAGCAGGTCTTCTCACTCCGAACTCGACGATGACGAAGTCAGAAAGGCGTTTCACTGGACACAACTCTCCAGCACCCATACTTTGATGAGCTGCACCGAGACCCATTTTTGAAGACCTTCGGAGGCCGAAGGAATTGAAAAACTAGCACGCCGTTTCCGGCCCGCAACTGCAAAAAAGCCTCGCCAATACTGGACTTTCAGAAGCCGGCGCGCGCCGGAGCGCCGCAAGCCAGCGGGCAAGACTTTGACTCAACGGGCTGATTCACAATTCCGTGACATTCGCGCCGAGCTTCAAATCGACGAAATTGGGCACCGGAGCAAATAACACGCACACATTCGATTTACGGCCGACTCAAGGTCCATGGGCGCGTATGAGAGTTAACTCTTTCATCGCGCAGCAGTTCTTTTGCCCAAAGTTCAAGGGTAGCCCCGCGGCGGTTCACCCGGAGCAAATAAAAACTCGAAAGCCGGAGACGCCTAGCGCCATAGCATACCACGATAGTCAATTTTACGTTTTGACGTGACAATTCTGCAACAGAATGATGGCAATCCACTGAAAATCTTGCCGACACGCGAGCGCTGGCAGCCGATACAACCCCGCGAGCCGCCGCGGATCGATCCGGGTAAAACGGCGGACCACGTGCTTGAGCACCGCCGCACGGCGCAGCCGGACAGTGGAACGGCTATGATTTACCGAGCTCGGCGATCCGGTGGGCGAGCCGCGAGACCTTGCGGCGAGCCGCGTTGCGGTGCACCACGCTCTTTTGCGCCGCGCGAATGATGACGGGTTCGGCTTCGGCCATGGCGGCGAGCGCGCGGGATCGATCGCCGGCCGCGATCGCCTCCTCGACCTTGCGCACCGCACCACGCAGACGCGAGCGCCGCGACCTGTTGATCACGGTGCGGCGGGCAATCTGGCGTGCGGCCTTCTTGGCGGACTTGGTATTGGCCATGGGTGAACGGAATGTGTGAACGAGCGGCGCTTATACGGGCCCCGCGTGCTCTCGTCAACGCTCAGTGAGGGCTCAGTGAGGGCTGAGGCTCTCAGCCAACGATACGCTTCCTGACCGTTCTCAGTCTCGGGCCCTCTTGCAAGATAGCTCACCGCCTGCCCCACGCCTCGCGCTTGGCGCGCACCGCCTCGTAACCGGCGACGACGGTCGTCTAGTCGGCTGCGGGGAGCGGCGATCCTCCTCAACGGCGAGCGTAAAGAGCCGAAGCTCTTCGTCCGAGATCGAATGAACGATCGTCCGAAGCTCAAGCTTTGCCATCTCAAGTAATTGAACCGTTTGCGCCAGTGAAAGTTTGTCCGCCAGCCTTATGTCGTTTGATAGTCGATCGATAAGAGCAAGAATCTGCTCATCCCTGGCGCTGTTCATCGCCCCACCCCTAACCCACGACCGGTTCACCTGAAGTCCGGGGCAATCCAGGACCCGGTGTTCAGCACCTCGCCACAAACCTCGACGATCTGAGTGGCCGCAGTGGGCTCCAATGTCTTACGAGTCACGAAACGTCCCTTCTCGCGAGCGAGCCAGGCGACGTGTTCTTGATCCATGACCGGGTCGTAGTGACCACGCCATAAAGGCTTATTAGATGTGTGATGACGTTGTGCACGTCGCGCGCCGGTATACTGTCGAGCGAGTGGCTTGCCGATGCGTCGGCGACAAACACCAGATTGTGGCGCCGGTGAAAAGCATCAATCGCCGTCGAAAGGCAGGCGGCCTCACCGGCAAATCCGGCGATCACAAGGTTTCCACCGCCGTTCGTAACGACCTCAGCGAAATCCTTGCTCGAATAACAAGATGGTTGGCATCGATCAAAGATCATATCCGAATTGTGGGGCTCAAACCCGTTGATCCAACCGGAGAAACGTGTTGCTGCATTGAAGAACGGCAATTTTCCAACCCACCGCATGAAGGCAATCGGGAGCCCCATCGATCGCGCGTGAGTCAGTATTTCGCGGCAGTTTGCGAGCGGCTCGGATATTTCGGCAAGAGCGAGGGCGCGCGGCGCGGCAACATACTCTTGCTGCAGGTCGACAAATACCATCACTGGAACCGCAATGGAATTCGTGAATGTCCGCAAATCAATGACCGCGCTCATGCCGACGGCCTCTGCGCGCCGGGTCGTGTCACCGGACGTGTGGCGGACCTTTCGAGTATCCCGCGCGTATGCCACCGACCTTCTTGTCGTATGATCACATACGGATCAGTCTCAATCGAAATCGCGTTTGGGTGTCGGGGCTCATCAAGGACAATCTCGACGTAATCATAATCTGAAAACACGAGCTCGCGTGCCGCATTAGGAACGCGGAAGCCGAATTGCTCGTACCATTCGACCATGCTCCGCTCGGACTGGCCATAAATGCGCGTATATCCCTTCAGTCGGCATATCTCGATGCCGGCTCGAATTACCTGTTGCGCAACACCCCGACCACGAAACCCGGACCGCACGGCCAACCGCTCAAGCTTGGCGAAATCTGCGAAGTAGCGAATGCGCAGAGCGGCAACGGGTTCGTGGCCGACATAGCCGAGCAAATGCGTTCCAGAGAAATCGTTTCCGTCGAATTCCTCGCGATAGGGGCACCTTTGTTCACCGACAAATACCGCACTGCGAACAGCCATCACGCGCATGAGGTCTTCGATCGAGCGTGCGACCGTGACGGAAATGTCGTTCTCGGTGTTGTGATTCATGTATCCATCGTAGACGGGCATTTCGCTCGGCAAAACGGGTGATCGGCGAAATACGTAAAGGTCGGGAGCAAAATGGTCCCGTGCAGTCACTCCTCGCCTGAATCCCGCGCGTTCCAACGCGTGATGAGCCTCGGGTGTGGCCGCCCACGTGTAAATATCCGCGTCGCGATATAGCGGCGTACTCATTTTTTGAAGGGTCAGAGTCAAAGCCGCGGCGAGAGTTCCCCGGGCGTGAGTACACCAAATGTAGATGCCAGCCGGCTTTTCGTATTGCGCTGCTAGCAAGGAAAGCTCAGGGTCAGTGCCTCTAAAAGTGCCGGCGATAAGCTGCGCCACTCCGGCTTCATTCAGCATGAGGAAGGCCTGGAATCCCTCGGCGTGACGGGCCTTTGAACTGAAGCGGTCGCGGCGTGCAATGGCCCAGAAGGTATCGGGATTGTGGGATACCACGCGGTGAACGACCTCATTAGCTCCTATCTGGGGCAAATCCCGACGCGCAGCGTCCAATAGCTCGTCGATTTCGGCCGCAGTTGGTGTGTAGATGAGCAGCCGTCGTGCGAGGCGTGGCGGATTGAACTCGACAAAGTTGTCCGCGTCCGCGAGGCTAGTGGCCCGTTGCATCGTCCTACTCTGCGGTTGAAAGTGGCCAACTACTTTGCGAAAGTTATGCTGTAAGGTGGCTTTTGTATGCGCACATTGCCGACCAGGGGTGAGCCCCCAGAGGATCACGACGCTATTACGGCGGACGGCATACCCGATTGGGATGGCGTTCGCATGTTCTTAGAGGTAGTTCGGCACGGCAGCCTCCGCTCCGCCGCTGACCGCATGTCGGTGTCATTCGGCGCGCTGCGAAGAAGAATTGTCCGCCTCGAAGAGCAACTTAAAACGCCGCTGATCACTCGACATATCAATGGAGTTCGCCTCACGCCAGAAGGCCAGCGAATATTTGACGCTGGCTGTCGAATGGAAACCGCAGCCTTCGATTTGGTGCGAGCTAGAGACGCGGCAACGCCCGACGTATCCGGAGAAGTGAAAATTGCGGTTACCGAGGGAACCGGTACATTTTGGCTCGCCCCGCGACTTGTGGAACTTCAGCGTACTTATCCAAAACTTCTCGTGAACTTGAAATGCCTGATGTCGCCGGCCGATGTTTCGAGTCTCGAAGCCGACGTAGCGGTGCAGTTGATAAGACCTAACTCACCAGACTTGAAAGTCGTCCGATTAGGCTTTTTGCACACGATGCCATTCGCCGCGCAGTCGTATATCACCACATATGGCACGCCGACAAACTTCGAGGAATTAAAAAGACAACGCTTCGTGCTTCACGTCGCGGACCAAACGCAAGCAAAAGCGATAATCGCGCAGTATGCGCCGGACCAGCCATGGATTGGTACGGTGGCCCTACAGACAAATGTGGCAAGCGCGCATCTATGGGCCGTTTCCAAGGGCGCGGGCATCGGCTGGCTTCCCACCTATACCCATTTCATCGGCGGCCGAGTCGTCCCGATCGAGTTCGGGCCGCGTTTTTGCTTTGAAATTTGGTTGACCTATCATCCCGATGTGGCAAGGATCGCGCGAGTACGGCGCGTCATCGATTGGGTAAGGGAATCGTTCGACGCCCAAAAATTTCCTTGGTTTGGCAAGCAGTTTATTCATCCACGCGATTTGCCAAAGGTCTATCGTGGCGAACCTTTAATAAACATGTTCGAAGGATTCGCCCACGCAGACAGTGAAATTGATCAGGCCTTCGGCCGGTCGAACCGGTAGGTCCTCCCCTGAGTTGGTAAACTTCCCAGCAGTGCTAAAGGTGAATTTATGGCTCAAAGAAGTCCGACATCTGCGGATCGTGAGATTGGCCGCCGCCTCAAAATACGACGGCTCGACCTTGGCATTTCGCAGGCGGCCGTCGCTGATGCGCTCGGGCTGACGTTTCAACAAGTGCAAAAATATGAAAAGGGTACCAACCGTATCAGCGCAGCGCGCCTGCAGCGGATCGCCGAAATACTCGATGTCTCTATCGCATACTTTTACGACGAGAAGATTGGCGAGTCGAAGAAACGTCAAGCCGCATTCGCGTTACTCGAGACCGCATATTCACTGCGTCTGATGCGGGCATTTAGCCGAATAAAGGACCGCCGAACTCAGTTAAGGACAGTGGAACTGATCGAGGGCATCGCAGATGCGAACGACCGCCCGGCCCACTGACCGGCCTCAATCCTCTCCCCTCGCCTGAGAAGGCTGCTCTCGGCGTAGATCATATTGCCATTCCCGCTGGCATGGATCACGATACCTTTTGTTGCATGCCTCGGTCCGATCAGCGGTGTCATAGCAGTAGTTGGGAGGAGGCGGCGCTGTTCGTTGCGTCGGGGGCCAACAGTGGCGTTTGGTGGTGGGAGGGGGGCGGCCATTCGCCGTTCCAGAGCGGACGAGTGGCCGGACAGGGGAACGCCCGGGGCGTTTGGTCCTCATGCCCGGGATCGTCCATTACCAATTGCGCGCCCGAGCGTCTGTCCGGAAGTTGACTGCGTCCGCAATCTCCTGCCCCGCCGCGTCATTGCCGCTGCGGAACATCGCGCGCGATCGATCGGCCTGGGCGCCGACCGCGTGTTGATTTGCGCCGACGCCATCACCGAGGAAGCCTACCTCACGGCCCTTGCGGCATCTCTCGGCACATCCTACGAGCGGCTCGACCGCATCTCGCGGGCCGACTGCCCACTCGACGACAATCAACTGATCCAGGCAGCAGCCGCGGGATTGCTACCACTGCGCGAGGCGGGCGCAATCATCTGGATTGTCGCTCCCCGCTGCCTCACCGCCCGCCGCCTCGCCGACCCGCGCCAATCGCGGCCGGGATGGCTGCATTCGTTCCGCTTGACGTCGTCCGAACGACTCCGGCGTTTCGTTGCGCAGCACACTCAGAATACGCTGGGGCGGCGTGCGGCCGACGGGCTCCACCGTTCCCGGCCGCTGTTCTCGAATGCGCCGCGGCCGCATGGCGCCGGGAGCATCGCAACCGTGGCGCTTGTGCTTCTCGCCGTCACGATTCTTGCCGTTGTTTCCGCTGCGACGATCGAAACATTGGTTACGTTGCTGTGCACGGTCTTCCTGGCCGCCGCCGCCTTGCGGCTCGCAAGCGTCGCCTTCGCGCGCCAGGCGCCGCGTGGGTCGGTTCGCGGCGGCGACGACAAGCTTCCGATCTACACGATCATTTGCGCGCTTTATCGCGAGGCGAACATCGTCAACGACCTCGTCGCCGCGATTCGCGCGCTCGACTATCCGCCCGAGAAACTCGACGTGAAATTCATCCTGGAAGCCGACGACCATGACACCAGGCGCGCCCTTGCCCAACTCGACCTGGGTCCGCCTTTTGAAATCCTCACGGCGCCGCCGGTCGGGCCGCGGACCAAGCCGAAGGCGCTCAACGTCGCACTTCCATTTGCTCGCGGCTCATTCACGGTCGTCTATGATGCCGAAGATGTGCCGGAACCCGATCAGCTTCGGCGAGCCTTCGATGCGTTCATGGCGGCCGATGATCGGCTCGCCTGCGTGCAGGCGGCGCTGACAATCGACAACACCACTGATAGCTGGCTTGCGCGCATGTTCACTGCCGCCTATGCCGGCCAGTTCGATGCTTTCCTGCCCGGCCTTGCGGCGCTGCATCTGCCGTTTCCGCTTGGTGGTTCGTCGAATCATTTCCGCACTGCCGTGTTGCGCCAAGTGGGCGGGTGGGATCCCTACAATGTCACCGAAGACGCCGATCTCGGCATTCGTCTCTATCGCTTCGGCTATCGCTCGGCAGTCTTGTCGTCCGCGACCTATGAGGAGGCGCCGGTGCGTTTCGGGCCGTGGCTCAAGCAACGCACGCGCTGGTACAAAGGCTGGATGCAAACCTGGCTCGTGCATATGCGCCGCCCCCACCGGTTATGGCGGGAACTCACCCCCGTCGGTGCACTCGCCTTTCAGCTGTTCCTGGCCTGCAATGTGTTGGCGGCCTTGATCCATCCCGTTTTCATGGTCGGACTTTGCTATTCGCTGCTCGCTGCGCCGCCGCTGCAGACTGCCGGGGCCATGGGGCACGTCGCGCCGGTGTTTGCCGCGACTTTTCTCGGCGGCTATGCCTCTACGATCGCGCTTGATCTGGTCGGACTGCGGCGGCGCGGACTTCTGGCGCACGCCTGGGTGCTCTTTCTGACTCCTCTCTATTGGTTCCTGCTCTCGCTCGCCGCCTGGCGTGCGCTATTCCAGCTCCTTCACGACCCGCAGGGCTGGGAGAAGACCGCGCACGGGCTGGCAAGGAGCTCGCGTCTGTCCGGATCGGGCCGTCGTTTGGGCGGCCGCAGCCACTCGGGGTGACGGACCGCGCACCGCGGTTCGGAAGCGTACGCGCGGTGTTTCAGAAATAGCGGCGCAATTCCGCGGCCGCCGCCTCGGGGGTCCGCTTCAGGTTGAATGGCGCGACGAAATGGCCGTCCTTGTCCATGAGGTAGACGACGGCGGTGTGGTCCATCGTGTAGTCGTCGCCTTCGAGCGGAATTTTCTTGGCGTAAACCCGATAGGCCTTGATCGCCGCGTTGATGGCCGCCGGATCGCCGGTCAGCCCGCGCAGATGCGGGTCGAAGTCCGACAGGTAATCCTTGAGCTTGGCCGGCGTATCGCGGTCCGGGTCGACGGTAATGAACAGGGCGCCAGTGCGGTCGGCGTCCTCGCCGAGCCGACGCATGACCTCCGAAATGTCGAACAACGTGGTCGGGCAGATGTCGGGGCAGTGGGTGAAGCCGAAAAACACCAGGAACGGGCGTCCCTTCATGTCTTCATCGCTGACCGGCTTGCCGTTTTGATCCTCAAGATGAAACGGGCCGCCGATACCGGCAATCGCCGACCCGATCGGCAACGAACGCCCGGTCATGTACACGACGGCGCCGAAAACCAGCACCAGCCCGCAGATGAAGGCGCCGAGCACCGGCAGAACGCGGGATGTTCGTCCTCGTCCGTTCAAAGCAACCCTCGGTCAACCGTTCGTAGATAGGCCGGAATGCGGCAACGGACAACCGCGCTCAGGCGCTGACGAACGGCTTACCGGCAAGTGTCTTACCGGCAGGTGTTATAGAGCGCCGCGAGCTTGCGGCCGCGAAGCCCGATCAACCGGGGGGTCAGTCCGCCATGCCGCGCAATCCAGCTGCGGATCTGCGGCGGGTAGATCCGCATGATCAGCCGCGTGCCGGCGCGCGTCGGCACCAGCGAGCGCCTGGTGTCGTCGTAATAGGATGCCGCGTGGAATCCGAGAACCGCCCGCCGGGTCACGCAAACCTGGTCGCGCGGGATCAAGGCGGTGAACAACGTGCATGCCGAGAGGCAAGGTCCGTCGATGACGAGGCGCTCGCCCGAGACGCGCATGTCGTGGAACTTGCGAAGATAGGCGCTTATCTCGCCCCCGCGATCATCGACGATGCGCATGTCTGCGGATGCCACAGTCGTGACCAGAGCCGACGCCAGCGCGCCGACCAAGGCTGCCCGCCATTTCATGCTTGATTCCTTTCCCCCGTTCCGCCGGCGACCATCTTTTGCCATTGTGGCGAGAGTTCGGAAAGCCGATTTATTCAGTCTATCCGGAACTGGATATTCGGGAGCGGCGCAATCCGTTGCGCCGGAAATACGTTCGATCGACGGCGATTCGCTTTGGGCGACGCCGCATCGCCTCCCCGAAGGGACGAAGCGTGCGCGCCGAAGCAGCACAAGCGGGCGCGGTGATGCTGGTGATGCTATAGTGGACGGTGCGGAAGCTGAAACCAAGGAACGATCGGCTGCATCATGGATACATCAGTTGCGCGGAAAACCAGCGTTGCCGATTTCTCTACGGCCTCTTACCTGCTCGAGGGCCTGACCGAGATTGGAATAGACTATCTGTTTTGTAATCTAGGCACCGATCACGCGCCGATCATCGAGGAGATGGCGCGTCGCCATAAGCGCGGCGAGGCGATGCCAAAAATCGTGCGTTGCCCGCACGAGAACACCGCCGCGCACATGGCGGGGGGCTATGCGCTGGTCACCAGGCGCGGCCAAGGCGTGCTCGTTCATGTCGACGTCGGTACCGCCAATGCCGCGAACGCCATGCACAACCTTTTCCGCAGCCGCCTGCCGGTGCTGCTGATGGCCGGCAAGGCGCCCTATACGTCCCACAACGAGCTGGTCGGCACCCGCGACACCCACGTGCACTGGGTGCAGGAGCCGTTCGATCAGGCGAGCCTGGTGCGCCCGTATTTGAAATGGGAGTGGACACTTCCTTCCGGCGTTGTCGTCAAGGAGGCGCTGCAGCGCGCCTACTCGATCATGCAGAGCGAGCCGCGCGGCCCGGTCTATCTCATGATGCAGCGCGAGACGCTGACGCAGCACTGGGGCGTCGATGAGGTTCACCGCTATCCCGGCGACCGGTTCGGCGCCACGTCAGCCGGCGGCGCCGATCCGAAGCTCGTTGCCGTGCTCGCCGATCGGCTGCTTGCGGCGAAAAATCCGATCCTGATCACCGGCTATGGCGGACGCAATGCGCACGGCGCGCAGATGATCGATGAAGTCGCACGATTCGCCGGCATCGCCGTGTTCGAGGCCCACCCGAGCACCAATATCTCGCACGAGGGCCCCTGCTTCGCCGGGTTCGCGCCCGGCCAATCCATCCCCGAGGCCGATGTCGGAATGCTCGTGGACGTCGACGTGCCGTGGTTTCCCGCCGATGTGCAGCCGAGTGAGGAATCGTTCTGGGCTCACATCGATATCGACGTCCTCAAGTTCGGCTCCCCGATGTGGACCTTCCCGGGCGACCTGCGCATGCAGGGCGACAGCGGCCGCATCCTCGATCAGCTCTTGGCGGAACTGAAAGCGAAGGCGACGCCGCGCTTCAAGGCGGCCGCGGCGGCGCGCCTCGACCGGCTTAAGGCCGCGCGAAAAGAGCGCCTCGCGCACGCCGTCAAGCTCGCGGCGGACCAAGGCAAGCCCGGCGCGATCAATCCGCATTACCTGATGGCGGAGCTCGGCAAGGTGCTCGACGACGAGGACATGATCTTTAACGAGGCGGTGCGCAATGGCGGCGCCGTGCAGATGCAGATCCCGCGCCGCCTGCCCAATACCATGGTGGACACCGGCGGCGCCGGGCTCGGCTGGTCGGGCGGCGCGGCGTTGGGCGCCAAGCTCGCCGCGCCGAGCCGGCTCATGGTGCAAATTGCCGGCGACGGCGGCTTCTATTTCAATAACCCCTGCTCGGTCTTTGCGGTCTCGCAACAATATAGCCTGCCGATTTTCTCCATCGTGCTCGACAATTCCGGCTGGTCGGCCGTCAAGCAATCGACGCTGCGCGTGTTTCCGGACGGCGAGGCCCATGCCGCCAACGAGTTCGAGGCGGAGCTCGCGTCCAAGGTCGAGTTCACCAAGATCGGCGAGGCGTTCGGCGCCTACGCGGAAAAAGTCAGCGATCCCGCCGACGTGCCGGCCGCGATCGCGCGCTGCGCCAAGGAGGTCCGCGGCGGCCGTTCGGCGCTGCTCCACGCGCGCGTCACGCGGCTGTGATCTCGAAGAACTTCCGCTCATTCCCGCGAATGCGGGAATCCAGGGGCAGGCTGGGCGCAAAGAACTGGGTCTCCGCTGGCGCGGGGACGAGCGGAAACTGGGTCCATCGTCAGGCCCGATAATCGGCCGCGACGGTGGCGTCGATCGGCGCCGGGCGGCCGCGCATGGCGTTGAACACCGGCGTCAGCACGACCGCGACGACGAGGTTGAGAACGACGGTGTAGAGCGCGGTATAGCCGGGGAACGTGTAGCCGGCGAACGCCAGCGGATAGTTCGGAGTAAAGTTCGCCGCGACGAACATCCAAGTACCCGCGACGGTCCCGACAAGCCAACCAATCAACAGCGCCCAATCGTTGAACCAGCGTGTATAGACGCCGAGCATCACCGCGGGCAGCGTCTGAATGATCAAGATGCCGCCGAGGAGCTGCAGGTAGATGGCATATTGCGACGGCACGAAAACGATGAAGGCGAGCGCGCCGAACTTGACGATCAGCGACACCCACTTCGCCATCTGCGCTTCCTGCTTATCGGTCGGATTTTTGTTGATGAACTCGCGATGGATGTTGCGGGTGTAGAGATTGCCGGCGGCAATCGACATGATCGCCGCCGGCACCAGCGCGCCGATGCCGATGGCGGCAAAGGCGATGCCGACGAACCATGACGGGAAGCTATGCAGGTAAAGCGCCGGCACCGCGAAATTGTTGCCGAACTGCTTGAAGCCGGCCGCGTAGTCGGGAAGGTTGTCGAGCCCGGCCGCGATGGCGAAGAAGCCCACCAGCGCAAGCAGGCCAAGCATGAGTGAATAGCCCGGCAACATCGCCGCGTTGCGGCGGATCGCATGCCCGCTGCTCGCGCTCAATATGCCGGTGATGGAATGCGGATAGAGAAAGAGCGCCAGCGCCGATCCCAGCGCGAGCGTGGCGTACACGCCGTAGGCGCCGGTGGTATTGGCGGCGGGAGCGGCCAATAGCAACTTCTGCGCCGGCACGGCGGCGAAGATCTTACCAAAGCCGCCCAACTGGATCGGAACGAAAATCACGGCGGCGAACGCGGTGATGTAGATCAGGATATCCTTGACGATGGCGATCGACGCCGGCGCCCGCAGCCCGCTCGAATAGGTGAAGGCGGCGAGAATGACGAAGGCGATGACCAGCGGCAGATCGCCCACGTATCCCGTGCCCGAAACGCCCATCCCGCCGATGACGACCTGCAGTCCGACCAGCTGCAGCGCGATGTAGGGCATGGTCGCGACGATCCCGGTGACCGCCACCGCAAGCGCGAGCCAGCGATTGCCGAAGCGGCCGCGCACGAAATCACCTGCCGTGATGTAGTTGTGCTTGTGGCAGACATGCCAGAGGCGCGGAAACACAAGGAACAGAATCGGATAGATCATGAGCGTGTAGGGGATCGCGAAAAAGGCGATGGCGCCGGCGCCGAAAGCGAGCGCCGGCACGGCGATGAAGGTGTAGGCAGTATAGAGATCGCCGCCGACCAGGAACCAGGTGGTGATGGTGCCGAAGCGCCGCCCGCCGAGGCCCCATTCGTGCAACTGGTCGAGGTCGCCCTTGCGCCAGCGCGCGGCGGCGAAGCCCAGCCAGGTGATGAAGGCGAACAGCACGACGAAGATGACAAGAGCGGTCCAGTTCACCCCCTGCACGGCATTCCTCCCGATTTTTTACTCTCTCCGCCTTGCGGGAGAGGGTGACCGAGCAAGCCTCGCGCTAATCGTCGGTGGCGAAGTACACGATCGCGGTGAGAACGGCGCCGATGATCACCCAGAAGAGCTGATACCAGTAGAAGAACGGAATACCGATCCAGGACGGCTCCGCTTTATTGTAGAAGGGCGGCCAGAGCACCGCGATGAATTGGATGAGGAACAGAAGATACCACCAGCTCCAGGCGCTTCGCCGCTCGCTGTGCTGCTGATCCATGGTTTCCCCCGAATGCCGCCGGCGTCTTCGCAAGTGCTGGAGCGGGCGATGGGAATCGAACCCACGACATACAGCTTGGGAAGCTGTCGTTCTACCACTGAACTACGCCCGCGCTCGCGTCAGCATAGCGAAGGTCAGCGGCGCGCGGCAAGGGCAAGCGCAGTGGGTTGAACGAAGTGAAACCCATCGCGGCGGTGGCCCCGTTATGCCAGAACGATGATGGGTTTCGCGAGAGCTCAACCCGTCCTACGCGCTAGCCCGTATATCTCACACTATCTTTGCATGATTTGGCAGATTTGCGAGGAGACATGTTTGCTTTTTTGCAGACGTGGTTCGCGGTGGCGTCTGGAGACGCGAGAGTGCTTGAACAATAT
>JBEKNW010000039.1:0-26136 GCA_049522435.1 Xanthobacteraceae bacterium
CGCGCCTATGCCACCGGCAAGCGCAAGGACGCGGTGGCGCGGGTATGGATCAAGCTCGGCGGCGGCAAGATCGTCGTCAACACCCGGCCGGTGGAAACCTATTTTGCCCGGCCGGTGCTGCGCATGCTGATCGACCAGCCGCTGGTCGCCGCCAACCGCAAGGGGCAATACGACGTGGTGTGCACGGTCTCGGGCGGCGGGCTTTCGGGTCAGGCCGGCGCGGTACGCCACGGCCTGTCCAAGGCGCTGATGCGACACGAGCCCGATCTGCGCCCAGTCCTCAAGCGCGGCGGCTTCCTGACCCGCGATCCGCGCGTGGTCGAGCGCAAGAAGTACGGCAAGGCCAAGGCGCGCCGGAGCTTCCAGTTCTCCAAGCGGTAACCCTCATCCGCCCCCGCGTAGCGTAGTGGGGGAGGGGGCATAGGCGGCCTCCCGGCCGCCGTACTTTACATAAAGAACGCCGACGCAAAGCGTCGGCTATGCCGAAGCTCGCGTTAGCGAGCGAAGGGTGGTGGAGGGGGCGTGCGGCGGTTGAGCTGCAACGCAGGCGTCGATATTCGGGCCGCTTGCCGTTTCGACTTCGATGAGCCAGCGCGAATCGGTTTCCTCTGTCCCCACTTAGCTGATGCGCATGCTATGTACGCGAGCCGAGGCGGATTCGCTGCATGCCGCAAGGGACGCTGTTCACCGAAGATTTCCTGAACGAGGGCATCCGTGGCACGGAGGCTTGGCGCAGCATTACGCCGGAGGCTTTGGCCGCGTTCCGCAAGGTGTTGCAAGCCATCGTCAAGGACGTTGCCGATCCGCCGCGGCTCAACGAGGCGCAAACCGAGGACCGGATCGTCAAGCCGATTCTGCAGAGTCTCGGATGGGACGGCTGCTATTGGGTCCAGGAGCGGCTGGAGACCAAAGGCCGCGCGAACGTTCCGGACTATCTCTTTTTCGGCACGCCGGAAGACTTCGCTCAGGCGGATCGCAGGCGTACGGCCAGCGAGCGCTATCCGTTGGCAATCGCGGTCGGCGACGCCAAGGCATGGGCGATCGATCTGGACCGCCGCGGCTCTGGCGCGGGCGCTGACGAAACGCCGTCCGGGCAGATCCTTCGCTACCTCTCCCGCGCCGAGACCCAGTCCGACCGGAAGGTGCGGTGGGGCTGCCTGACCAACGGTCGGTATTGGCGGCTCTACTATCAGGGCGCAAAATCGCGGCTCGAAGAATTTTTTGAGATCGATATCGGATGGGTACTGGCCGTGCCGGGGACTCAGGGCGACCTCGATGTCTCCGTCCGTCCGCCGGTCTTCCAGAGCGACGGCGCTTGGCGCGAACACCTTCTGACGCTGTTCTGGCTGATGTTTCGGCGCGACGCGTTTCTGCCGAGCGCCGACGGCCGCACGTTTCATCAAATCGCGCTGGCGGAAGGCCGCGAATGGGAAGCCAAGGTCCGGCAGAACCTCGCCAGCGTTGTCTTCGAGGGAGTGTTTCCCGATCTTTTGCGCGCCCTGGTGCGTGCCGACGTGCAGGCGCCCAACCCCGTTACCGCAGCCTATCTCGCCACTTTGCGCGAAGCCGCGTTGACGCTGCTGTATCGTCTTCTGTTTGCACTCTACGCCGAGGATCGCGACCTGCTGCCTAAGCGCGATCCGAATTACGGCGGTCTCTCGCGTCTGCGCGACGAAGTCGCCGAGCGCGTCGATGCCGGCACAAAGCTGAGCGGACGGCGCAAGACCTATGCGGGCGTCTGCGCGCAGCTCTTCGTCACCATTGACGAGGGCGACGACACGCTTGGCGTACCGCCTTATAATGGCGGCCTGTTTTCCGACAAAACGCCGGCGACGGAACTCCTCGACCGCGCCGTCCTTCCCGATGCCGATTTCGCGCCGTTGCTCGACCGCCTTGCCCGGACGGAAAAAGCCGGGCGTCGCGTGCGCATCAACTTCCGCGATCTCTCGGTGCAGCAGCTCGGCTCGATCTACGAGCGGCTGCTCGAACACGAGCCTATCGTCGCCCCGGATAAACCCGCCGGCATCGACGTCCGCCTCAATCCGTTCGCGCGCAAGGGCTCCGGCAGTTACTATACGCCGGACGAGCTGGTAAAGCTCATCATCGAGCGCACGATCGGTCCGCTGGTCGAGGAAAAGCACGCGGCCTTTATCAAGCGCGCGTCCGAGTTGGCGGGTGACAGGCGGCGCGTCGAAATTCGGCTCGAAGAACTCTACAAGCTCGATCCGGCCGAGGCGGTGCTCAACCTCAAAGTCGTCGATCCGGCCATGGGGTCGGGGCACTTCCTGGTGTCGCTGGTAGACTATCTCGCCGAGCGCGTGATCACTTTGATGATCGAGGCGCGCCACGAGGTGGCTTGGACCGATTATGTTTCGCCGCTGGTGCGTCGCCTCGCCGACGTGTGGGCGCGAATCCGCGCCGAAGCCGAGGCCCACGGATGGATCATCCGCGACGATCAACTCGCCGACAAGAATCTGATCAAGCGTTTTGTCCTCAAGCGTTGCGTTTACGGCGTGGACAAAAATCCGATGGCAGTGGAGCTCGCCAAGGTCGCGCTGTGGCTGCACACCTTCACCGCCGGCGCCCCGCTGTCATTCCTCGATCATCACCTCAAATGCGGCGACTCGCTCTACGGCGAATGGGTGCGCAAGGCGCTGGACGAATTGGCCGCGGAGAACACGCTCTTCATCAGCGATGCCGTTCGCAAGGCGGAAGGCGCCATCGCAGGCATGCACCGGATCGAAGACTGGAGCGACGTCGATATTGCGGAAGTGAAGGCCAGCGCTCACGAATTTGAGGGGGTGCAACAGAGGACTGAGCCATTGCGGCGCTTCCTCGATTTTTGGCACGCGCGTAAATGGCTGGAATTGACCGACGACGAGAAAGCCGCCTTGCGAGCGACACTCGATGGCGCTTTTGGACCGTCTCTCGCGGTCCTCGGCGGTTTGCAGCCTCCGGACCGGCCTGCGCATCTCACCGATGAAGCGCTGAAATTATTTCACGAGGGCGGGGCCGAGCAGCTTCAAATGCGCGAGTTTGGCGGGGCCGGAACGGCGCGTGACTATCTCGCGCTGAGCGGACTTATCCGGCGGGCGCACGAGCGCGCGGCAGAGCAAAAATTCCTGCACTGGCAAATCGCCTTTCCCGGCGTGTGGAGGAACTGGACCAGCGCCGAGCCCGACGGCGGTTTTGACGCGGTGATCGGCAATCCGCCGTGGGACCGCATGAAGATGCAGGAGGTCGAATGGTTCGCCGCCCGCGCGCCGGAAGTGGCGCACCAGGCCCGCGCCGCCGACCGCAAGCGGCTGATCGCCAAGATGAAGGCCGCGGGCGATCCGCTGATCGCGCAATACGAGCGCGCCTCATCGCTCGCCGAGACCGCCATGGAGCGCGCGCGCCGGGGCGGCGATTATCCGCTGCTTTCGCGCGGCGACATCAACGTCTATTCGCTGTTCGTCGAGCGCGCGCAGGCGTTGATCAAGCCGGATGGTATCGCCGGACTGTTGACGCCGTCGGGCATCGCCTCCGACTTTGGCGCATCGGCCTTTTTTCGCAAAGTCGCGACCGCGGGCCGCGTGCAATGTCTGTTCGATTTCGAGAACCGCGGCATTTTTTTTCCTGACGTACATAACTCTTTCAAGTTTTGCACCTTTATTTGTGGCGGTCCAAAACGCGTGTTTCCCAAGACGGAATGCGCATTCTTTTTGCACTCATCTCCCGAGGAGGCGAGCGCAGAGCAGTTATTTTCACTAACGCCAAAGGACTTCTTACTCGTTAATCCGAATACCGGCACCGCGCCGATCTTCCGCACCAAGCGCGATGCCGAACTGACGACAGCGATTTATCGCCGCCTCCCGGTGCTCGTGGACCACTCGAACGGCGCCGAGAAGAAGACATGGCCGGTGCGATACTTGCGTATGTTCGACATGACCAACGACAGTCACCTGTTTTGGACGCGCGAGCGGTTGGAGAAGGAGGGCGCCTATCCATCGGACCTCGGCCGCTGGCGCAAGGGCGAGCGGGAATGGGTGCCGCTCTACGTTGGTCGAATGATCCACCAATTCAACCATCGAGCAGCTTCAGTAGAGGTCAGTGATGAGAACGTGTTTAATCCAGCAACAAGTGACACAACGAGCATTACCGATTTGAGCAAGCCAGATTATGTTCCGGATGCACAATATTGGATAAGGAGCGATGATGTTGTCTGGCCGTATCCGCACGAATGGGGATTTGCATTTCGCGATATTGCGCGCGCAACGGACGTGCGAACTGCAATAGGAGCCCTCGTCCCCAAATCAGGTTTCGGAAACAAAGCCCCACTACTCGCGACTGATGAAATGGGCACCCTTTGTCCCATTGCAGCAAACTTCAACGCGATTGTATTTGATTTCGTGTGTCGATCAAAGGTGATGAGCACAAGTCTCAATTGGTTCATTGTCGAACAACTTCCCGTCCTCATGCCCAAACAATACGAGTTCCGCTTCGGCAAACAGAGCGCTGCGGAAATCATCAAGGATCACGTGCTCCGTCTCACCTACACCGCGCGTGACATGGCCCCGTTCGCACGCGATATGGGCTACGTCAACAAAGACGGCACGGTGAAGCCGCCGATCATCTGGAACGAAGCCGAGCGGCGGCACCTGCGGGCGCGGCTCGACGCCCTTTATTTCATTCTCTACGGCGTCACCGACGAGGACGACATCCGCTACATCCTCTCCACGTTCCCGATCGTCGAACGCAAGGACCGCGAGGCGTTCGACGGCATCTATCTCACCCGCGAGCTGATCCTCTGGTACAAGCGCGCGCTGGAGGCGGGCGATCCCGACACGCTGGCTCCGGAAGCCGAAGTGATCCGCCTCGCCAAAGCCCGTAAGGCGGATTAGAAGCGTAATCCGCCAATCACTACCAGTGCGGCGCAATACGCTTTGCTATTGCGCCCTACGGCCCGCGAGGCTAACCGAGCACCCAATCTTCTGCATCAATAAGCTGAGCGAGATTGATGCATGGCACATTCATCGCGCGACAGACGCCGGGAATCTTTCGCAGGCTATCGGGTCCGGTTTCTTCGGTTATCACCGTGTGGCCATTCACCTTGGCAAGCGCAATTACAAAAGGATCAGCAGCAAATTTTTCATTCCCTGCTGTGACAAGTCCGGTATAGGTGTTCACGATAAAGTCGACCTGACCCTGAACCAACTCATCGACCGCCACAAACATTTCTTTCCTGTCGGCCAGCCACTCATGAAGTTCTGGTGACCGGTGATGGCATTCAGCATGGACGAGTGGGGAGGAAACCAGACGACCATCCGCGATGAGCTGGTGAAACTGAGACCACAATTTCGGAAAACGA
Source organism: Xanthobacteraceae bacterium (assembly GCA_049522435.1). Lineage (GTDB taxonomy): Bacteria > Pseudomonadota > Alphaproteobacteria > Rhizobiales > Xanthobacteraceae > BOG-931. The sequence goes on from JBEKNW010000039.1 coordinate 5,351, forward strand.
TTTGGCTTGTACCGCTCGTACCAAGCCGCGATTAGTGCACTGGTATCGATGCAATACGCCGCCATCACGCAGCACTGCTTTTGAAACCAAATGCGGCGCTCTCCATGGCAGGTACGTACTTCACCTGCATGTTGAGATGTTGAGAGACATCGCGCAGGGTGAGGCGGCGCTCGTAGTAGCCTTGGAAGATGAGCCGCGTGAACGCGCGGCCCAATTGGCTAAGGACCTGAAGGTGGTACGCGGGGCCGCCGCTGGAGGTCTCTTCACTTAGGTCTTCGTAGCGTTTCATAAACGCGGGCCGCTTGCCTTCGTAAAATGTCTTGTTTGTGCGGCCGAGTGTCAAAAGTCGACGCAATACGGCTTCAGGACTTACTCCGAAGCGCAGCGCGAGCGCATCCAATTCGTCATCGCTCCACGTCTTGGTAGCACCCTTTCGCACCACTAATACCTCACTGAGAATCCAATCCTTAGGCATGAGCGTCGCCGCTGCCACAGCGTTACAGAATGTTTCCACTGTGGCGCTTGGAGCATCATCGCTGTCGCCGCCAATGCCGCTGACACCACTTTGGCGGACGACGAGGTGACAGAATTCGTGGAGGAGTGTGAACGTTCGCCCGTTGGTCCTATCCCTGGCGTTAACGAGGATCAGCGGCATCTGCGCTTCTGCAACCGCAATGCCACGCATTTCATCTATTGGGAGGCGCGGTACTACAAACACCAGGATGTCTTTGGCTTCCATTGCAATGCGCCAGCCGTCGAATGCCCTTCTCCCCCAGCGCTGTTGTTGGGCATCGGATATTCCGAGAAACGTCCGAATTCGGTTTCCCAGGTCTTCAATATCGGCCCTGACGGTTGCACTCAGGCGAAATTGCTGCACCGGTTCGTTCAACTCCTCGCGCAGGCTCAACGCTAGTTCGCGGCGCTCACGCGCGAGTCTGATGGCATATGTCAATCGGGGAGAGAAACCACCCTCGGCATCGCGTACGCGTCGGAAGTCCTTGATGGGTGTCCAACCCGCCGGCGGGGTCTTTAAATAGAATAGACTCACAGGCCGCTTGTAGGCTTGCGCGATCTTCATGAGCTGAGCGAACGTCAGCTGCGCTTTACTCTCCTCGCAGGCGGTCAATTTCTCGGCCGGTATCCCGGCGGAATGTGCAGCAGCCTCCGGTGTCAGGTGTGCACTCTCACGTGCCCACACGAGCATCGCCGGGTTGATTAAAGCGAGAACACTCTTCGCCATGGTCCGCCTATCCTTGAGTGAATAGTACCATAGGCCTCCGGTAGTCACCTATATGGCGACCCTCTTGACATCCGTCCCCACTTCCGTTACAAGCCGCGAATCTCGCTCACCGAAAGGACGCCAGCCTGCGACACCGGTTGACGGAGCGGGAGCGGTTCCCGCGGGTGGGGGCTCGTCACCTCCGCTCTCGGGCGGCTCCGGCGGATACGCCCGGCCGGCACGATGACCGGTCTGCGACTCATGTCGCTGGACTGGGACAGGAAGGAGCGGGTAACGCCCGCGAAAAACGTGCACGATCTTTCGAACCATCGGGATCGTGCGCCCCGACCAGGTCCCAGGAAGCGCGTAGCTGGAGCTGAGCTGTGGCGTTCGGTCGCTGCAGCAAGCGCCGTGGTGGAACGCCGACAGGCGAGCGCGCTCCGCTGAGCGCGAGCCGCGCCCGTAAGGCGCGGAGGTTTGGACTAATGCGCCTGCCGGCGTTCCGCTTCCCTTATTTCGTAGCCCGGGTTGAACGAAGTGAAACCCGGGAGCGGCATCCGAGCCGGACATTCGTTCCCGGATTTCGCTGACGCTCAATCCGGGCTACTTGTTCGCTGAGCATGATCGAGCCGAAGGCCGGTCCCACCGCCGGTTTAGGCGTGACGCGATCCTGCTCCGCGGGACGATTTTGCGAATGGTAGGGCATAACTCGGGCGCGCACGCGTCGCGAGAACGATGAAACATGCTTCGAGGCCGCTCGCCCTCCACCGCCCTTCGCTCGCTGCGCGAGCTTCGGCATAGCCGACGCTTTGCGTCGGCGTTCTTTACATAAAGTACGGCGGCCGGGAGGCCGCCTATGCCCCCTTCCCCACTTCGTGGGGGAGGATAAAGGAGCGCGCATGCGTCGGGCAATCGCGATCGATCAAATCGCGCAATATCCGTTTAACCTTCCGGCAACACTATTGCCGAGCTTTCGTACGACGGTAACCCGTGCGGAACCCTTGCGACCTAATTTGCCCCCCGATCGGCGGTTGCGGTGGGCTTCATGCATCTCGATGTCCAAACCCTTTCCGTGGTGACGGTCTTCATCACGGCGCTGCTCGGGGCATTGCTGGTCTTCGCCGGGCTGCAGAATCGCAGCATCCGCGCACCGATGTGGTGGGGGGCTGCTCATGTGGTCAACGCCAGCGGTCTCGGGCTCTTGACCTCGCAGGGCGCGGCGCCCGACTTCGTGACCCACGACGTCGCCAACGCGCTTGTGCTCCTGGGTTATGGTCTCACCTGGAGCGGCGCGCGCATCTTTGACGGACGCAAAGTTCACGCGCTCCGGGTGTTGCTCGCACCGGCGATCTGGATGGGGCTCTGCCGCCTGCCGGCCTTCGCCGCCAACGCCGACCTTGGGGTCGTCGTCGTCTCGACGATGCTGGCGCTGCTCGCGTTGCTGGCGGCCGAGGAGCTGTGGCGCGGATGCGACGAGCCGCTGATGTCGCGCTGGCCTTGCGTCATCGTGTTGCTCGCCTATGCCGCGGTGCTGCTGGCGCGCGTGCCGGCGACCCTGCTGTTGCCGATTTTCGCCGCCGACTCGCTGATGCGCGGGCTGTCGTTTGCGTTGCTCGCGTTCGGCACGCTCTTGTTCACGGTCGTCATGGCGTTCCTGCAGCTCAACATGACGAAGGAACGCACCGAGCTCAAACACAAGATCAATTCGCTGGTCGATCCCTTGAGCGGCGTCGCCAATCGCCGCGCCTTCGTGGACGGCGCCACGAGCCTGCTCGCCCGGCAGGAGTTCGACGGCGAGCCGCTCGCCGTGTTGCTCTTCGACCTCGATCACTTCAAGCAGATCAACGACCGGTTCGGCCATGCCGTCGGCGATGCGGTCCTGCAGACCTTCGCCGGCACGGCGACGGCGACGCTCGGTACTGATGTGCTGTTCGCCCGTATCGGCGGCGAGGAATTCGCTTCCTGTTTGCCGGTCGGCGACCTGGACGAAGGTTACGCCATCGCCGACCGGGTGCGGCGAAATTTCGCGGCGGCGGCGGCGCGCTTCGGCAGCAACGCGTTGCTGCCGAGCGTGAGCGTCGGTGTCACGCTCGGTTGTGATCCGCATGCCGACATCCATGATCTGCTTTCGATCGTGGACCGCGCGCTCTACCGGGCCAAGGAGCTTGGCCGCAATCGGGTCGAGGCGGAAGTGCCGGCGGCGCACAACATCCAGCACACGATGCTTGCCGCGCCCTCGATCGTTCCCATTATCGGGTCGGATCGCGCCGCTGGCGCGTCCGCTTCCGTCGTCGGCCGACGCCGGCGCGCCGCTTCCTGACCCTGCAATCCGTCAATACGTCATTGCGATTTTTAGCTTTTTTGCCGGAAAACCTGTTTCATGTTTCAGTCCTTTTACCGGAAAACCCCCTTCATATGCCACACACTTGGCAAAGGCTGAAAAGCAAACTTTCAGCGCGCCCCGCGGATCGGTGATACGTATTTGTCCGGATAGACCGGATCGGAGCACCGCTCCATGTCGATGAATCTGGCCGAGGCGTCGGTAGCGCTCGATATCGGAACGCTGTTCGTTATCGCCATCTGCGTCACGTCGCTGCTCGGCCTGTTCCTGTTGTTCGCCTGGATTCAGGAGCGCATCCAAGCGCTCGCTTGGTGGGGCGTGGCCTATCTGATCGGCGGATTCTCGGGCGCGATCTGGCGGTTCGGCGACGTGATTGCACCGTCGCTTCCGTCGGGCATCGCCAGCATCCTGCTGTTCATCGCCGTCGGTATGATTTGGACCGCCGCTCGCTTGTTTCACGGCCGGCCGGTCCTGTGGGGCGCGATGTGCCTCGGTGCCGCTGTTTGGCTGATCGCATGCATGTTCCCGGCTTTCGCCGACTCGGCCGCGTCGCACATTCTCCTGAGCTCGCTCATCGTCGCCTTCTATACGTTCCTGACCGCTATCGAATTATGGCGCGAGCGGCGCAACTCGCTCATCCGACGCTGGCCCGCCATTTTCGTTCCCATGCTGCACGGGGCCATCTTTTTCTTCCCGGTGGCGCTGGCGACCCTTGCGCACGACGCCAACGGCGTCCGCGGGCCCGCCACCGGCTGGATCGCGGTGTTCGCCATCGAGATCGTGCTCTACGTCGTCGGCGCCGCCTTTATCGTGCTGATCCTGGCCAAGGACCGCACCGTTCGTTTCTACAAAATGGCGGCCGCGACCGATCCCCTTACCGGTTTGCTGAACCGCCGCGGATTTTTCGAAGCCGCCGGCATCGTCATGGGGCGCTCGCGAAGCCGCAAGGCGCCAGTCAGCGTCCTCGCCTTCGACCTCGATCACTTCAAATCGATCAACGATCGGTTTGGACATGGCATTGGCGATGCCACGCTGCAATTGTTTGCGACGGTGGTGCGGAAAACCATGCGCGCCGACGACATCATCGGCCGGTTGGGCGGCGAGGAATTCGTTGCCATGCTGCCGGGTATTCTCTCCGATGCCGGTGCTGCCGCCGAGCGCGTGCGATCGGCCTTCGCGGCGGCTGGCGCCGAGTTCGACGGCCGGCAAATCGCGGCGACGGTCAGCATCGGGGTCGCCTGCGGCTCGCCATTCGCTCCGATCGAGATGCTTATCGCGCGTGCCGATGCGGCGCTCTATCGTGCCAAAATGAACGGACGTGACCGGGTCGAGACGGTCGATGCAGCGGTCGGCGGCGCGCCGATTTCGCGCCACAAAAAAGAGGGCGCCGAAGCAGACGGCGCCCGTAAGTTCGCATCGCGTTTGCAATGCCGGGAGGATACTCCGCCTACGCTTACGCCGAATAATACATTTCGAACTCGACTGGATGCGGGGTGTGCTCGAAGCGGATGATCTCGCTCATCTTCAGGTCCACATAGGCGTCGATGAAGTCGTCGTCGAACACGCCGCCGGCCTTGAGGAAGCCGCGATCCTTGTTGAGTTCCTCGAGCGCCTGCCGCAGCGATCCGCAGACGGTCGGAATCTTCTTCAGCTCCTTCGGCGGCAGATCATAGAGGTCCTTGTCGACCGCCTCGCCCGGATCCAACTTGTTCTTGATGCCGTCGAGGCCGGCCATCAACATCGCCGCGAACGCCAGATAGGGGTTGGCGAGCGGATCGGGGAAGCGCACTTCGACGCGCTTGGCCTTCGGGTTCGTCGTATAGGGGATGCGGCACGCCGCTGAGCGGTTGCGCGCCGAATAGGCGAGCAGCACCGGCGCCTCGAAGCCGGGCACCAGGCGCTTATATGAGTTCGTCGTCGGATTGGTGAAGGCATTGATCGCCTTGGCGTGCTTGATGACGCCGGCGATGTATTGCAGGCAGATATCGGAAAGGTCCGAGTATTTGTTGCCGGCGAAGACCGGCTTGCCGCCTTTCCAGATCGACTGGTGGCAATGCATGCCCGAGCCGTTGTCGCCATAGATGGGCTTCGGCATGAAGCACGCCGTCTTGCCGTAGACCTGCGCCACCTGCTGGATGCAGTATTTGTAGATCTGCATCTGGTCTGCCATCACCGTCAATGGCGAAAATTGCAGGCCGAGCTCGTGCTGGGCGGAGGCGACCTCGTGATGGTGCTTCTCGACCTTCACGCCCATGCGGGCCATGGCCGCGAGCATTTCCGAACGCATGTCCTGCGCTGAATCCTGCGGCGGCACCGGGAAGTAGCCCTTCTTGGTCCAGATGCGGTGGCCGAGATTGCCGCCCTCGTATTCGGTATCGGCGTTGGTCGGGAATTCCACGGAGTCGAGCTTGAAGCCGGTATTGTAGGGCTCCGCCTTGTACTTCACGTCGTCGAACACGAAGAACTCGGCCTCCGGCCCGAAACAGATCGTGTCGCCGACGCCCATGGACTTGACCATGCCCTCGGCGCGTTTGGCGATGCCCCGCGGGTCGCGAGAGTAGGGCTCGCCCGTCGTCGGCTCGAGTACGTCGCACACCAGCACCAGCGTCGTCTCGGCGAAAAATGGATCAATACAGGCGGATGCGGGGTCCGGCATGAGGCACATGTCGGACTCGTGGATTGCCTTCCATCCCGCGATCGACGAGCCGTCGAACATCATGCCTTCGGCGAACGTATCTTCCTCGATCTGGGAAATGTCGAAGGTGACGTGCTGCCATTTGCCGCGCGGATCGGTAAAGCGGAAATCGGCGTATTTCACGTCGCTGTCTTTGATCATCTTTATGACATTCTTCGGCGTGGTCATGGCAGGCGTGCCCTTTCGTGGTGCTGGTGAATGCCCCGTCGCGCTGGTCGAATTCTGCTGTGGCCGGGTAAGCGCAAGCAGTCAGACCATCGGTTCAGATGGCGTCGAGTCCGGATTCCCCCGTCCTGATCCGGATGGCTTCTTCGATAGTTGAGACGAAAATCTTCCCATCGCCGATCCGCCCGGTTTGGGCGGCGCGACGGATCGCCTCGATTGCTTTTTCGACCATGTCGTCACCAAGCACAATCTCGATCTTCACCTTGGGCAGAAAATCAACCACGTATTCGGCGCCGCGGTAGAGTTCGGTGTGCCCCTTCTGGCGCCCGAAGCCCTTGGCTTCGGTGACCGTTATCCCTTGCAGACCCACCTCCTGCAGTGCCTCCTTCACCTCATCGAGTTTGAATGGCTTGATGATTGCCTCGATTTTCTTCATCGCGTTTCGTCTCCCGGCTCCGGGCGGGCCGAACCACCATTGGAGCCGACGCTTGGTTAGCAGGTCCCGTGCCAAGGGCGCCAAGACAGGAAAAATACCATCAGATCAAGCTGTTACGGTATAGTCGCAATCTCTCTGCAAAGGCTCAGGAAGTGGCTCCGCTGCTAAAGTGGGCACATTGCCTATTGTCACGTCAACAGCGCGGCATGGCAAGATATATTGCATTGCGCAATGTTCGCGCCATGCCGCAATCGCTATCCTTGCAGATCATGATTGAGCTTCTCAGCAACGCAGAGATGGCGCAGGCCGACCGGCAGACGATCGCCGGCGGTGTGGCCGGGATCGACCTCATGGAGCGGGCCGGGCGGGCGGTCGCCGATGCCGTGCGAGTGCGCCATCCCGCCGGTAGCCGGATTGTGGTTGTGGCCGGTCCGGGCAACAATGGAGGCGACGGATTTGTGGCGGCGCGGCTGCTCGTCGAGCGCGGCTACCGCGTACAAGTGTTGCTGGTGGGCGAGGCGGCTCGGCTCAAGGGCGATGCGGCGCTCGCGGCGAAAAAGTGGGCGGGCCCCGTCGTCTCCGCGCAGCCTGCCGGACTGGATAGCGCCGGCATGGGGATCGACGGCACGATCCACGTGGTGATCGACGCCCTGTTCGGCGCCGGCCTCGACCGGCCAGTCGAGGGGCTACCGCGCGCCATGATCGAGAGCATGAACGCGCAGCCGGCGCCGATCGTTGCGGTGGACCTGCCGAGCGGGATCAATGGTACGTCCGGGGCAGTGATGGGAACTGCCGTGAAGGCCGCGCAGACGATCACCTTCTTTCGCAAGAAGCCCGGGCATCTGCTTCTACCAGGACGACTCTATTGCGGCGCGGTCTCCATCGCCGATATCGGCATTCCCGATTCAGTGCTGGCGCAAATTGCTCCGCAAACATTCGAGAACATTCCCGCGCTCTGGCGCGCGCATTTTCCGCTGCCGCGCGAGGCGGGACACAAATATGACCGCGGGCACGCAGTCGTCGCGTCGGGTCCTTCGTGGTCGACCGGGGCGGCCCGGCTCGCGGCCCGCGGCGCCTTACGCGCGGGAGCGGGCTTGGTCACCATCGCGAGCCCGCGCGAGGCGCTGGCTGTCAATGCCGCGGCGAACCTCGCCGTGATGGTGCGGCCGGTCGATGGCGCCAGCGAGCTGACGAAGTTTCTTGCCGATCGCCGGTTGAACGCATTCGCGATTGGTCCCGGAGTGGGCGTGGGAGAGGCAACCTGTGAACTCGTTCTGGCGACGCTTTCGGGCGAGCGCGCCGTAGTGCTTGACGCCGATGCGATCACCAGCTTTTCGAGCCATCCTCAGAGGCTCGCCCAAGCGCTCCTGCGGCGGCGCGGCCAAGCTACGATCCTGACACCACACGAAGGAGAATTTTATCGTTATTTTGCAGCCTTGGACGAACGAACTAAAGTAGGATCGAAGCTCGAAAGAGCGCGGCTCGCAGCGCAGATCACCGGGGCGGTCGTGCTCCTCAAGGGAGCCGATACCGTTGTCGCGGCCGCGGACGGACGGGCGGCGATCGCCGCCAACGCGCCGCCATACCTCGCGACCGCGGGCGCCGGCGATGTGCTGACCGGGATGGCGGCCGGCCTGCTCGCGCAAGACATGCCGGCCTTCGAGACCGCTTCAGCGGCGGTCTGGCTGCATGGCGAAGCCGCCGTTGCGGCGGGCCCCGGCCTCATCTCGGAGGATTTGCCGGAAATGCTCCCGCGCGTGTACCGCGCGCTTCTTGAGTGATCGCAGCGTCGACTCGTGTTGAGGGGCAGCACTTTGCCAGCTGTGGCTTCGTGGCTATTTTTATAGTGTCCCGCGTGTCGCGCGTGATATAAGCCGCGCCGCCGAAACAGCCTCCTGTCGCGGGCGTGGCGGAATTGGTAGACGCGCGGGATTTAGGTTCCCGTGACGAAAGTCGTGGGGGTTCGAGTCCCTCCGCCCGCACCAGCCGGGCGGTCTTTTCCAAAACTTGACCGAGATGCGCTCGACCTCGGGCCGTGAAGAGTAATGCCGATGCAAGTGACTGAAACTGCCGCCGCCGGCCTCAAGCGCGAATATCGCGTCGTCGTCGCCGCGACTGACCTTGAGGCGCGGGTCAATGAGCGGCTCGATGACCTCAAGGGCCGCGTGCAGCTGCGGGGCTTCCGGCCCGGCAAGGTGCCGATTGCGCATCTCAGGCGCCTCTACGGCAAGTCGGCCATGGCCGAAGTGATCGAGGCGGCAGTACGCGAAGCCAACAGCAAGATCGTCACCGATCACGGATTCAAGCTCGCCACCGAGCCCAAGGTGGTGCTCCCTTCCGAGGAGGGTGCAGTCGAGGGTGTGATCGCAGGCAAATCAGACCTTGCCTACACGGTGGAGATCGAGATCGTGCCATCGATCACGCTCGCCGATTTCAAGACCATCAAGCTCACACGGCTCACGGCCGAGGTGACCGACGCCGAGATCGATCAAACTTTGCAGACGATCGCCGAACAGAACCGGCCGTTCATCGCCAAGACCGAAGGGGCGGAAAAGGGCGATCGGGTCACCCTATCGTTTCAGGGTACGATCGACGGGACGCCGTTCGAGGGGGGCACCGGCGAGGATGTCCCGGTGCTCCTTGGCGCGGGCCGATTTATCCCGGCGTTCGAGGACCATCTTGTGGGCCTCAAAGCCGGCGAAAGCCGGACCTTCGACGTCAAATTCCCCGACGACTACCCGGCGACAGCGGTTGCCGGTAAGGACGCGACCTTTGCGGTCACGGCGAAGGCGGTGGAAGCGCCCGGCGCGGTCACGATCGATGACGACTTCGCCAAGACCCTCGGATTGGAGTCGCTGGCGAAGCTCAGGGACGCGGTCAGGGAGCGCACCCAGCGCGAGCATGCGGCAGCATCGCGCCAGAAGCTCAAGCGCGCGCTGCTCGATCAGCTCGATGAGCGCCACAAGTTCGAGCCGCCGCCGAGCCTCATTGAGCAGGAATTCAACACCGTCTGGTCCACGATCGAGAAGGACCTCAAGGAGCAGGGCCGAACCTTCACCGACGAAGGAACGACCGAGGAAACGGCGCGGGCCGAATACCGCACCATTGCCGAGCGGCGGGTGCGACTCGGTCTTGTCATCGGGGAGATCGGCGAAAGAAACAATATCAAGGTCACCGACGAGCAGTTGACCGCGGCCGTGGTCGAACAGGCGCGCCAGCTTCCCGGGCGGGAGCAGCAGGTGTGGGACTATTACCGCAAGAATCCCGGGGCGCTCGCCGCCTTGCGCGCGCCCATGTTCGAAGACAAGGTGGTCGACTTCCTGATCGAGCTTGCCGAGGTCACGGAGAAGCAGGTGTCGCGGGATGAGTTGTTCAAGGAAGACGAGGAGTAAGGGTGCCGATTTGGTCCCAACGTGCTCCCAACCCGGTTGGGCGTCTTGTCGCGGGGACTTCCGCACATATCTGCGATAGCTGCATAACCGATTAGGTGGCCGTGCCCGGTCGCACGGCGCTTTCGACAAGCTGAACCCGACTCAGCCAAATTGTGCGAGCACGTTGAGACCAAGACTTAGAGCCCAAGACTTAGAGACCAAGACTTAGCCCTGACAGGTGACCCCCATGCGCGACCCAAAGGATACTTACATGCAATATCTCGTCCCCATGGTGGTCGAACAGACCAACCGCGGGGAGCGAGCCTACGACATTTACTCCCGGCTGCTCAAGGAGCGGATCATCTTCATCACCGGGCCGATCGAGGACGGCATGGCCTCGCTGGTCATCGCCCAGCTCCTGTTTCTCGAGGCCGAGAACCCGAAGAAGGAAGTCTCGCTGTACATCAATTCGCCAGGCGGGATCGTGACCTCGGGCCTGGCGATCTATGACACGATGCAATTCGTCCGCCCGGCGGTGTCGACCCTGTGTACCGGCCAGGCCGCTTCCATGGCTTCGCTCCTGCTCGCGGCCGGCGGCAAGGACCTGCGTTTTGCCCTGCCCAATGCCCGCATCATGGTGCATCAGCCTTCCGGCGGGTTCCAAGGCCAAGCCACCGATATCATGCTCCACGCCCAGGAAATCCTGAACCTGAAGCGGCGGTTGAACGAAATCTACGTGAAGCATACCGGGCAGCCGCTGAAGAAGATCGAGGATGCGCTCGAACGCGACATGTTCCTGACCGCCGAGATGGCCAAGGATTTCGGCCTTATCGACAAGGTGATCGAGAAGCGGCCGGAGGAGCCCTCCCTCAAGTCCGAACCGGTCCTTGCCAAGGTATGAACCCGGAAGTGGCGCGGGTGGGTGATTCGTCGGCCCAAAGCGGTCCAGGCCGGGGTCAAGCGTTTTCCCGGCGGTGTGTTCCAGAAAGCACACCCGTTCAAACTCGCGTTATCGTTAATAGATTCTTGATTGGCACGCCATTAGCATGCAGGCTTGTGCAAAGTGACTGGGTATTGTCACTGTGACGTCTTGTTCGGGCGCAGAACGCGGACGGTGCTACGGTTTTTTAGCGCGATAGTTAGTAAGGTATCGAGGGTCACACGGCTCCCCTCGCGGTGAAGACGGAGACGGGAATGAGCAAGGTTGGCGGCGGCGATTCCAAGAACACGCTCTACTGCTCGTTCTGCGGCAAGAGCCAGCACGAAGTGCGCAAGCTGATCGCCGGGCCGACCGTCTTCATCTGCGACGAATGCGTCGAGCTGTGCATGGACATCATCCGCGAGGAGAACAAGTCCTCGCTGGTGAAGTCGCGCGACGGCATTCCGACGCCGCGGGAAATCCGCAAGGTTCTCGATGACTACGTGATCGGTCAGGATCACGCCAAGAAGGTGCTTTCGGTCGCCGTTCACAATCACTACAAGCGGCTCAACCACCAGAGCAAGCACAACGATGTCGAGCTGGCGAAATCGAACATTCTGCTGATCGGGCCGACGGGCTCCGGCAAGACTCTGCTGGCGCAGACCCTGGCGCGCATCCTCGACGTGCCCTTCACCATGGCGGACGCCACCACGCTGACGGAAGCCGGTTATGTCGGCGAGGACGTCGAGAACATCATTTTGAAGTTGCTGCAGTCGGCGGACTACAACGTCGAGCGCGCGCAGCGCGGCATCGTCTATATCGACGAAATCGACAAGATATCGCGCAAGTCCGACAATCCCTCGATCACCCGCGACGTGTCGGGGGAGGGCGTCCAACAGGCGCTCCTCAAGATCATGGAAGGCACGATCGCGAGCGTGCCGCCACAGGGCGGCCGCAAGCATCCGCAACAGGAATTTCTCCAGGTCGACACCACGAACATCCTGTTCGTCTGCGGCGGCGCTTTCTCCGGCCTGGAAAAGATCATTTCCGCGCGGGGTCGTTCCACCTCGATCGGCTTCGGCGCCAAGGTCATGGCACCTGAGGACCGCAAGCAGGGCGAGATCTTCCGCGACGTCGAGCCGGAGGATTTGTTGAAGTACGGTCTCATTCCGGAATTCGTCGGCCGGCTTCCCGTCGTCGCGACGTTGGAGGATCTCGACGAGCCCTCCCTCAAGCGCATCCTCACCGAGCCCAAGAATGCGCTGGTGAAGCAATACCAGCGCATGTTCGAGATGGAGACGGTGGACCTCACCCTTGCCGACGAGGCCCTTTCGGCGATCGCGCGCAAGGCCATCGACCGCAAGACCGGGGCGCGCGGGCTGCGCTCGATCATGGAGAGCATCTTGCTCGACACCATGTTCGATCTACCGAGCCTCGAAGGCGTCGAGGAGGTGGTGATCTCGCGAGAGGTCGTCGAAGGCGCGGCCCGGCCGCTCTACATCTATGCCGACCGCTCCGATCGCGCCGGGGACGCCGGCGGCGCGAGCGCCTGAGTGCCGGGCGCCGGCATCCCCGATTCGGCGCGCAGCGGATCGCTGCGGCTTCGCGATACGGCCTTTATTTCGGAAAATCCGCCTTTCTTGACACGCTCGTGCTGCAACGCCACCTATAGTGGGCGATTGAAAAGAGGGTACGAAAGATCGCGCAAACTACTCCGGGCAGGGTTTCATACCCGCCCTTTGGGTGCGGACAGGTCACCGTCCGAAAACCCCTTCCCGGCCACACGGCAGTCCGTTGCGACAGCGCATCCTGCGGGTCTCGATGGACGTGCACAACAATAAGGACGTGGGGCCATGACAAGTGCCGCCAAGCCAAAGCCGCCGCTGACCGGTGAGAGCCGGGCGTATCCGGTGCTGCCGTTGCGGGACATCGTTGTCTTCCCGCACATGATCGTTCCTCTCTTCGTCGGACGCGAGAAGTCGATCAAGGCGCTCGAAGAGGTGATGCGCTCGGATACGTTCATCCTGCTCGCGACGCAGAAGAATGCTTCCGACGACGATCCGGCGACGGACGCCATCTATGGCATCGGTACGCTCGCGAGCGTGCTGCAGCTGCTGAAGCTGCCGGACGGCACGGTCAAAGTGCTGGTGGAAGGCGCCGCCCGCGCTCAGGTGAAGCAATACACCGATCGCGAGGACTATTACGAGGCCGAGGCGGTCGTGATCGCGGATTCCTCGGGCGATCAGGTCGAGGCCGAAGCACTGGCCCGCTCGGTCGTCAACGAGTTTGAGGGCTACGTGAAGCTCAATAAGAAGGTGTCGCCCGAGGTCGTCGGCGTGGTCCAGCAGATCGACGATTACGCCAAGCTTGCCGACACCGTCGCCTCGCACCTCGCGGTCAAGATTCCCGACAAGCAGCTGATCCTGGAGACGCCCATCGTCACCGAACGGCTGGAGAAGGTGCTCGGGCTGATGGAGAGCGAAATCTCGGTGCTGCAGGTCGAGAAGCGCATCCGCACGCGCGTCAAACGCCAAATGGAGAAGACGCAGCGCGAGTACTACCTCAACGAGCAGATGAAGGCGATCCAGAAGGAGCTCGGCGACGAGGACGGCAAGGACGAGCTTGCCGAGATCGAGGAGAAGATCAAGCGGACGAAGCTCTCGAAGGAGGCGCGCGAGAAGGCGCAGCACGAGCTCAAGAAGCTGCGGCAGATGTCGCCGATGTCGGCCGAAGCCACCGTCGTGCGCAATTATCTCGACTGGCTGCTCTCGATCCCATGGAACAAGAAATCTAAGGTCAAAAAGGACCTGACGCTGGCCGAGCAGATCCTCGAGGCCGACCATTACGGTCTGGAGAAGGTCAAGGAACGCATCGTCGAATACCTGGCGGTGCAACAGCGCGCCAACAAGCTGACCGGACCGATCCTGTGCCTGGTCGGCCCTCCGGGCGTGGGCAAGACCTCGCTCGGCAAGTCGATCGCGCGGGCGACGGGACGCGAGTTCGTGCGCGTCTCGCTCGGCGGCGTGCGCGACGAGGCGGAGATTCGCGGCCATCGGCGGACCTATATCGGCTCCATGCCGGGCAAGGTCATCCAGTCGATGCGCAAGGCGAAGACCTCGAACCCGCTCTTCCTGCTCGACGAGGTCGACAAGATGGGCGCCGACTTCCGCGGCGATCCGTCATCGGCGCTGCTCGAAGTTCTCGACCCTGAGCAGAACCATGCGTTCAACGATCACTATCTGGAGGTCGATTACGATCTCTCCCACGTGATGTTCATCACCACGGCGAATACGCTCAACATTCCGCCGCCCTTGATGGACCGCATGGAGATCATCCGCATCGCCGGCTATACCGAGGACGAGAAGGTGGAGATCGCGCGCAAGCACTTGATCCCGCACGCGACCGTCAAGCACGGCCTCGAGCCGAAGGAGTGGTCGATCGATGACGGCGCGTTGCTCACGATCATTCGCCGCTATACCCGCGAAGCGGGCGTGCGCAATCTCGAGCGCGAGCTTTCGACGCTGATCCGCAAGGCGGTGAAGGAGCTCATCATCTCGAAGAAGGAGTCGGTGCAAGTCACCGACGAGGTGCTTGCCGATTATCTCGGTGTGCCGAAATTCCGCTACGGGGAGGTCGAGGACAAGGACCAAGTCGGCGTGGTCACCGGCCTGGCCTGGACCGACGTCGGCGGCGAGCTCCTGACCATCGAAGCGGCCATGATGCCCGGCAAGGGCAAAATGACGGTCACCGGCAATCTGCGCGACGTGATGAAGGAATCGATCTCCGCAGCCGCGTCCTACGTGCGCATGCGGGCGGTGGCCTTCGGCATCGAGCCGCCGGCGTTCGACAAACGCGACATCCACGTGCACGTGCCGGAGGGCGCGACGCCCAAGGATGGTCCGTCCGCCGGCGTCGCCATGGTGACCGCGATCGTTTCGGTGATGACCGGCATTCCGGTGCATCGCGACGTCGCCATGACCGGCGAGATCACGTTACGCGGCCGTGTGCTGCCGATCGGCGGCTTGAAGGAAAAGCTGCTTGCCGCCCATCGCGGCGGCATCAAGACCGTGCTCATTCCGGAAGAGAACGCCAAGGATCTGGTCGAGATCAACGACAGCATCAAGAGCGGGCTCGACATCATCCCGGTCTCGCGCATGGACGAGGCGCTGACGCGCGCGCTGGTGCGCATGCCGGAGGCGATCGTCTGGGAGGAGGCGACGGCGAAACCCGTCGACGTGCCCGAGGCCATCGTGGAAGAGGACTCCTCCGGGCTCACCGCGCACTGAGCGCGCAGACTAAAGACAATAGCGCGGCGCCCGATCTGGGCGCCGCTTTTTATGCGTGCGTCTTGCGCTTTTATTCCAATTCCGCCTTCAGCGTGATTTCGGCGTTGAGGACTTTCGAGACCGGGCAAGTCGCCTTGGCCTCGTCGGCGAGTTTTTGAAATTCGTCGCGGCCAAGCCCCGGCACTTTGGCGCTCAGATTGAGCGTGACTGCGGCGATGCGCCATCCGGCGTCGTCTTGCGTCATCGACAGATCCGCCCTGGTCCGCAACCGTTCGGGCGCGTGACCGGCGCCGGCGAGGCGGAACGCCAGCGCCATATTGAAGCATCCGGCATGAGCGGCGGCGATCAGCTCTTCCGGATTGGTGCCCACCCGGTCGCCGAACCGTGTGGCGAACGAGTAGGGCGTCTCTCGCAGCGTGTTGCTCTGGGTCGTCAAGGTCCCTTGCCCGTCCTTGCCCGCGCCGGTCCAGATCGCCGTCGCTTCGCGCCTGATCGATGCCATCGTTCATCTCCTGCTGTGCGACCCCGTCCCGTATAGTTCGGATCGGGTCGCGGGAAATTCCAGGGGGGCCGCTCATGAAAGGCGCCGGCGCGCGCACGTGATTGGCAGGACACAGCGCGGGGAAATCCCGCCGACCCGATTGGCTCGCTGGCGGACATTGGCTACAATCTACGCCGGGGCAGCGGCTGCAAAAGGTCGGGTGATCGTCGTGAAAATCGTCCATCCACTTATCTGCTGCATCACTCTTGCCCTTATCACGGGCGCCAGCGCGGCTCTGGCGGGAGACGACTTTCCGCTCATCGGAAGCTACACGCAGAATGTCCCCTGCAAAGGCGATGGCAGCGATCCCGCCGAGCTTCAGGTGAAGATCTCGGCCCAGGAGATCGACTCCAAGGTCGGCGTCTGCACGTTCCTGGACACGAAGCAGGACGGCAAGAGCGTCAAGGCGCACGTCGAATGCAAGTTTCCTGCCGGACCGCTCATGGGCGACATCACCTTTACGATGAAGCCCAACAATACGGTCGACTTCGTCGATGGTAACAAGACCTACACGGCGACCCTCTATCGCTGCCCGAAGTGACCGGGCGCGCATTGCCTGCCGGGGCCGGATCAGTGCTAAGATGGCTCGGCTGATTCAGGGGGTCCTGCCATGCTTCGATACGCCGTAATTGCCGCAATGCTGGCTGTGATGCTGCCGAGTGCGCAGTCCTTTGCGCTCACGACAAAAGACAAAATGGCGACCTGCAAGTTTGGGGCTGACGACCAGAAGCTTCAGGGCCCGGCACGTAATTCCTTTATGAAAAAATGCATGTCCAACAAAGACGAACCGCGGGGAGCCGCCGCCGCGCCCGCCGCGCCGCCGCCACCGCCGCCGCCGAAGCAGTGACGTTCGGGGGTTACCTTCTTTCCACGAAACGCGGGTCGTGACCGCGCCAAGGCTCAGGTGCTCACTCACTAACCCGCATGGGATGTGCCGATTCTCGTGACAAGGGAAAACGTTCAATGAGAATGCTCGCCTATCTTCTCGCCATTGTTTGCGTCATCGCCGCTGTGATGTATTTCCTGATGCCGGCCGGCTCATTGCCGACATTCATGCCGGGTTACATCACGGGCTCGGATCATATTCACATCAAGCGAGCCATCATCGCCGCCGTCGCCGCCATTGTCCTGTTCCTGATCGGCTGGTTTGTCGGCCGCGCGCGGCGATAACCTCCATTTTGCTGCAAACCGTCACCTATCGCCGCGCACCTTGCGCTGCACGCGTTCGTCGAAGCGCGCCACGCTGACGACCACCCGCTTGTGGGTGCCGCCGCCGATCGGCTCGACCTCGTCGCGGGCGTCGACGCGGAAGGTGATGGTGCGGCCCTCCACGCGCAAAACCTCGGCGGTCGCGGTGACCTGCAATCCGACCGGCGTCGCCGCGACGTGGCTGACGTCGAGGTGGATGCCGAGACTCTGATGGCCGACGGGAAGCAGGTGTTCGACCGCGTTGAGCGCGGCCGCCTCGATGAGGTTGATCATCACCGGCGTCGCCAGCACGGCAATGCGCCCCGAGCCGACAAAAGAGGCCGTATGCTCGGGCCCGACCAGGAGTTGCGCCGTTCCGGCGAGGCCGGCCGTGATGCGGGTGAGATCGACCATGGCTCTTTCGCTGTGCGCTTAATGTTCCTTCGCCAAATGTTCTTTCGCCAATCCCGGCCGCGATGTCCAGCTTGCCAGCGACCGGCCGGCGGGGTCCAATGCGCCGATGAACCTGCCGCCGTTGCGCACTTTGTTCTTCGAAGACCTCTCGGTCGGCATGACCGAGCGGCTCACGAAAACCGTCGCCTCGTCCGACGTCGTCGGCTTCGCCCAGCTCACCGGCGATCGCAATCCGATCCATCTATCGGAGCATTTCGCGGCCAAAACCTTATTCGGCAAGCGGATCGCGCACGGGCTCTACACCGCGAGCCTGATCTCGGCGGTGCTCGGCACGCGGCTGCCCGGCCCCGGCGCGGTCTACATCTCGCAGACGCTGAATTTTCGCGCCCCGGTGAAGATCGGCGATACGGTCATCGTCACCGTCACCGTGGCCGAGCTGATCCCGGAAAAATCCCGCGCGCGGCTGTCCTGCCTGTGCGCGGTCGACGGCGAGGTGGTTTTGCACGGCGAGGCGCTGGTGAAAGTGCCGAGCGAGAAGGCGGGGAAAGGGAAGCGGCCGGTCATGAGGCTGTGATCTCCTACGCCAGGAGATCCTGAAATTCCGGATGCTTCGCAAGGTAGGCGCGCACGAACGAGCAGTGCGCCACGACTTTCAGCCCGCGCGCCCGCGCCGCTTCGAGCGCGCCCGCAATGAGGCGGGAAGCGGTACCGCCGCCGCGCGCTTGCGGCGGCACTTCCGTATGCGTGAACGTGATCACGCCGTCCGCGATCTTGTAATTCGCCACCGCCGTCACGCCGTTGGCATCCAGCTCGAAGCGGGAGAGGGCGGGATTGTCGCGGACCGCGGCGGGCATGATTACAATGTAGGGTGGGTTGAGCGACCCGCCACCGCTCGCTGCGTAATTTCGTAATTCCAATCGAGTTGCCCGAGAGCTGGCAGTCCTGCACACCGCACGTCGGTCTTGCAGGAAGGCCGGAAAAGCGCCAATGCTTGAGCCGGTTCGGAAGTCATCTGGGGGATCTCGGCTTATGTCGTCGTGGCGTGTTGTGGTGATGGGCGTGGCGCTGGTCGCGTCTGCATGTTTTGCGTGGCCCGGTCATAGCTACGGCCAATCCCGCGCTCACATCGGTTCAAAGCCGCGGGGAGCCGCGCACCTCTATGTGCTGCTCGGCTTGGGCAACAACTCGCCGGGGCTCAGCGAATTTGGCAGCAACATGGGACGGCGCGGCATTCCGACGACGGTCAGAAATTATGGCGACTGGCCGGAGCTCGCGCGAGACGCGATCCAGCAATACAAGAGCGGGCGGCTGCGCTCGATTATGATTGTCGGTCACTCGTTCGGCGGCGCCGCCGCCACGGCCATGGCCGCGGAACTCGGCCAAGCGGGCGTCCCGGTCCAACTGGTGGCGATGCTCGATCCGGTGGGCGCGTCGGAGGTTCCCGCCAACGTCCGCCGATCGGTGATTTTCCGTCCTAGTGGCGATGAAGATCACTTCTCGGTCATCGCGGCGCATACTCGGGATTTGACCAGGTACGTGCTGGGATTACGGTGACAGCTGGATTACGGTGCACTTAATTCCCACCTACGCGAACAAATAAGTGCACTCACCGTAATTCCGGGTACGACCCGCGGATGCGGCGTGAATCGTGAAGACGCCCGTGCAAAGCATCGCCATCGGCCCGATCCTGCTGCCAAATGCGGTGCTGTTGGCGCCGATGTCGGGGGTCACTGATGCGCCGTTCCGGCGCCTGGCCGGAGCGCTGGGCGCGGGTCTTGTCATCTCGGAAATGACTGCATGTGCGGCGCTCGCCGAAGGCAAGCGCAGCGCCCGGCGGCGCGTCAAAGGCCAGGGTGCGGGACTGCACGTCGTCCAGCTTGCCGGCTGCGAAGCCCGCTGGATGGCCGAAGGGGCACGCATTGCCGAGGGCGCCGGCGCCGCGATCATCGACATCAACATGGGTTGCCCGGCAAAGCACGTCACCAACGGCGCGTCGGGGTCGGCGCTGATGCGCGACCTCGAGCATGCGCTCACGCTGATCGAGGCGGTGGTGCAAGCGGTGCGCGTGCCGGTGACGCTGAAAATGCGGCTCGGTTGGAATGATTTTACGCGCAACGCGCCCGAGCTTGCGCAGCGGGCCGAACGGGCCGGCGTGCGCCTCGTCACCGTGCATGGCCGCACGCGCTGCCAGTTCTACAAAGGGCGCGCCGACTGGGCGGCGGTGCGCGCCGTCAAGGAAAGCGTGTCGATCCCCGTCATCGTCAATGGCGACATCGAAAGTTTTTGCGACGCCGACGCGGCGCTTGCGGCGTCCAAGGCGGATGCCGTGATGGTCGGCCGCGGCGCCCAGGGCAGGCCGTGGTTTCCCGGCCAACTCGCGCGCTATCTTAAGACCGGCAAACGCGAGCCACCGCCCGCGCTCGGCGAACAGCTCGCGCTCATCAGCGCGCTCTACGGCGAAATGCTCGCGCATTACGGCCTCAATATCGGGCTGCGCCACGCGCGCAAGCATCTTGGCTGGGCGCTCGATGCCGCCGCGGCAACCGCGGGCGCGCCGGCGCATCTGCTCAAGGCGAACCGCAGCCGCGTGCTCACCGCCACCGAGCCGGCGACCGTGCTGCGCCGGCTCGCCGAGGCGTTCGACGCGTTTGGTGGCTCGCGTGCGATTGTTGCGGGCCATGCGGCGTGACTTCCTGACCGCCGCCGCGAAGCGGGGCGGATAAAGCAACTGCATTCTCGCGACGCGTGTGCGCCCGAGTTTTGCCAACGCTAGAGCATGTTCAGTTCCGGTGGAAACTGATCATGCTCTAGATTCTTTGTTTGGTCGCATTTTCTACGGAAAACCGGTATCCACTTTTCCTGAAAATGCTCCAATCGCAAAAAACCCCTTCAGAGCATGATCCCGTCAGACTTGGCCGGCGGTGGCACCGGCTTCCATCACGATCATGCCCGTCAAATAAAAAGGAAGCGGAACGCCGGCAGGCGCAATAGTCCAAACCTCCGCGCCATACGGGCGCGGCTCGCGCTCAGCGGAGCGCGCACGCCTACCGGCGTTCCACCACGGCACTTGCTGCAGCGAACCAACGCCACAGCTCAGCTCCAGAACGCGCTTCCTGTTGGGGTGGACGGCCCCCGACGGCATCGATGTGCCAGAATGAGGTCGTCATCGATCTCAAACAGGGGAGCCGTCCATGAGCGAGATTATCCGAAT